>CANOHX010000172.1 GCA_947565885.1 uncultured Lachnospiraceae bacterium
GGCTGACCTGACTTTGGATAAATCAGCTGTTACATTGTATACTGGCAAGGCTTCCAAGACGGTTACGGTTAAAGCAACTGTAACTGGAGCATCTAAGACAGTAACATGGAAATCCAGCAATGATAAGATTGCCAAAGTAGACAATACCGGTAAGATTACCGCTGTTAAGGCTGGTAAGGCAACCGTTACAGCTACAGCTAACGGCATCAGCAAGAGCATTAATGTGACTGTTAAGAATCCTACCATTACGATTAAGAATGGTAAGAAAGCAGTTAAGAAGAATACTGTTACCGTGAAGAAAAAGAAGAGTGTGAAGTTGACTGTCAGTGTAAACCCCAAGAATTCTGGTATCACGATTGGCAAGCTGAGCAAAAAGCAGAAGAAGATTGCTACTGTAACATTCAAGAAAGGCAAGCTTACCATCAAAGGTAAGAAGAAAGGAACTGTTAAGGTTAAGATTACCAGTGGAAAGGCAACGAAGACCCTTACAGTTAAAGTGAAATAATAATAGCAACAAGAATATACAGGCTGTGCCCGGTGGTCGTAAGACCATGCGGGCGCAGCTTGTTTTAGATAATAGGTATCAGTTCAGCCAGCCGAAAGAAAGCGAGGCAAATCATGCTAGCATGAATTTGACGAGATTTATTGCGGCTGAGGGAACGCCAGATAATGAGCAAAGGTAGCTGCAAAGCAGCGGGAAAACGCCGCAGGCGTCTTTGCGAATGGCGTGGGCTGAACTGTTACGTTTATCCTGAAGAAAAATAATTCTCTGTTGACTTTGTTCCCTGCCGGAGCTATAATAGGACTGTTGCTCAAAAAGTTCTATGCAAAGGAGTGATAAGATGAACAGAAAAGATACAGAACAGATTCAAGAAAACAAGATGGGCGTTATGCCGGTCAATAAGCTGGTGTGGAACATGTCGTTTCCGATGATGGTTTCCATGTTGGTGCAGGCGCTCTATAATATTGTGGACAGCATTTTTGTGGCGAGGGTATCGGAGGATGCGCTGACAGCGGTGTCCCTTGCGTTTCCGCTGCAGACGCTGGTGATTGCAGTGGGGGCTGGTACTGGTGTCGGAATCAATGCAATCCTTTCCAAGTCATTGGGGGAGAAAAATTTCAAGAAAGCGAATGCCACGGCATTGAATGGAGGTTTTTTGTATATATTAAGTTATTTCCTCTTCCTTGTGTTGGGGTTTGTCGCAGTAAAGCCGTTCTATGCAAGTCAGTTAAAAGGAAGCTCACCGGAAATCTTTGACATGGGCGTGCAGTATCTGAGCATTGTAATGATATTTTCGCTGGGAATATTTGGACAGTTTTTCTTTGAGCGGCTTTTGACTTCTACCGGTAAGACGGTTTTCAGCATGGTATCGCAGCTTGCAGGGGCTATCACGAATATTATTTTAGACCCAATCCTTATATTTGGATGGCTGGGACTTCCCAAGATGGGTGTCGCGGGCGCAGCTGTGGCAACTGTGATTGGGCAATGCGTGGCAGCAATCGTTGCCTGCGTCTGCAATATGAAATTTAATCATGAGGTGGACTTGTCCCTCAAAGGATTCCGTCTGAGCGGAGCGCTGATTGGAAGTATTTATATGGTAGGCGTTCCTTCTATTATAATGCAGTCCATTGGTTCCGTTATGACATACTGCATGAATAAGATATTGATTGACTTCTCTTCTACGGCAGCGGCAGTTTTTGGCGTTTATTTTAAGCTGCAAAGCTTCTTCTTTATGCCAGTCTTTGGGCTGAACAATGGCATTACGCCGATTATTGCCTACAGTTACGGTGCGCAGCAGAGGAAGCGTATGATTAAGACCATCAAGATAAGCATGGGCATTGCGTTCGGTCTTCTGCTGTTTGGCTTTGCCGGATTTGAACTTGTCCCGCAAGTGCTTCTGCGCATGTTCGATGCTTCCGAGGAGATGATGGATATTGGCTGTCAGGCGCTGAGGATTATCGGATTTCATTTTCTGATTGCCTGGTTCTGTATCATTGCCGGAACGATTTTCCAGGCTTTGGGAAAAGCAGTTTACAGTATGATAGTCTCTATCATGAGACAGCTTGTGGTATTAGTGCCGGCAGCATATATCCTGGCAAGGGTAGGCGGGCTTGATGCGGTCTGGTGGGCGTTCCCGATTGCAGAAACGATGTCTCTTTTGGTATCCGTACTCTGTCTGGTAAATATCTATAAGAAGATTATTAAGCCTTTGCCGGAGGGAAGGGAGTAAGGAAAATGTTGGGATTTCCGCGATGGTTGGCAAATTCCTGTTGAATTTAGGCGATGGCTGGGGTAAAATAATTTTAAAGTTGCCTGGTCATTAACCATATATAGGATGCACGAGGGGAGTAGCTGTGAACACAGAGATAAAAAATGCGGTGAATGCGGCAGATATGGAAGCCCAATATGATGAAAAGGTAAAGCGCCTATTGAGCAATAAAATGATACTGGCGCATATATTGGTAAAAACTGTCGATGAATTTCAAGGAATGCAGCCGGAAGAGGTTGTGCCCTATATCGAAAAAGAACCTTTTATCGCCACAGTTCCGGTTGAACCGGGGCTGACAAATGTGGCGGAAGGGAAACGGATTATCGGAATAAATACGGAAAATACGGAGATAAATGAGGGGCTTGTCAGGTTCGATATCATTTTTTATGTGAGGATGAAGGATGGGGCTTCGCAGATTATTATTAATTTGGAGGCTCAGAAAGAGGAACCGACACACTACAATATTTTAAATAGGGCAATTTTTTATGTAAGCCGTCTTGTCTCTTCCCAGAAAGAAAGAGATTTTAGCAAAATGAACTATAATGACATTAAACGTGTGTTTTCCATCTGGATTTGTATGAATATGAATGAAAATAGTATGGATTATGTGCATTTGACAGATGATAAGCTGCTAGGTTCCAGTCAATGGAAAGGTAGTCTGAATTTATTAAATATAGTATTGATAGGTTTATCGAACGAACTGCCTGAGGGCGAAAATGGATATGAATTGCATCGCTTGCTGGGAGCTCTGCTGTCAGCCGATTTAACCGCTGAGAAAAAATTGGGGATTATGGAGACGGAATACGGTATTGCGGTAAATGACAGGGTAAGAGAGGATGTGAATATTATGTGTAATTTGAGCCAGGGAATTTTGGAAAGAGGAGAAGCCAGAGGGGAAGCCAGAGGAGAAGCCAGAGGAGAAGCCAGAGGAGAAGCCAGGGGTAAAACGATGACGGAAAATAGGATAGTCAGAAGTATGTATGAAAAGAATTACACATTAGAGCAGATAGCGGATGTAATGGGAAAAACAATAGATGAAATTAAGACCATATTAGAAAAAAATGATTGTTTCCTGTCTGTTTGATGTTACTGCCAACATTAAATAAGCATGTGTGGTTATGCGATAAGGAGGTGAATCATATGCCCAATGGCCTTGATGTTGTCAAAGCTGCCATTGAAGATTTTACAAAATTACAAGAATACATGATGTTGGCCAAGAAGGAAAACGCTACGGAAACGTATGCCAAATTAAAAGACGAGTATCTTTCGTTGAAGGCGATTTTAAATGTAGCGGGCGTTAACCTTACAGATATTGATAAAATAAAAGAATAATAATGCAAAGTAAGTTTATGAAAACAAGGAGGAAAAGTAAAATGAAAAGAAAGACATTAAAGTTATTCGCGTGTGCAGCCGTTATGGCAATGACATTATCTGTTACAGCGTGTGGGGGTTCTGGCAAAGAAGACAAAGCGGCGGATACTGAGGCTGCGGCAGACGATGAGGCAGCAGGAGCGGCTGATGATAAAGATGCAGCGGGAACAGAAGCAGCTGATGATAAAGAAAGCGCAGGAGATGAAACGTCCGATGGCGCTGATAACGCTGATGAGGCAGGAACAGATGCTTCCGCTGATGCGGGAGAAGGAGATGCAGCTACTGGCACTACCCTGGAAGAATTGTTCCAGGATCCGGCTGCAAAATCTGCATTTGACAGCATGACTCAGTCTATGGCAACAGAAGGCATGTCCGCTTCTGTCAGTGCAGTTGGAAATGAGATGATTATCGAGGTTAAAATTGAGGACAGTTCCATGATTACAGAAGGCATCGGTGATACTTTAGCAGCTGCTGTAGATGCCCAGGCTGAAACGTTCAAGACACAGGTTAAGACCTTGGATACTGCAGTTGGACAGGAGGGCGCATGTACTTTCACGGTACGTTATCTTGACCCGGACGGAAATGTGCTGACGGAGAAATCTTTCAAAGCAGAATAATACAGAGAATTATAGTAAGCGACAAAATAATTTGTCCCTTGCTATAACCCTTCCAGGAGGATGCGCACGATTTTGTAAGGAAGATACTGCGTTTCACGCAGCCAAAATCGGCGCAAGTGAACGAAAAAAATTTTTGTCGTTCACTATATTTACGTGGAAGTAATGATGGGGCGCAAGTCGGTTTGGCTTGCGCCCTGCTATTTTTTACATAGTTCAGCCTAAATTCTTTCGGCTGGCTGAACTGGAAAATTAAAAAAGTACTTGCTTTTTTTGGAGATATCCGTTATACTAATACTTGCTGTGGCATGATAGCGATGAAGCGAGAGGTTGCTGCCGCAAATATGGCAGGTTTTCCGTGGAGCGAATGTCAAGTTAGGAAACTGGCGACAAGTCACTGTATCACAAGAAATTGTCTGCAGAAAGCAGAAACAACGTGTGTAACAGTTATGACACACACGGAGAAGTGTACAGTCACCGCTTGTCGTACTGAAGTGAAAGTGCGAAAAGGAGGCGACTTTTTTTATGGCAAGTCAAGTAATGAGAATCACACTGAAGGCATATGACCATCAGCTGGTGGATGCATCTGCGAAGAAAATCATCGAAACTGTAAAGAAGAACGGATCACAGGTGAGCGGACCGGTGCCACTTCCCACAAAGAGAGAAGTAGTTACGATTTTGAGGGCTGTTCATAAGTATAAGGATTCCAGAGAACAGTTTGAGCAGAGAACCCATAAGAGGCTGATTGATATCATCACACCGACCCAGAAGACGGTTGACGCTTTGTCCAGGCTGGAAATGCCGGCTGGCGTGTATATTGATATCAAAATGAAAAACAAGTAATATTAGGTAACAGTCCTGACAGGTTTATGATACATTATCTATTCTCTGTTCTAGGATGAACGGTTCCGCTGCCCCCACAGAGATGGGTAAGAAGCGTTCCGCTGTAGAGTAAACAGGAGGTAAAGAAATGAAGAAAGCGATTTTAGCTACAAAAGTCGGAATGACTCAAATCTTCAACACAGACGGCGTTTTAGTGCCGGTTACTGTATTGCAGGCTGGTCCCTGTTATGTGACTCAGATTAAGACTGAGGAGAATGACGGATACAGTGCAGTTCAGGTTGGGTTTGTTGACAAGAAAGACAAGATTGTGAACAAAGATGCCAACGGAAAAAAAGAAATCAGATACAGACATGGCGTGACAAAAGCTGAGAAAGGCCACTTTGACAAAGCCGGAGTATCTGGTAAGAGGTATGTAAGGGAATTCAAGCTCGAGAATGCCGCAGATTACAAGCTGGCAGATGAGATTAAAGCAGATATTTTTGCAGAGGGCGACAAGATTGACGCTACTGCAATTTCCAAAGGAAAAGGATTCCAGGGTGCTATTAAGAGACATGGACAGCACAGAGGGCCGATGACGCATGGTTCTAAGTTCCACCGCCATCAGGGTTCTAACGGTGCATGTTCCAGCCCGAGTAAAGTGTTTAAAGGCAAAGGGATGCCGGGACATATGGGCTGTGTAAGAGTGACTGTCCAGAATCTGGAAGTTGTCAGGGTAGACGCAGAGAACAACCTGCTTTTGATTAAGGGCTCTGTACCAGGACCGAAGAAGTCTTTGGTAACCATTAGAGAGTCTGTGAAAGCAGCACAATAGTACCTAAATCGAAAGGAGGAATTGAGAGATGGCTAACGTAGCTATTTATAATATGAAAGGCGAAGAAGTTGGAAGCCTTGAGCTGAGCGATGCAGTGTTCGGTGCGAAAATCAATGAGCATCTGGTACACATGTCAGTCGTACAGTATCTCGCAAACAAACGCCAGGGTACGCAGAAAGCAAAGACGCGTTCTGAGGTACGCGGTGGCGGAAGAAAGCCGTGGAGACAGAAAGGGACTGGACATGCAAGGCAGGGTTCCATCCGTGCTCCGCAGTGGAAAGGCGGCGGTGTTGTATTTGCCCCTACGCCGAGAGATTATTCGTTTAAGCTGAATAAAAAAGAGAAAAGGGCAGCGCTGAAATCCGTGCTGACATCCAAAGTTAATGACAGCAAGTTCATTGTTCT
>CANOHX010000173.1 GCA_947565885.1 uncultured Lachnospiraceae bacterium
ATGCCTAAAACACATATCTATCTAACGTATGTTCGATGAACATACGTTTTTCTTTGTGCCACATAAGGGCGGAATTTCCTATAAGATAAGAAAAAGTGTTGCCAAATCGTTGCCAGCCACTAAACTTTTCTGTTTGTAGCCAGCATAAATACTGGGTTTCTCTCATCCGTTTAATTATTCGAACTCAATCGTCCCCGGCGGCTTCCCGGTACAGTCATAAACTACCCGGTTAACTCCCCTGACTTCATTGACAATCCTATTTGCCACCTTATTCAAAACATCCCACGGAAGCTGTGCTGCCTCCGCTGTCATAAAGTCGCTAGTATTTACTGCACGGAGAGCTACAGCATAATCATAAGTTCTAAAATCCCCCATTACGCCTACTGAACGCATATTGGTTAAAGCCGCAAAATATTGGCCAAGCCCTTTATCAAGACCCGCCTTGGCAATTTCTTCCCGGTAAATGTAATCTGCTTCCTGGACAATCTTCACCTTTTCTTCTGTGACTTCTCCGATAATGCGGATACCAAGCCCTGGACCCGGGAACGGCTGACGAAATACCAGATGTTCTGGAATGCCAAGTTCAAGCCCTGCTTTGCGCACCTCGTCTTTAAAAAGCATACGCAATGGCTCAATAATTTCCTTGAAATCTACCACATCAGGAAGTCCGCCTACGTTATGATGGGATTTGATGACCGCGGACTTGCCGAGGCCGGATTCAATGACATCTGGATAAATCGTTCCCTGTACAAGGAAGTCCACCGCTCCGATTTTCTTGGCTTCTTCCTCAAATACCCGGATAAATTCAGCACCGATAATCTTGCGTTTTTCCTCCGGTTCTATGACGCCTTTCAATTTATCATAATAACGCTGCTGCGCATTGACACGAATAAAATTGAGTTCATATGCTCCATCCGCTCCAAACACTGCCTCTACTTCATCGCCTTCATTTTTGCGCAGGAGACCATGGTCTACAAACACGCATGTCAGCTGCTTGCCGACCGCTTTAGAGAGCAGCACTGCTGCAACAGAAGAATCCACGCCTCCTGACAGGGCACAGAGAACCTTGCCATCACCAATCTGCTCACGTAGGCTGGCAATCGTGGTTTCCACAAAGGAATCCATCTTCCAGTCACCAGAACAGCCGCAGACCTTATAAACAAAATTAGCTAGCATTTTCATGCCCTCTTTGGTATGCATAACCTCCGGGTGAAATTGTGTTGCATATATTTTGCGCTCGGGGCACGCCATAGCTGCCACCGGGCATACAGACGTATGTGCCGTGACATGAAATCCTTCCGGGGCTGTCTCAATATAATCAGTATGGCTCATCCAGCAGACCGTCTTAGGAGATACCCCTTCAAAAATCACATCCGCTGTATCTATTTCCACTTCTGTATGCCCATATTCGCTGACTGGAGCCGTCTTGACTGTTCCGCCCAACAAATGCGCTACCAGTTGGGAGCCATAGCAAATTCCGAGAATAGGAATCCCCAGTTCAAATATTTCTTTCTGGTAACGCGGCGATGTTTCTGTATAAACGCTGTTCGGTCCTCCGGTAAAAATAATTCCCTTGGGCTGCATCACTTTGATTTCATCCAGGCTCATGGTATACGGCTTTACTTCGCAATATACATTGCATTCACGCACACGCCTGGCAATGAGCTGGTTGTACTGCCCGCCAAAATCAAGCACAATCACTGTCTCTTTTTTCAACGTTTTTTCCTCCTGTATTTCCGTTTTCGGACAATTTAACTAAAGCAGCTTTGGACCTCAGAAATTAATTTGGAATGTCAAACACCCCGCAGCAAGCTATCGGGGCATGCCTAGCTTGTTTTTAGCAAGATCGCCCCAAGGGGCGGGGCATTCGACTTTCGCGGGAATAAATTTCTGAGACTTTGTACTTCCATTTCTTTTCCTTATTATAAGGGACGCCGCCCACATTTACAAGAGAAATGTCATTTTATACGCTCCCTATTTTAAACCCTGCTTGCTGTTACGGTACTGTACCGGCGTCACATCATATTTTTTCTTAAACAGTCGGTTAAAATGCTCCACATTCTGATATCCTACGCTGTCCGCAATGCTTTCCACGGTCATACTGGTGTTCTTAAGAAGCGTCCGCGCCTTTTTCATGCGCACATTTTTGACAATCTCACTGAATGTCTTATCGGATTTCTCCTTAATATATTTTGACAGATACGGTTTCGACAAATGCATTTTTTCTGCCAGTTCATCCAATGTGACTGTCAGGTAATTTTCCTGAATGTAATTCATAATCTCATTCAGCCGCTCATCCCGGCACTGCCCTGTCTCTTTGATGTGTTCCAGCTTATTCACTGCCACGCACAATGCCTCAATGGATGAGGAAATGATATCCTCGTCAACTCCCACGCCCCAGAAAAGCTGGTTATTATGAGAAATCCCTACATAGGAAACCGCCTTTGCCGAAGAACCCCTGGACAGAGAGTGCTCCTCATAAACAGACAATTCGTAGCTGACATTGAAATACTGCTTCAGCGCATTGCTGACCGCATCCAAACGTCCATTTCCATTTCCGGTAACGGTGCGCACCTGCCCTCCATGGGAAAGTACTGCCTCCGCCACAATGCCGTCCTTCTGCCGGAAATGGCATTCTGGAATCTGAAAATGCGGCATATTATTTACATAATGTTCCTCGAATATCTGATAGACTAATTGCGGCGACAATTCCATATGGCGGCGGTCTGAAATCCCTTTTACGGTATAGCCAACTTCCTCACGCATTTTCTCCGGAATCGTAATGCCATAATTCTGTTTGAGTATATAGGCAACTCCGCCTTTGCCGGACTGGCTGTTAATACGGATAACATCAGAATCATAGGTGCGTCCCACATCCTTGGGGTCAATTGGCAGATAAGGCACGGTCCATGACCCCTCTGGGTTTTCCTCTCTGCAGGCCATGCCTTTGGCAATCGCATCCTGGTGGGAGCCTGAAAATGCCGTAAATACCAACTCTCCTGCATAAGGCTGGCGCGGCGATACCTGCATACGCGTACACCGCTCATATGTCTCAGCAATTTTGGACATATTGCTGAAATCCAATTGAGGGTCAACACCATGAGAAAACATATTCATGGCAAGCGTCACGATATCCACATTTCCGGTGCGCTCCCCATTTCCAAACAGAGTGCCCTCAATCCGGTCCGCACCGGCAAGGATTCCAAACTCTGCATCGCAGATTCCCACGCCGCGGTCATTATGCGGATGAAGAGAAAGCACAACATTTTCACGGTAGCGCATATGTTTGCTCATATATTCCACCTGTGCGGCAAATACATGGGGCATAGCATTTTCCACGGTGGTCGGAAGGTTGATAATGGCCTTACGTTCCGGCGATGGCTGCCACACATCGAGCACTGCGTTGCAGACTTCCAGTGCATAATCCACCTCCGTCCCTGAAAAACTCTCTGGGCTGTACTCAAAGGTGAAATTCCCCTCCGTCTCATCAGCAAGTTCTTTTAACAGAATGGCTCCCTCAACAGCAATTTTCTTAATCTCCTCCTTGCTCTTGTGGAATACCTGTTCCCGCTGTGCCAGGGAAGTGGAATTATACAAATGCACCACTGCATGGGGCGCACCCTTTACAGCTTCAAACGTCTTACGGATAATATGTTCCCTCGCCTGTGTCAGCACCTGCACCGTCACATCATCGGGTATCATATCCCGCTCAATCAGCGCACGCATAAAATTATATTCGGTTTCAGAAGCAGCCGGAAACCCTACCTCAATTTCTTTAAACCCGACATCCACCAAAAGCTGGAAAAAATCTAACTTCTCATCTAAACTCATGGGCTCTATCAACGCCTGATTGCCATCCCGCAAGTCAACACTGCACCAAATGGGCGGTTTTGTAATATATTCCTTTTTTACCCAATCGTAAGTAACCTCAGGTGGCATAAAATATTGTCTCTGATACTTTTGAAAATTCTCCATGATTCTCTCCTCCGTAATTTCAGAAAATATTATAACTATTCAGAACCCTCTGGAAATAGCAATTCAGAGTGTTCAAATTATTCAACTATAGTGAACGACAAAAATTCTTCTGCCTATAAACAACCAAAAAAATCCTTCGCTTCCACTATCAAACGATAATAGAGACGAAAGATAACTCAATCCTGCGCGGTACCACCCTACTTCATGTTTCCATGCACTCATCTGCACTCCGTGTCTGCCTTTCAAAAATCAGTTTCCACTTCTATGCATATCTCTGTAACGGGAGAACCCGTCCTGACTTACTTCTCCAACCAATTGCAATAACATTTGTCGCCCGGATATCCTGGGCAGATAGCCCTTAATGTCCTGCCTGAGTCTCCTCAACAGATAGTCCTTAATGCCCTGCCTGAGCATCCTGGGCAGATAGTCCTTAATGTCTTGCCTGGGTATCCTCAGAAAATATCTTTTACTGCCTGGTTATGTTCTTCAGCCGGAAGCTCCAAGGCCAGTTCACTGTTTTGCCGCTGCTACCTTCCACCACCGATAGCTCTCTGTAAGCCCCGCCACAGCTACTCTTCCTTTTCTTCGCTTTTCACGTGTTTTATCTTAACACACAAAAATCTTCTTGTATAGTGATAAATTTAATCATTTTTATTGATTTATTTTATTGTAGAAGGGCTGTTCTCAGACAGCCCCTTTTTGGTGAAGATATTTTTCCCTGGTCGCCAAACCTCCCCGGATATGACGTTCCGACTTATTTACATCCAGGACCTTTCGCGCCTGGGCAGCAAGGGTTGGATTAATCTGGACAAGGCGTTCCGTGACATCTTTATGTACCGTACTCTTGCTAATTCCAAATTTCTTAGCAGTCTGGCGTACCGTAGCATTCTCCTCAATTATATAATTAGCAATATTAATTGCCCGTTCTTCTATGTACCCTTTCAACGAAATTCCCTCATACATTGCTTTTTTTATATTGTATGAAAGATTCCTGACAGTTATGACAATGCTTCATTCATTCCTGCCGCACTGCTTTTCTGAGACGCCATACTTTTCCTATACCTTAATAAACAGCCTGAACCTTTCCATATAGGAAAGGTTATCCAAAAGCTGTTACATGTCGCTCATACCGCTAAGTACCAACATTACATTATCACGTCTTGCAGCAAAACGAACTGCCCATGAAGCCCCTGACATATCCGGCACAGCTTCTTTTAACAGTTTTTCTGCTTCTGCTGGGACAGCGGCAAACGTCCCATCCTTGATAGGCTCCATAACAATAAATTCCCAAAAATTGACACAGCCAAAGATAATTGTTAAAATTAATAACAAACATCATCTATGTAAAACGGAGCATGTACAGTATGAAAAGATTGTTAAAAAGAATTGCCGTATTGGCTGCACTCTTTCTTTTGGCAGACAGCCTGACAGGGCTTGCCGCAAATATAGAAAATTTGCCAAAAGCTGCAATTACTGCGGCAGCAGTAACCCCCGACACACCAATTCCTGCCAAGACGCCGCTTCCCATCAAAGCGCCGGTGTCCTGCAGCAAAACGTCTGCATTTTTCAACAAGACGCCTAATTTTTATGACAAGATGCTTGATTTTTATGACAAGACGCCTGATTTTCAAGAAGAAGCATCTGCATTCCACGCCGGCATAGAGTATTCTCATCAAGGATATGTAGTAAAAGGCTCCTTTACGGAAATCCCTGCCGATATCAGCCTGATTCAGCCCTTGTATTCTCTGGATGGG
Source organism: uncultured Lachnospiraceae bacterium (assembly GCA_947565885.1). GTDB lineage: Bacteria > Bacillota > Clostridia > Lachnospirales > Lachnospiraceae > Petralouisia. The sequence goes on from CANOHX010000173.1 coordinate 5,730, forward strand.
GAAACATATCAGACCTGCGGCGTGCCTTGGGACTTACACTGGCTGGACAAGATAGACGATGATGGAGTGTTGGCAAAACTGCAGAACCAAACCTGCCTTTATTCTAACCAGGAACCACTGAAAAGCTACCTTGAACAGAAGTTAGACTCATTTTACTTAAAACTGCGTCTCGTCTTAAAAAACGGCACGGTTTACGAAACACTGGCTGCGCTCATTGACCGTTGCGCCTCGCAGCCGATTCCGGAAGAACTTCTGCCCACCGCTTTTTTTGCTCCCTCCTTAGCCGTGTATGAAATGAGGCCATTCTGCGGCTATGGCAAATATCAAATTACTGTCCGCGCAAATGCCTCGCTGGAAGAGATAACTTCCTGCCTGCCAGATACGCTTCCTATCAAAATCAGCCTGGCAAAAGGTCTTGAGCATGTCACAGACGGAATCGTAGACTGCCCTATCACATGGAAACCCTTATCGCTGCCCCAGCTTGCTGCCGGCGAAAGCGTGACAATTGCTGATGCTGCCGAAGAAATCGTGGTTCCCAAAGGCACTCTCTTGCGTACGCCGACAGGTATTT
>CANOHX010000174.1 GCA_947565885.1 uncultured Lachnospiraceae bacterium
TGTGCTTTTACTGTTGGGATTAGAATTTGTGATATTCGGCGTTGCAGCCTGCAGATTGTTCCGCTTAAGTCCGAGAGGATATGAGACAGGTATTTTAGGATTCTTTGTGTATTTCGGAATGTTCCAGATTGCTGCTCTGCCGTTAATTTTCATGCGGAGGCCGTTTCATGAGCTGGTAGTTTTATGGCTTTTCATTGCAGCGGCAGTCAATATCTTCGCACTCTTGTTGGGCAGGAGGGAACTGGGCAGTTTGTTGCGGCAAGGCTTTGCCGGACTGTGGAGGAACCGGGGGATTTTGCTAATGGCAGTATTGCTGCTGGTATTGTTCTGCTGCTGTTTTGCAGCGCTGCAGCAGTATCTGGGCTGGGACACCAGTTATTATGTGGGGACGGTAGATACCACTGTGCGCACGGATACCATGTACGCATACGATGGCGCTTCCGGCGCCCCGGTCAAATCGCTGAATCTGCGCTATGCGATTTCCTCATTCTATATGCATTCCGCGCTGTTGTGCAAATTGACCGGTATCAGCGGGATGGTACTGCACAGATATGTGATTGGCATACTTTGCATTTTGCTGCATGGAGGGATATTGTTTGCCATTGGCAGGCAGCTTTTTGCAGATGATGAGAAGAAAGCGCTCTTTCTGGTGGGGCTGGTTTTTGTCCTGCATTTGGGATTCCATACCAATTACACGGTATCGGATTTTCTGCTGGTCCGGGGTTATGAGGCCAAAGGATTCTGTGCCAATGTAGTAATTCCGGCAGTATTTTATGCTATGCTCTGCCTGTGGAAAGATGGGCAAAAGCGTGAGCATTGGTTTCTGTTGTTCATGGTCTGTTTTGCCAGTGTGCCGGTGTCAATGTCTGCGCTGGTGATTGTTCCGGCAATGGTGATTATTGCCGTGCTGGCGGAGTGGCTGACGGGACCCAGGTGGGCAATTCTCTGGCGCGCTGCTGTCTGCGTATTGCCCAATGTGGCTTATATGGTTTTGTATTTTATGTATACCAGGGGGCTGCGGATTGCGGTCGGATAATGTCCGGGCGTGGGCTGTGGCCGTAGAACTTGATAGATGACGAGGGTATCATATGTATGTTGTGGAGAGTGTGGAGCAGGTATTTGAGACTTATATGGGACCGACTGTGTTCCTGACATTGTTTCTGGCCTGCCTGATATATTGCTTCTGCAAAGTGGATGAAAAAGGGCGCAAGCGTCTGCTGTTTGTCGTATTGCTGAGCGTCCTGTTTGTGTTCAATAACGTATCGCTGCGGCTGGTAGGGAAACTAACGTCTGACCTGACTTTTTACCGGTTTATCTGGGCGGTACCCATTTTGCTGCTGATAGCCTGGGCGGGGACAAAAGCTGTCATGGAGCGCCGGAAATTCTGGGAGAGGGCGGCAGTGCTTGTGCTGCTGCTTGCTCTGTTCCAGGGTGGGACAAGCACTTTCCTGACAGAAGGAAGTCTGCGTATGCCAGAAAATATTTATAACTTGCCCGGCGATGTGATTAAGGTCTGCGATATTATTGAGCGGCACAATGATGGGGAGATAGAGAACCCCTCTGTGGCGTTTGATATTGAATGCCAGATGGCTGCAAGGCTGTACGACCCCTCGCTCGTGTGGGGGATTAGGCGTAAAGCCTATCTGGATTATAATAATGCAGAAGGATATAAGAATGTAAAGAGCGGCTACAAGGCGGAGAAAACCATCATCCATGCCGTGAATTTCGGAAAGAAAGATGAAAGGAAGCGTCTGTCCAAAGCCCTTAGCAAGAGAAAGATAGATTATATTGTAACGTTCAGTTCTTTTGAGATGGATAATTATTTTGCCCAGCTTGGCTATGGGCTAGTGGATTCTACAGGGGCAAGGAGCGTCTATGCCCGAGAAAAAAATGATTTGGAGGTTAACCAATGAAAGGAATTATTTTAGCCGGAGGTTCCGGGACAAGGCTGTATCCATTGACGAAAGCAATTTCCAAGCAGATTATGCCGGTGTACGACAAACCGATGATTTATTATCCCCTGTCTACCCTGATGCTGGCGGGAATCCGTGAGGTACTGATTATTTCCACGCCCAGGGATTTGCCGGTGTTTGAGGATTTGCTGGGGGATGGGAGCCAGCTTGGCATGAGGTTTGCCTATGCCGTGCAGGAGGAACCGAGAGGGCTGGCTGACGCCTTTATCATCGGGGAAGAATTCATCGGCAAGGACGCGGTGGCTCTGGTGCTGGGAGACAATATTTTCTATGGACAGAGCTTTTCCAGAGTGCTTATGCGCGTTGCGCAGAGAACGGACAGCCAGCCTGGGGCAACGATTTTCGGATATTATGTCAGGGACCCCAGGGAATATGGCGTAGTGGAGTTTAATGAGGAAGGGACGGCTATCTCCATTGAGGAGAAGCCTGAGAAGCCGAAATCCAATTATGCAGTGCCGGGACTGTATTTTTATGACAACGACGTAGTGGAGATTGCCAAAAACGTCAAGCCTTCCGCGCGTGGGGAGATTGAGATTACCAGTGTCAACAACGAATATTTAAGGCGGGGAAATCTTAAAGTAGAGACTTTGGGACGCGGGTTTGCATGGCTGGATACGGGAAACCACGATATGCTTCTGGCAGCGGCTGATTTCGTATCGGCATTTCAGAAACGTCAGGGACTTTATATCTCCTGTATTGAGGAGATTGCTTACAAGCGAGGGTTCATCAATGAAGAGCAGTTAAAGAAATTGGCAGAGCCTTTGATGAAGACAGATTATGGACAGTATCTGATGGAAATCGCCCAGGGACTGTAGCAAAACTGGAAATGAGAATAACATACGCTTAGATTTGTTTATAAAATAAGTTACATCCAGAAAGAGGAGGTTAAGATGGGAAAAATTAAAGTGACGGACAGCTGCAATGGAATTGCGGGACTGAAAGTGATTGAGCCGGCGGTATTTGGAGATGAACGCGGGTATTTTATGGAAACTTATAATTACAATGATTTCAAGGAAGCAGGGATTGACTGTGATTTTGTGCAGGATAACCAATCTGCATCCAAGAAAGGCGTGCTGCGCGGACTGCATTTCCAGATTAATTATCCGCAGGATAAGCTGGTGCGCGTGGTAAGCGGCGAGGTGTTTGACGTGGCTGTAGATTTGCGTGAGGGTTCCGAGACGTTCGGCAAATGGTTCGGCGTGATTCTGTCAGCGGAGAATAAGAAGCAGTTTTTCATCCCCAAGGGATTTGCACATGGATTTGTCGTGCTGTCCGATAATGCAGAATTCTGTTATAAGGTGACAGATTTTTACCATCCCAATGACGAGGGCGGGATACTTTGGAAAGATGAAAAGATTGGCATTGACTGGCCGCTGCCGCAGGGGATGACAGAGAAAGATCTGATTATGTCTGACAAGGACAAAGTCTGGGGCAGTCTGGATGCATATCTGGACAGCCGCGGCAGGAAATAGCAGAATTGCAAGCAGGGAGGGAGTTATGGAGCAGTGAAAATGTGAAGGAGGGAATCATATGAGAACACGCATTTTATCTTTTTTGTTGGCAGGGATCATGCTTTTTACAGCATTGCCAGCAGAAGCGGCTGTGACTGTTTCCCCAGATGAGGCTGCCGAGGCGGGATCAGATTATGCCGGCGGCATGCAGCTGGAGGCGATTGACATTTCAGATGAAGTGGCGGAGGAAATTGGTATCCTGAGCGTGGAGGATTTAACGGCAGGCGGTCAATTGTGGCGGTATTCCAACAATTATGGCTCGCAGCAGTATAGTTCTCCCTGGGATATTTATTCTTCCAACTATATCTATAACCGTTTGGATGAGGAGCAACGCCAGTTTTGGGATCTTTTGGATGCGGAGTGCAGCAAGTACCTTACTACAACCAATAATGCCAAGCTTGTGACAGTCAGCGATGGCGCAGGAGGGAAAACTTCCTGCTATGCATCTTTGGGGATAGAATTTCTGACCCTGGGACTGACATCCAACAAAGCGAGCAATGTGTACCTGATGTTTCTTTATGCCAATCCGCAGTATTATTTCCTGGATAGTTCTTATCTGCGCAGCAGCAAGTCACTGACGCCGGTCTTTTATGATAAGTTTGCCAATGGCTCGACCAGGAAGGCAGAGACGCAGAAGATGAAAGCAAACATCAATGAGATGAAAAAGCAGGTTGAAAAAGGGGCAACGGATTTGGAGAAAGCGCAGATTGCCCATGACCTGATTATCAAGAAAGTGCAGTATGACGATGAATATGATTCGGATATCCCCAATACCTTGTACCATCAGAGCGCGTATAGCGTATTTTGTGATTCCTACACGGTCTGCGCAGGATACACGAAAGCGTTTGAAATCCTCATGAACAGTGTGGGGATAGACGTGGTAGGCGTTACCAGCCGCAAGGTCATGGGTTATGATTTCTTTGGAAATCCAATTGTGGAAGGCCATGCCTGGAATGCAGTATGCCTGAACGATACCTGGTATTATGTGGACTGTACCTGGGACGATCTCGATGGAGAGTTTGGGCTTGAGCTGCAGTATATCTGGTTTGGACTTAGTGAAGCAACGTTTACCGGTCCCATGGATAAATTAGGCTTTCACACGGCGGAATCTCTTTATCGGGGGCTGCTTCCCAAATGCAGCAGGGACATGGGTTCTACGCGGGACCAGGTGGGGACGGCGTATGTGCCAGACCAGGCTGCGGCAGCGCCGGAGATAACGCAGAACAGGACATCCAAAGGCGTGAGGGTGACTCTTAGTTCGAAAACGCCGGGAGCAGATATCTATTATACGACAGATAATAGTGAACCTTCTGCTTCTTTTAGCAGAAGTTATCATTATACAGAACCTCTTCTGATGAATTCGGATGTAACAGTAAAAGCAATTGCCGTGTGCGATGGCGTGAAAGACAGCGAAGTTGCAGCTGCAGCAGTTAAGGGCAGGCAGTATACTGTCAAGTTCGATACAAATGGGGGTAACAAGGTTTCTTCACTGAAAGTGTGGCCACAGGATGCAGTAAAAAAACCTGATAACCCGAAGAAAAAAGATTACCAGTTTATGGGCTGGTATAGCAACCCATCCTGTACGGCTAAATGGGATTTCAGCAATAAGGTGACAGGGAATATGACGCTCTATGCCAAATGGACCAAGGTGAAGGTAAAGAGTGCCTCTATCAAAAAGCTGAAAAAGCGTGGAAGCAGGAAACTTGAGGTTACCATCCGCAAGGTCAGCGATGCCAAGGGCTATCAAATCCGTTATTCTAAGAAGTCCAGCATGAAGTCTGCGAAAAAAGTACAGACTTCATCGGCAAAGAAGACGATTTCCGGCCTTAAGGCAGGAACCAGGTATTATGTGCAGGTGCGCGCCTATAAACTGGATTCCACAAAGGCGAAGATTTATGGGAAATGGAGCAAAAGTAAGAAAGTCACCACAGGGAAGTAAGACGACGTATGAAACCAAAATCTAAGAGTATTGTGTTAGAACTGATAGAGAACCGCACGCTGATTAGGAGCCTGGCGAAGAACGATTTCAAGACAAAGTTTGCCGGCTCCTATCTGGGCACGGTATGGGCGTTTGTGCAGCCGGTAATCACGGTACTGATTTACTGGTTCGTGTTTGAACTGGCGATTGGGGCTACGGCGTCCATCCGTGGGGAACTGCCTTTGCCCTATGTATTATGGCTGGTGGCGGGGATTGTGCCCTGGTTTTTCTTTTCGGACTGCGTCAGCGCCGGGACTGCCGTGCTGATGGAATACAATTACCTGGTAAAGAAAGTGATGTTTAACATTGACATTTTGCCGGTAATCAAAATATTTTCTTCTATTTTCGTGCACGTGTTCTTTGTGGCATTTATGCTCGTGCTGTTTTTATGTTACGGTTTTTTTCCTGATTTTTATATATTGCAGGTCATTTATTACAGTTTTGGCGTACTGCTGCTGGCGTTGGGCATCAGCTACCTTACCTCTGCGGTGTCCGTATTTTTCCCCGATGTCAGGCAGATAGTGAATATTGCCTTGCAGGTGGGTATCTGGGCAACGCCGATTATGTGGAAGCTGTCAGATATGCAGGAGAAAATACCGCATGCGGTGCTGGTTGTGATAGAACTGAATCCGTTTTTTTATATTGTACAGGGTTACCGGGAGGCTTTGATTGACAAAGTATGGTTTTTCGAGCATCCATGGATGACCTTGTATTTTTGGTGTTTTACGGCAGTAATCTGTTTTGTGGGCGTGACGGTATTCCGGCGGCTGAAAGTGCATTTTGCGGACGTGCTTTGACCTAAGGAGGGACCAAATGACCT
>CANOHX010000175.1 GCA_947565885.1 uncultured Lachnospiraceae bacterium
AATTCCGCCACTCCTGCAGCTATACCATTCTGCAGCCCTGATATGAAATATCTGTTCTGCAAAACTCACAATAGCTATTATATATAGATTCATTGGATTTGTCAACACTTTTTTATTTAATTTTTAGAAAAACCTCCCCAGCCAAAACACTTGACTGGGGAGACTATGCTCTTTAATAGTAATAATATGTAGTAGTCAGGCGGAACGTTGAACTCCAGGTACTGTCGCTCTTGACTGTTTTCTTTCCTGCTTTCTTATTTGCCACTACTCTATAGCGGTAAGTCGTATAGGTGGCAAGCGGAGCGCTTCCACAACTTTTAAGCACAAAGCTGGTGCCTGTGGTAGTCCCTGCTTTCTTAAAGCTGCCACTGCCCATGGCAATGTATACGGTATAGTTCTTGGCTCCTTTCATCTTCTTCCAGGAAATCCTGTATCCGTCTGAGATGCTTGATTTGTTGACAATGCTTCCTTTGACGCTCAACGGATATTTTGCAAACCAGCAGTAGTCAGAATATGGTCCATATACTTTCTTGTTACCTAATTTGAGATAGCCCCTGACCCTAATCTTCATAAACTGATTAGCATTCTTTAACTTTTTGTTGTTAATTGTTACATGGCTCTTCGGATTGCTGGCAACGACAGTCTTAGTTGTCAGCTTCTTCCCATTGTTTCCATAGATAGTATATTCATAGCCGTCTGCCGCATTGCTTGGATTCCAGGAAAAATCTGCAATCCCAGCCTTAGGGTCTGAGCTGCTGCCGCTGGTAATGAACTTTACTTTGGTAATCTTCTTCGGCAGACTGGAGGCAAGAATCTTCGACGAATCTGAACCGTACGCAATATATTGCTCCCCTTTGCTGTTCTTGCTGCTGCTCTTCCTTGCCGGTGCAATAAGCACCTCGTAATTCGTATCTGCAGCTACAGAAACCGTACAATTATCCACATCATTGGGGGTTGTAACATCACTCCATTCCCCTTGGCTTCCATATAATCGATAACCGATATTATAAACATTCGCTCCCGGAACTTTCGTCCAGGAAACCGTGAATTTCTTAGACTGAGCGCCGCTCTGCTTCAGTGTAGTAACTGTTGCGGAGGGAGCTGTAACAACTTCAACTACATCCGAAGCAGCACCCTGCTCTGCAATTTGCCCCGTTGCATCAAGCGTCACTGCCGTAACTTTCATATCATAAGAGGTTCCTGCTGAAAGCCCGCCTATTGTCACTGCATTCTTCGTTGTCGCTCCATTCATATAGGTGCTGCCTGTAAAATTCTTGCCCGACTCACAATACTCTACTACATATCCATCTACCCCCTGCAGAGCTGTCCACTGTATCTTTACCGCACACTTACCAGAAGCTTGGGCATCCGCGCCATCAGCTGTCTGCTCCAAATTCGCAACCTTGCCAAGCGCTGCATCTGCCTTAATCCCTATCCCCAGAAACAGGGCGCACACCATAACCATTAAGCCTACTTTTGCTACTTTAAAAAAGTTCTTCATACGTCTCTCCCTTTCTTCCTTTCTAAATTTTTAAGACAATATAAAGTTTACCACCACCGTTTTCCTTTGTCAACAAGTCCCATGGACTTTTATACATTCATCGTAATTGTTCACTTCCCTACATCTCCACCACTGCCGTAGCTATCTCTTCCCGAAATCTTGTGTCATGCTCCACAAAAAGCATCGTTGGCCGGTACTGCAGGAGCAGCCTTTCTATCTGCATTCTGGAGAACACATCAATATAGTTCAGGGGTTCGTCCCAGATATACAGATGCGCCGGCGTGAGCAAACTGGCGGCAAGCAGTATTTTCTTCTTCTGCCCCTCTGAATAATCTTCCATATTCTTCACAAACTGCGCACGTTCCATATCAAGCTGCCTGAGCACAGCGCAAAACAGGCTTTCATCCAGGGAATGCCTGAGGCAGAATCTGGAAATGCCGCCCTCCAACATGGAAGTATCCTGATTCACATAGGAAACCACCAGCCCCGCTGCCGCCCTACATGTGCCCGATTCTGCAATGGGCAAATCTGCCTGGGCATAGCCTGCTTTCTGCAGAATCATTTTGATAAGCGTAGATTTCCCACACCCATTCCTGCCATGCAGGGCAATCCGCTGCCCCCTGGCAATGGCAAACGTCAGGTCGGTAAAAAGCGGCTCTTTGCCGCCCTCATAGCGCAGGGCATAATCCCTGGCTTCTATCAGCGTTTCTTTGTGATGCACAAGCGGCACGATTTTCAGATCCACCGGCTGCTCCAGGTCTGCCAGAAGCCCTTCTTTTTCCTCTATTTCATGGTTTATGCGGTTCTGAAGCTGCCGGACCCGTCTCTGCATCTTTTTTGTCTTGCCTCCAATGTATGCCCTCGTTGGACGGTCATGCTCTTTTATGGGGTCATAGCCTATCTTTGTGCCCTCATTTTTATCTGCCCAAGCGCCAGATTGGGAAACAGCCTGTCTCAACCTGCCGATTTCCTTGCGTTGCTTATCATTCTGCGCTTTCGCAAACTGATCCTTCCGCTGCTTATTTTCCCACCAGCTGGAAAAGTTGCCCCGCTGTACCTCTATGCTTTTCCTGTTCAGCACGAGGACATGGTCGATACAGCTGTCCAGCAAGTCCCTGTCATGCGACACGAGCAGGAACCCTTTCTTGGAAGACAGGTATCGCTTCACATCTTCCCTTGCCCGCTCGTCCAGATGGTTCGTGGGTTCGTCTATCAGCAGGAAGTCATTCTCCCCGGAAAACAAAACCGACAGCAGGGCTTTTGTGCGTTCGCCGGGACTCAGCGTCACGAACGGACGGCAGAGGATTTCTGCACTTTCACATAACTGCTCCAATTCACAGATAACGCGCCACAGTTCACATTGCGGCTTTATTTCTTCTAAAAAATCTGCCAAAGCACGCTGCATCTGCCCCTTTGATAAAGGATACGGAAAATAATCAAAAACTGCCGAGGCCGCAATGCTTCCGTTATATTGGTACTTCCCCAGAAGCAGGTTGAGGAAAGTCGTCTTCCCTTTCCCATTGCGCCCGAGAAATCCCAGCTTCCAGTCCGTATCAATGGAAAAAGATACATCTTCAAAAATATTGTCAAATCTTCCTTCGTAGGAAAAGGTAAGGTTATTTACATTTATCTGCGCCATATCCATCCCTCCTTTCGCACGAGTGCGCATATTATTTTTATCTTATAGAAAGACACTTTCACGCTTTAGCGTGACAAGGTCTTTCCTAGATAAAAAAACGGAACCATTTGCTGCCAAACAGTCCCATTACATACCATAACCTCAAGTCAGGATTATGCCAGCGCAGACGTTGTCCCGCGGCAGATATCCTGGCACACAAAAAGAGAGGTTATGAGAACATAATCCACTTCTGGCAGCATGGCAATAAAGTACAAGATTCCTCTCTTATACCATCCAAAATGTTCATGCGTTCAAAAGTCGATTATATTCTCATCTTTTCACCTCTCCTTCAAAAAACTAAAGCCATTCTACCACAGGACTGACGAATCTGTCAACTCGAAAAAATCACCGTCACATACATCTGTCCCTCCTTTATCTTTGCATAAATCTCTCCCTGCATTTGATGCATAAGCTGTCGGCAGATGTAGAGTCCCAGGCCGCTGCCGCTTATGCCATCTGCGTTCGTGCCGCGGATAAAACTCTCAAAAATATGCGGCAGTTCCGTCTGCGGCAGCGTACAGCCCGTATTCCTGACGGTTACCAGCCTACAGCCCTCCTCCTCGGAAAATGAAATTGCAATCTCCTGCCCATCTCCATATTTGGCTGCATTCTCCACGATATTCTGCACGACCTCCACGCTCCTGTCCAAATCGCCTTTGAGCATGCAGTCCGCATATTCACCCACAAAAAAGCCTATCTTCATAATTTCTAACTTATCCTGGTAATAGGAGGAAATGGCATTGACCAGCTCCGACAGGTAAAACTCCCCCTGCTTCACCTCAAAATCCAGGAAATCCTCGCTCGACGCTTCTATAATCTGCGAGAGGAAGCGTTCAATCTCATCCGCTTTTTCGCCTATGCTGCCATATATCTCAAGCTGCTTTCCTTTCTCACTGTACAGATCCTTGGCCAGAGCCTTGGCATACAGCTTGATAGCTGATAACGGCGTCTTGATATCATGGGAAAGGGAAATCACAAGCGTCTTTTTCTCCCGCAGCAAAGACAGTTCCCTCTGCCTATGCTGTTCAGAATTTTCCCGCAGCATATTCAGCCCCCAGACAAATCTGCCGAAAAAACGGTATTTATTCTCTTTAATCGGCACAGTCAGATTTCCCTTGGACAGTTCGTATGGCAGCTCGCTCAATTCTGCAAAAGGCTTTAATATTTTCCGCTGCACAAACAGCAACATGCCCAAAAGGAGCAGCGACATCGCCGCCAGGATAAGGTTTACGGCAAAAACTATCCTTTGCTGCCCCTGCTTTCCCTCATACACGTAATCAAAGCGGTAAACTCTGCCCCCTATCTCCCTGACCTGGTAATCACATTCCGCTTCCTCATAGAAACCAGCGTCCGGAACCTGTCCCGCAAAACATACGACATTTATAACGTATTGGCAGGAAGAGAGAGCAAGACTATCGAATCCATCCGCCTCTATTGCATGGGCAAGCCTGTCAATCTCCACAACATACGGTCTGCCGCCATGCTTTTCCCCAGATGCCAGTATGATATTTGCTGCCACAACAATGGCAAGCGCCGCCATAATAGCTGCTGCAAAAATTTTACGGAAATCTTTCATACGAACTTGTACCCCACGCCCCAGACAGTAAGGAGCCTCTGCGGCTTTTTCGGATTGTCTTCTATCTTCTGCCGCAGCCATTTGACATGCACTGTCAGCGTCTGCGGCTCAGAAAAACTGTCGCTGCCCCAGACCTCGCGAAACAGGTAGTCCTTATGCAGGGTCTTTCCTTTATTCTCAACCAGCAGGAGCAGCAAGTCAAATTCTTTGGCGGTCATTTCCAAAAGCTCGCCGTCTTTGTATGCCGTCCTGCTCTCTTTATTCAGGGTAAGGCTGCCCTCTGAAATCTCATCCAGCGAATACCTCCTCTTGAAAATCCCTTTGATTTTAGCCAGCAGAATGTCAATGTCATAAGGTTTCTCAATATAATCGTCCGCGCCCAGAAGAAGCCCATTCAATTTGTCGTCTTTCGTAGTCTTTGCGCTCACAATCAGAAGCGGCGTGTTGCTCTGCTCCCGGATTTTGGCGCATATGGCGAAACCATCCAATCCCGGCAGCATCACATCGACCAGCAGAAGCTTCGCGCCGTACCGCTCATACAAGGACAATGCCTTTTCCCCATCCCCTGCAACCGATACAATATACCCTTCCGCACGCAGGAAATCACAGAGCAGCCCTGCCAGTTCTTTGTTATCTTCTACAATTAAAATGTCTGTCATGCTCCGACACCTCCCATAATGCTTACCAGCCCAAATCCAACCGCCATTACAAACTTACCAGCCCATTTCCATCAGCCAATATAAACTTACCAGCCCATTTCCATCAGCCAGTTGTTGAGGGCGCGCTCCCGTTCGCGCAGCTGTGTGGCTGAGGCATATCTGTCCAGATTATACTCTCCTTGTATATTTCCGTCAACGATATAGAATACCCGCGTACATTTTGCTGCAACCTTGACGTCATGGGTAACCAGCATGACGGTCGTGCCCTCAGAATTTATTTTCGCCAGTTCTTCCATAACTTCATCCGAGGAACGGCGGTTCAGCGCCCCGGTCGGTTCGTCGGCAAATATCATTTTCGGCTTATTCATCATGCTCCTGCAGATACAGGCGCGCTGAAGCTGTCCGCCGGACACCTCATTGATATCGTTGTCGGCTATCTCGGCAATGCCAAGCTTGCGCATAAGTTCCTGTCCCCGGCGCATGGTCTCCTTGCGGCCCTCCCTGACTTTCCTGGACTGGCAGGCCGGGAGGATGATGTTATCGAGCACTGTGAGATTCTTCAGCATATACATCTGCTGAAAAATAAAGCCCATCTCGTCCAGGCGGAGGTCTGCCAGTTCACGCGCCGAAAGCTTCGCAATGTCTTTCCCACAGAAATCCACTTTTCCCGCCGTCACATCATCCATCCCGGATACGGTATATAAGAGTGTGGATTTCCCGGAACCGGACGGTCCCATGACTGCCGCCATCTCCCCTTCCGCGATGCTGAAACTGACATTTTTCAGTACATTGTTCTGCCTTTTATTTACGATATATGTTTTACATAGGTCCTTTACTTCCAAAAC
>CANOHX010000176.1 GCA_947565885.1 uncultured Lachnospiraceae bacterium
AAGCGCAGCCGGAGGAAGTGATAGTAGCACAGGAACAGGAAGTGGGAACGCAGCCGGAGGAGGCGGAAGCACAGCCGGGGGCGGCGGAAATGCAGCCGGAGGCGGGAATGCAGCCGGGGGCGGCGGAAATGCAGCCGGAGGAAGCGGAAGCACAGCCGGGGGCGGAAATGCAGCCGGAGGAGGAAGCGATAGTAGCGCAGGAACGTCAGCCGGGGGAAGCGGAAGCGCAGCCGGAGGCGGGAATGCAGCCGGGGGAAGCACAGCCGGAGGAAGCGATAGTAGCGCAGGAATGTCAGCCGGGGGAAGCGGAAGCACAGCCGGAGGAGGAAGCACAGCCGGGGGAAGCGATAGTAGCGCAGGAGCCGGAAGCGGAACCGCGGATGGAACAGCCCAAGGAGCAGATTCTGCCAATGCCGGGGAAGCCGGAGGAAATGGAAATGCGGATGGAACAGCCCAAGACGCAGATTCTGCCAATGCCGGGGAAGCCGGAGGGAATGGAAATGCAGCCGGGGGTGGGAACGCAGCCGGGGGAAGCGATAGCAGCGCAGGAACAGGAAGCGGAAACGCAGATGGAACAGCCGGGGATGCCCAGGAAGCCGGAGAAGCAGCCGGAGATGCCCAGGAAAGTGAAGCGCCAGAAAGTATCCTCATTTATGAAGGAAGCTTTGTAAATGGGGAAAAGGAAGGCGTTGGCACTGCTTACGATATGGATGGCAATACCATCTTTGAGGGGGATTTTGTAAAAGGCGAATACGAAGGGGATGGCAAGCTGTATGAAAACGGCATTCCCGTCTATGAGGGAGGTTTTGTGGATGGCGAGTATGAGGGAAAAGGGAAGACCTATGATGAATCCGGGAAACTCGTCTATGATGGGGCATTTGCTGAGGGCAAGAAAGAGGGCATCGGCAAAGCTTACAATGACAAAGGGCAGCTTGTCTATGATGGCACCTTTAAAGCAGACCAATACGATGGCACTGGAAAACTCTATGATGTGGACAAAGGAGTCGTAATCTATGACGGTAGTTTCGTGGCTGGTCTGTACCAGGGGGAAGGAAAACTGACGGATGCAGAGACAGGTCAGCTCGTCTATGAAGGGGAATTTTATCAGGGAAATTACAGCGGAACCGGAAAGCTCTACCATATCCCTAATGGAATTTTGATTTACGATGGAGGATTCCTCAAGGGGAAGTATTATGGACAGGGAAAGCTGTGGGACGAGAATGGAAACCTGCTCTATAAAGGGAGTTTCTTGAACGGCGTATATTATGGGCGCGGCGTCCGTTATGCGGCATCTACCGGAGAAGTCCTAGAAGCCGGGGAGTTCCGTAATGGCGTACTCACGAAAGCGGAACGGATGATAGAGATGGAAGACGAAGAAGCCTACCTGTCAAGGCAGGAGAGTATACCATAGGCAAAACAGGTCAATCCTGTTGTACCAGGAGGAAAGAGATGTCAGATTATACGAAGATTGCAGATACGGGCAATGGCATGGTAACGCTGTTAAAAGAGGCGCTGATTCCAGAACTGCTGAACAGCCCCGACCAGATTGGGCTCTGTTCCCCTGAGGACCATGGGGACTATGCAGTAGGAATTTGGCTTTATGATATCAAAGAAGATAATTCCATTCAAGCGCATGAGATGACGAATGTGGGCAGAAATGCCCAGCGTTATCCGTCCACTTACCTGACTTTGTATTACATGGTTACGCTCTATCTGCAGAGTGATTTGAAATACCGTGCTGAGCAGGAACACCAGATTTTTGGCAGGATTATCCAGGCATTCCGGGATAAAGCGGCGATAGAGCCGGAAACTTTCCTGCCGACTGGGGAATCGGGCGCTGGCAATATCCGCATTCAGATGCAGGATTTGGAGATGGAGGAGAAAGCAAGGATTTGGACCGTGCCCAATGCGGCGTATAAGACCTCCCTCTTCTATACGGCGGGTCCTGTGGAAATCCAGTCTACAAGAAAGAAGTCAGTAAAACGAGTACAGGAAATCAGCTACCGTTTTGCAGGAAAGGATACATAATATGGTATTGCATGAGACAAAGATACGCCTGTCGAAGGCGCTCCTTTTAAGGGATGCATTTACCGGTGAGCCGGTGTCATCCGCTGTCCGGCTCCGCTCCCTGTCAGGAGGCAGAGTGGAGAGGAAAAGCAATGGATATTTCCTGTTTCTGGATGTTGTCGGTCTGCAGTTTGAAATAGAAGCAGATTCCCCCATTTACCAGTGCAGGAGCATTTGCCTGACCGTGGACGGCGGAGAGGAAGTGGAAGAGGTATTGATGTATCCGTCCCCCTCCTATCCCCAGCGGTCTGGCTGCACGGCAGTCCGGGGAAAGGCAGCGCCGGGGAGCATCTTAAGGTGTTATGTTAAAGACGAGAGCCAAAGCTGCCGCCTTACCAGTGATTATAAAAAGGGGGAAGCAGAAATTTCCCTTTATCTAAAGGGTGGGGCGAAAAACGTGCTCTGGCATATTCAGGAAAAGCAGAAGAAGACAGGGGAGTATTTTCAAATGAAAAATCTCAATGAAGGCACGGAGGTTTATTCTCTCGGACAGCCGTTGGCATGTGCTTACAAGAAGAAAGATACCCTGATTTATCCTGCCCAGGAGACGGCAGCAGATGAGCATGGCCAGTTTTATTTACTGTTGCGGGAACTTCCTGAGGAGAAATGCCTGCTTTATTATACTTATGAAAATGCGGGTAAGGAGAAGTCCGGGGAAACAGAGATTATTCGAGCCAAAGAAAATTATATTTGATAGGAGGAGACAAAAATGGGATTATGTGTGACGGGCGGGGCTTCCATGACTTGTACCTTTGGCATGGCGCCCTCGGTGTTAAATGTGCTGCCAACAGCAAAGACCATGTCGGCAATGCCGCTGGCAACAATTGCAGATAACGTGCCTTTTGTAAATATTACGCCTTTTGGGATGTGCCAGAGCATGGCAAATCCTACAGTGGCAGCAGCAACGGCAGCAGCTATGGGGGTGCTGACCCCTATGCCCTGTACGCCGGTTCCGGCAGGTCCCTGGGCGCCGGGCGTCCCACAGGTGTTGGTCGGGGGCAAGCCGGCAGTCAATGACCAGTGTAAGCTCACCTGTGCTTATGGGGGAATGATACAGTTTACAAATTCCGGCTGCCAGACCGTGCAGTTATAGAAAGATAGGTTGTCATAGGCGCAGCTTCAAAGCCTGGACAGAGTTTGAATCCGAGGAAAACTAATATGGAAAAGAAGAAAAATTTTGGCGGTATGGGCAAGAAAGGTTTGATTGGTTTATGCATTATTTTGTCTGTCTCGTTTATCGCTATGATTATGGCTACTGTGTATGGCAGTATTGTGGATTTGAGTTATATTGAGCAGATACATCTTCAGGATGGCTATCTCTATTTCGTGGACCGCGGGGAAGGCGATGATTTGAAAATTATCCGTTCAGACCCGAGTGGGGGCAATGGGAAGATGATTGTCTGCAAACGCCATGTCAAGGAGCAGTACCGGACGGTACGGCAAATCTTTTTTGACAGTGACGGCGAGGCCTATGCGTTGGTTGCGGAGACGGACGTGGAATCTTGGAACGATGTAAACTGTAAGGTGTATAAATGCGATTTCGCACATGGAAAGCTGATAGAAACGGAATATGACCTGACGGAAGATGTTTTATCGTCCAGTATGATTGACATTTCGCGTATACAGGATGACAGGCTTTATTATATCCGCATGCCTGAAGTGGAGAAAGGCTCGGCAAAAGCGGAACTGAGGGAACTGACTTCTCAGGGGGAACGGCAGGTGTTGGATAAGGTAAAGCTGAAATATCCGTATCTGAACACCCAATTTTTCCTCAGTGATGAACATATTTTATTATGGATGGACTATGTAGGGGAGGTGTATGCCAAGGAAGTGGGGGCAAAACACCGTCTGCAAATCGAGGGCATTTCCGGGAAGCCAGGTGTCTTCAAAAGCCTCTCCGATGATGGGAAACATGCATATGTCCTTGATTATCAAGAAGAATGCATCCGTATGATTGATTTGGCAGACAGGACGTCCAGGCCATTATTTGTAGCGGAAGAAATCAGGAAAAATGATGCGGATTTTACATTCCAGACGTTTCACAGCCCCGACTGTACGCAGTCCGGTTTCTGTGCAGGCGTGGAAGAAACCGAGGAAATGGGTTTGGTTTGTTCTTATCAGGATGGACAACACCAAGATATTGACCTTGTCTTCCTGACAGCCCCAACAGTGGTGCGCCGGATGTTTTGGGTGTATTTTGAGATTATCCAAATAACGGCAGTTTGGTGCGTTATCTGGGTACTGCGCGTAAAGTACCATTTTCAGACAATTTTACTCCGGCTTGGCGTTATTTTCCTTATGGGGCTTTTAGCTATGGATATTTTTCTGGAAAGCTGGATTGAGCTGTCCATGCGCCAGCAATTGGAGTGCAACCAGACGTTTGCGCTGTCGGCGATGGGGAAGATTCTCAAGGAGGATATTGTGCGCAACATTGAGATGGATGCCGAAGATTTTCCGTCCGGGAAAAGGGCGCTTAAGATAAGCTGTGCAGACCTCAATGGGGGAGAGAACATTGGCGGGCTTTCCATGTATGTCTACAGTGTTTTTGCGGCGGATGAAGGAGGGCATCTGTATGTCAGTGAGTCTATGTCCGAATATAGCGGCGTCCCGGTGGAATGGGTATACGCACAGGAAATGTCGGAGGCGATCTATCAGGCGTATGAAATGTCAGAGGTTGTGGATAAAAGCGATGAGGGTCAGGAAGGGAAACGCAATAACCGGTTTGTGCCGATTGTCCTGAATGATGGTACAAAATATGGGGTCCTTGCCATTTCTGCGGATGGTAATGTATTGGATTACCAGATTTGGTATTATCAGTGGAATCTGAAAAATGCTTCCTCCACGATGCTGCTCATCCTTACGGTAATATTGCTGGTGATTCTCTATATTTTCCTAAAGCCGTTAAAGGAGCTGAAACGCTGTGCGGCTACGTTGGCAGAGGGCAATCTTGGCGTGACGGTTGCCGTGCACGGTCATGATGAGGTGGCGGATATCTCAGCGGCATTTAACCAGATGTCGTTGGAGATTGCCAATTATGTGCAGGATATCAAGGGCATGTCAGACGGTTATTATAAGTTCATCCCGGCGAAAATCATTGACTTGCTGGGCAAGGAATCTATTCAGGACGTGGAACTTGGCGATGAGATACAGGGAGAATTTACGATACTTTCCTTACATGCGCTTGATTATCCCAAACAGAGCGCAGCTTTCTCAGCAGAACAGGTGTATAAGGATATCAACCGTGTGCTGTCTATGCTTGTAGAACCGATTAACAGCCATCATGGCGTGGTGGAGCATTTTGAAGATACCGGGCTGTCTGCGTTTTTTACAGTCAGCAGCGGGGAGGCATTGGATGCAGCTATCGACATCCAGCGTCTGTTAGAAGAGCAGATGCCGGGCAATGGCAGGACGATTGCCATCAGCTATGGGCGTGTGATGATTGGCGTGATTGGGCATGAGCAGCGCATGGAGGTCACGACAATTTCCGCCCATTCTGATTTGGCGAAAGAGCTGCGTTTAAAGGGCGATAAATATGGCGCGCATATCCTTATTACGCATCTGGTCTATGAGCAGATAGCTGATTTTGAGGAGCATTACCACGCCAGGTATCTTGGCAATATTTATCTCGCCGCAAACAATGCCTATGAGCGCGTCTACGATGTCTACGATGGGGATGCTGAGGAGGAATTTTATTATAAGGATTTGACAAAGTCCCTGTTTGAAAAGGGCGTGGATTTGTTTGTGGCGAAGAAGTTTTATGAGGCGCGCCTGGTCTTTGTGGAGGTTCTGAAACAGCACCGTAAGGATAAGGCAGCAAAAGAATACCTGTACCGCTGCGACAAATATTACAAGCTTGCGGATACGGAGGAGATAGAGACAGTGATTGAGAAGTTCTGAATTAGGAGAGACGTTGGAAGAGAGGTGTGGGAAATGCAAGAGGAAGAATTGAAAAAAGTAGCTGAGCATAAAAATGATAATGGGAACAATGTAGCGCTGCCGGGGGGTGGAAACCTCCAGCAACCGCAGGTAACTGCCGCTCCCCAGCCTCAGAAGCCGATAGGGGGCGGGGGAAATGATGCGGGAAGCTTGGATGGGTCAGGTGCAAAGACGGAAGAAGCCGGGTCAGGTGCAAAGACGGAAGAAGCCGGGTCAGGCGCAAAGACGGAAGAAGCCGGGTCAGG
>CANOHX010000177.1 GCA_947565885.1 uncultured Lachnospiraceae bacterium
AAACACCTTGCATATAAAAGCGCTATGGAAAGCTAGCTTTCCAGACGCTTTTTATGCAAGATGTCTCTGCTGCCATAGGCAGCAAGACCTTTTGGTACAAAAAATGAAAATTCAAATACTATATGGAGCGTACTTGTTCGTCCTTTTGTGGAATACAGTATAGCACATAAAGATCAAATTGAGAAGTGAAAATTTTCCTGAAATTCCAGTAAAATCAAGGCATTGGGCGAATGTGGAAATTGTGGATAATGTGGATAATTCAGTGGAAAAATAAGTGGGCGGCAGGTGAAATCCTAGAGTATTCCAGAAAAAAGCCAAGGCGCCTGAAAATGTGGAAAGAAATATTATGTAAACTAAAAAATCCACATTCCCAAATGGAGGTTATCCCCAATTGGAATGTGGATAATGTGGATAACTATTTCCCTAAGAGATGTTCCCCTACCTGGACGATGTCTCCGGCTCCCATAGTTATCAACAAGTCACCGTTGATACAGTTTTTTAAAAGAAAATTTTCAATTTCGTCAAATGATGGAAAATAATAGCATTCACTGCCTAAATTTTGTAACTCTTTCTGCAGGTTTAGGGAGCTGATGCCGATGGTGTTCTGTTCCCTTGCAGCGTAGATATCTGCGAGCACAACAATATCTGCCAATGACAGTGATTTGGCAAACTCTGAAAGGAATGCTTTTGTCCTTGTATAAGTATGGGGCTGGAAAACGCAGATGATGCGGTTATGCCCACAGTTTTTTGCAGACGTCAGAGTTGCGGCAATCTCTGTGGGATGGTGTGCGTAATCATCCACAATGGTAATCTGGCCCAGCATGCCTTTGTACTCAAAACGCCTTGCCGTGCCGCCGAAATGTGCCAGCGCTGCCTGGATGTGTGCGAAAGGGATGTTCATTTCCAATGCCAGCGCACAGGCTGCCACGGCATTGCTGACATTATGCCGACCTGGCACATTCATGGAAATTGTTCCGAGTTCATCGCGGTCATGCATCAATGTAAAGTTTCCGCACCCGCTTGTATTAAAAGTTATATTATCCGCATAATATGAATCGGAGGAATTAAGGCCATAGGTGATAATCTGGCAGTCCAAGCCTTCGGCAATCTTCTGCCAGTTTTCAATTTCACCGCTGATGATTACCGTGCCGTGTGAGGGGACGTTGCCCGCAAACCTGCGGAAAGAGCAGCGGATATCGTCAAGGTCTTTGAAGAAATCCATATGGTCTTCTTCTATATTTAATATAAGGGCGTATTTGGGGCGGAAATTCAGAAAACTGTTCGTGTATTCACAGGCTTCGGTGAGGAAGACTTCTGATTTGCCTACCCGGATATTTCCATTGATGGATTTTAAGATCCCTCCTACTGAGACTGTGGGGTCGCAGCAGGCCTGTAAAAGGATATGGGTGATCATGGAGGTTGTGGTTGTTTTTCCATGCGTACCGGATACGGCGATGGACTGTTTGTAATTATCCATAATCTGTCCCAGCAGCTCTGCACGTGTGAGAATGGGGATTTCGCTTTCTAAGGCGGCTTTTAGTTCTGGGTTGTCTGGATGGATGGCTGCCGTGTATACAACCGCGTCGGTTCCTTCCTTAATATTGGAGGCGCGCTGGCCATAGTATATCTCCGCACCCAGAGACGTAAGCTTCTCTGTCAGTTTTGACTCTTTAGAGTCTGAGCCTGAGATGTGAAAATTTTCTTTTAGTAAGATTTCGGCAAGACCGCTCATGCTGATGCCGCCGATACCAATAAAGTGGAGATGAATAGGTTTATCAAAGTTAACTCTGTACATTTATTTTACCTGCCCTATGTTCTAATAATTATTACTATTATTCTATACCAACAGTGGGCATTTTGCAAATTGAAAATGGTTTGAGTTTTCAGATTTGCAAGTAATATCTGCAGTTTTGCTGCGAAAAGGGCTTGCTTTCTTTGGCAGCAAGCGTATCAGGATGCGCCTGGTGTAAATTTGTGGGAAAAATCTTGTGCAAATCAACAAAATTATGAAAAATTAAGCAAAAAAATTGTGAAATATGTGTACTAAATGAATCTTTTGTGGTATAATATGAACACTCAGTAATATGAAATCAATTGACGAGAGGTGAGAGACATGATTCGTAAAGAAATGATAGCCATGCTTTTAGCAGGTGGTCAAGGAAGCAGACTTGGAGTTTTGACTTCTGATGTTGCGAAACCGGCAGTTGCATTTGGTGGTAAGTACCGGATTATTGATTTTCCATTAAGTAATTGCGTGAATTCAGGGATAGATACGGTGGGAGTGCTGACGCAGTATCAGCCATTACGGTTAAATACCCATATTGGTATCGGTATTCCTTGGGATTTGGATCGCAATCATGGCGGGGTGACAGTATTGCCTCCATATGAGAAGAGCGATAACAGCGAGTGGTATACAGGCACAGCGAATGCGATTTACCAGAACCTGAATTATATTGACAGTTACCAGCCGGAATATGTGTTGATTCTTTCTGGTGACCATATTTACAAGATGAATTATGAGGTAATGCTGGATTTCCATAAGGAGAACAATGCGGATGTGACCATTGCAGCTATGCCGGTACCGTGGGAAGAGGCAAGCCGTTTCGGTCTGGTTATCACAGATGAGAACAAGCAGATTACCGAGTTCGAGGAGAAACCGGCGAATCCGAGAAGTAATCTGGCATCTATGGGTATTTACATTTTCAACTGGAGTGTCCTGAGGGAAGCTCTGGTTACCATGTCAGAGCAGAGTAACTGTGACTTTGGTAAACATATCATTCCTTATTGCCGGGAGAAAGGCAACCGTCTGTTTGCCTATGAGTACAATGGGTATTGGAAAGACGTAGGGACGCTCGGTTCTTACTGGGAAGCAAACATGGAACTGATAGACCTGATACCGGAATTCAATCTCTATGAGGAATATTGGAAGATTTATACGAACAGCGATACGATTGAGCCGCAGTATATCTCAGCCGATGCCGTGACAGAGCGCTGTATCATCGGAGAGGGCTCTGAGATATATGGACAGGTATACGGTTCAGTGATTGGGGCTGGAGTTGTGATTGGCAAGAATACTGTGGTGCGGGATTCGATTATCATGCAGGACACGGTAATTGGTGATAACGTTACCATAGACAAAGCGATTGTGGCAGAGAATGTTTCCATTGGCAATAATGTGGAACTTGGTATTGGTGAACCGGCGGAAAATAAGCTGAATAAGAGCGTATACTCTTTCGGGCTTGTGACCATTGGCGAGAATTCAGTGATACCGTCAGGCGTTAAAGTAGGAAAGAACACTGCAATAGCCGGTAAGACAGAGAAAGAAGACTATCCAGATGGCCTTTTGGCAGGAGGCGAATCAATCATTAAGGCAGGTGACAGAGTATGAAGGCGTTAGGAATTATATTAGCAGGCGGAAACAACAGCAGGATGCAGGAACTTTCCAATAAGAGAGCTATTGCGGCTATGCCGGTAGGCGGAAGCTATCGTTGTATTGACTTTGCGCTCAGCAACATGAGCAATTCACATATTCAGAGAGTGGCAGTTTTAACTCAGTATAATGCAAGAAGCCTCAATGAGCATTTAAGTTCTTCTAAGTGGTGGGATTTCGGAAGAAAACAGGGAGGTCTGTATGTATTTAATCCTACAGTAACCTCTGATAATGCGTGGTGGTACCGCGGGACAGCGGATGCGATGTTGCGGAATATAGATTTCCTCAAACGCAGCCATGAGCCTTATGTAATCATTGCAGCGGGAGATTGCGTTTATAAGATGGATTATAATAAGGTACTGGAGTTCCATATTGAGAAGAAAGCGGACATTACTATAGTATGTAAGGATATGCCGGTAGAGGAGGATGTCAGCCGTTTTGGCGTGGTAAGGATGAATGAGGATTCAAGGATTGTGGAGTTTGAAGAGAAGCCGATGATTGCCCAGTCCAATACCATCTCTGCAGGGATTTATGTAATCCGCAGGAGGCAGCTGATTGAGATGCTGGAGCGTTGTGCAGATGAGAACCGATATGATTTTGTCAACGACATTTTAATCCGATATAAGAATATGAAACGTATCTACGGTTATAAGATGGAAGAGTACTGGAACAATATTTCAACGGTAGAGTCTTATTACCAGACAAATATGGACTTCCTGAAGCCGGAAGTAAGGAAGTATTTCCGGGAAGATCCAAAGATTTACTCCAAGGTAGACGACCTTCCGCCTGCTAAATATAATGTTGGCTCTGATGTGCGTAACAGCCTGGTATCCAGCGGATGTATCATTAACAGCAAGGTAGAGAACTCCGTTCTGTTTAAGAAAGTTTTCGTAGGCAAGAACTGTACGATTAAGAATTCCATCATTTTGAACGATGTATATATTGGCGATAATACACATATTGAGAACTGTATTGTTGAGAGCCGCGATACGCTCCGTGCCAATACGTTCTTCAGCGGCGGCGATGGAATCAAGGTTGTATATGAGCACAATGAAAGGTATGTGATATAAAGAGAAAGTGCTGAGAAAAAATAGGAAATGCAAAGGGGGCGATGATCTATGAAGATAACAGATGTGCGAATCCGTAAAGTAGAGAAAGAAGGAAAAATGCGGGCTGTGGTCTCCATTACCATTGATGACGAATTTGTGGTACATGATATCAAAGTGATAGAAGGCGAGAAGGGTCTTTTTATTGCCATGCCCAGCAGAAGAGCGGCGGACGGGGAATACCGTGACATCGCTCATCCCATCAATTCTCAGACACGAGACAGCATTCAGCGCATTATTTTGGAGAAATATCAGTCAGAATCTGAAGTGGAAGCGTAAGCAATACCCAGGGCGCAAGGTTTGCCAAGTGTCCTGGTAGGATAGATGATAAGAAGCTGTGCACAGTAATAGCGTTGTGCACAGCTTCTTTATATATAGGAAAATCATAGGTGAGCTTTAGGAAATACGGATAAATTGTGCAGAGACATAGCCTTTATAGGTCTTGCCGTCCAATTTTGCATTGACTTGATACCATTTCTGTCCATCTGCCCCAACAGTTTCCATCAAAATAGTGACGCTTGTGTTTGTGGGCAGCGTAGCAATAATCTGGCTTCTGGCGCTGGCAGATCTACGAAGATGCAGTCCGCCGGCGGCAATGACAACCCCTTTGCGTTTCGGGGACGACTGTCCTTTGAGGGACAGCAGGTCGCTTCTGATATAGCCGGTCTTCCTCCTGCCGTTTATGGGATAGGAAATGCGGCTCCATGGTGTCCCTGATTTCGCATTCGTTACGCAGATTACGGTAACCTTGGTTCCCGGGGAAAGCGTGGCGAGGACGTCATAATTTGTGCCAGCGTGCTTCCGTATGTTTGCAGATACGCGGACAGTGGCGGACTGTGCCGCACCTTTTGTGCGCGCTGTAAGTATTTTGGAAAATTTGCCGACTGATGAACCGCGGTAGGCACGGACGCGGTAATAATATTCCCGGCCGCTCTGTAGGTTGAGATTGCAGAAAGCCTGGTTCCCGGTGGCGATGTTTGTAATCTTCTTAAATGGACCATCGTAGGAAGTGGAGCGGAAAATCTGGTAGCCCGTCACTCCGTTTTGGGGTGTCCATGCGATATTTATGCTGTTTGATGTGGTTGTCCCACATTTGATGCCTGTGACTTTTTTAGGCCTGCTGGCTGCAGTAGCGGTCTGCGGGAGGCAGAGGATTACAGAGAGCAGCAGCAGGAAAGAGAAAAGATATTTCCTGATATTATAAGGACAGTTGGAAGGTTGCCATAATTTCATAATATTCACTCCTTTTATACATACGCTTATCTTATTAATAAGGAAAAGGCTGGAAAATGTCAATGGAAATTGGAAAATTCATTTTTTTTTAAGAAAATTAAGAAAAAGTAATGATAAAATCTTAACACATTTATTCCTAAAATCTGCCACGGTGTGATATACTATAACGGAGTTAGTTCAGAAAGGAAATATGTGATTATGACAGAAATTTTAAAAGCTGTGGTTTATGGTATTGTGGAGGGGATTACAGAGTGGCTGCCGGTCAGCAGTACGGGCCATATGATTTTGCTGGAAAAGATTATGCCCATGGAAGTGTCGCAGGAATTCTGGAATATGTTCCTGGTGGTAGTGCAGCTT
>CANOHX010000178.1 GCA_947565885.1 uncultured Lachnospiraceae bacterium
AAGGGGCAGAGGTTACGAGCTTTCCCACTATGTGGCAGACGGCACAAAGGACATCTTAGAGACCGTGTTCGGCGCAAAGAGCGGCGGCCTGCTGACGGAGCTTTCCGCATCCCAGACCATGTTCCAGGCTGTAGGCACCATCATGACCAATGTAAAATGGGGAACCAACGCAGTTACCTCCTCCCTTGAGCACCCTTCCGCCCACGACGCGGTTGAATTCTACTGCACCCAGACCGGACGTGAATTCCGTGTCGTTCCCGCCAACAAGGCAACCGGCGGGCTTGACGTAGACGAAGTGATGAAATATGTGGACAAAGATACGGTTCTCTTAAGCATCATGGCAGCATCCAACATTTCCGGAAATATTATGGACATCAAGGAAATCGCCCGCCGCGCAAAAGAAATCAATCCGGAAATCTACATTGTAAGCGACGCGGTGCAACATGCGCCCCACGCTGCCATCGACGTAGAAGACTGGGGTGTGGATGTTTCAAACTTTGCGCCATATAAATTCTTCGGCATCCGCGGCTGCGGCTACTGCTATGTATCCGACCGGGTATGCGCGCTGCCCCACCACAAGCTGATTCACAAGGACGACCATGTGTGGGCGCTTGGCACTCCTACCCCGGCAAACTTCGCAGCTATGATGGCAGTTATCGACTATGTATGCGAAATCGGCGCACATTTTACCGACAGCACTGACCGGCGCACTTTATATGTAGAAGGTATGCACCGCATCCATCTGCAGGAGCGCGCACTTCTCTACCGCCTGCTGGAAGGGACAGACGAAGTTCCGGGGCTCAGACATATCGACAAAGCAGAAGTCTATGTGGATATGGAAGACCTTACCTATAAAGACCTGATTGTAGCTATGGGAATCAAGGGCATCGAATTTGCCGAGCTCTCCCAGAAATACTTAGAGCACGGCATCACAGTATTCGAGCGGCTGAATACAAGCCCATACTCCAAGAGAATCGTGGAATCTTTGGGACTTAAAGGCGCAATCCGCGTATCTCCGCTCCACTGCCACGGAACGGATGATATCGACAAGTTCCTCAAAGCCACAAAAGAAATCGCAGACACCGTTTAGTTTCCCCTTATAAGCTCTTCTATTAATATAGAAGAAACTGCTGCCTTCCGTTTTCGTCTGAAAATGAAAACGGAAGGCAGATTTGTACTTGATTCTGAACAAATGACACGTTATACTACTAAAGATATCAATCCAGTCACAGGATAAATTTGTATAGGCAATTGCGAAACTCGAATTTCCAGCGTCGAATCGTGCAGCCTGTATATTCCAACGCAGACACACTCCCGCTCCAAGTTTACCGCAACGGTACATAAACTGCCAAAATACGGCAGCTAAGTACCGACGGTAAACTAAGGTCTGCTTATGGAATATACAAATTGCACAATTCGATACCGGCAAATCAGAGTTTCGCAATTGCCTGATATACTCACAAAACACTCTGTTTCTTCCGTGCCTTGACATAGCCGTACACTGCGCTGAACACATCCAGGCAGAACGTAAACTGCATAATAATATTTATGACAAGCCCTTTTTTCGACAGTTTCCCCTCCCTGCAACATGCTATGAGCCCGCTTACCCCATACATGGACGACGGGAGCAGCAGCGTGTAGTCAAACAGGATAAGAAACGGGGCCATCGGCAGGACAAAAATATTGAACAGCAGCACAAAAAAGATTATCATCGCAAACACAGGGATATTCATCACCTTTAGCAAAAGGCTCCAGAATAAAAGCTGCCTGCCCCCATAACCCATCCTGGGAAGGATAAACGCATATATCATATTGGGCAGGTAAATCAGTACGCACAGCAAAATCCATGTGAGAAAAGCAATCGTTCCTTTTGCCGCACATGCCGCGATAAAAATATATGGCGCTGCTAAAAGCAGCAGCATGGGAATCCTTTTCATTTTGAGTGTTCTCCTTTCTGTTCTGCTCTGCAGATGCTCTTCACCTATGACCAGCTCTGCAGTTCGATAATATTCCCCTCACAATCCGCCGCATAGACAAAAACGGCTTTCCTTCCATCATCATACGTTGTCCGCACCAGCTCCCCAACCTGACTGCCGCCTTTTTGAAGTAAGAGCTGCAAAGTCTTTTCTACGTCATCCACTTCAAACGCAAGATGTGCGATTCCGCATCTGTTTATGGCATTGCAGGAAGGTTCTGCCGTGTCATAGGAAAAGATTTCAAGAGTGGGATGGCTGCTCTCATAACCCGGCAAGACAAGATGCTCCCCTAACAGATGTGCGTTTGGGATTCCGGTCAGCCGGTCGAGCCATTCTCCGCGTAAATCTCTTGTCTCGCCTATGCTCTTGCAATGGAATACCTCTTTATAAAATTCAATCAGCCTTTGACAATCTTTCGCAATAATATTTGTATGTACATATCTGAACATATTTTCTCCTTTCCATCCAATCTGCCGCAATTGGGAAGTCATCTGCCCAATCTCATATATAACAGCGGATATGGGTTGCCTTGTTCATCACACTCGGTTCTTTTATAAACTTCAAATCCCATATGCTCATAGAACCCTTTTGCAAGAGGATTCTGCTCATTCACAGCCAGGTCGTTCACCGAATATTTTTCCATTCCATATTCAAGCAGCTCCCTGCCCAGTCCTTTTCCCCTCTCTTCGTTAGAAATAAAGAGCATTTCCAGATGCTGCCCTGCAATTCCCATAAAACCGACCGGTATCTGTTCTTCATTTTCCGCGACAGTCAGGCAGGGGATTTCTTTTAATGCCTGCGGCACATACTTTTTAATATTTTCAATCTCGTCCTCTGACAAAAAAAGATGCGTCGCTCTCACTGAGCTTTCCCACACCTTTAACAATTGCTCTGTCAATGACATCGGTCTGTCTCTTACCTCTCTGATTTTCACCTTTCCGTCCTCCCCAATCTCAGTCATCGGTAAACTCAAACAATTCCTCCACGCTTACATGGAACACCTTCGCGATATCCATCGCCAGCTTTAGAGACGGATTGTAGCGTCCGTTTTCCAGATGAACGATTGTCTCACGCCTTACCTTCACCAGCTCCGCAAGCTCATTCTGCTTTATCCCCGCTTTTTCCCTGTATTCCTTCACCCTTGTTCTAAGAGCCATATCAAATCCCCTTACTGTCCATCACACAAAAAATAATATACCGTATCACAGCCAATGCGAATATCATCCCCACAAGTGCATAGCCCGCCATCTTTCCGTCTAAAAATCCGACCGCACACGCAAAGGCAACCACAATCGCCGCACTTGTCATGATTTTCAATCCGATTGCATCTGTTCTGCGTAAATTCTGGATTGCCAGCTCGTCCTTTTCTTCTTTGCTGTACTTATAGATGCGGTCTGCCTGCAACAGAAAAAATACGATAGTGAATATGAA
This sequence comes from uncultured Lachnospiraceae bacterium, assembly GCA_947565885.1. Lineage (GTDB taxonomy): Bacteria > Bacillota > Clostridia > Lachnospirales > Lachnospiraceae > Petralouisia. The sequence goes on from CANOHX010000178.1 coordinate 3,408, forward strand.
AACAATATTCTGAATCGTCGTATAGTATCCGTGCCAATCCCGTCTCGCCCACATCCAATAATAGCATCCAAGCATCAATGCATAGATAATTTTTGTTCCTACCAGTTCCCTTAAAGTCACCTTTGATTTCATATTTGATTTCATATTCCGCTCCTCCATGTGATATATTTTTAACTTTCATGTTATAAATATATCACTTTGGAGACGGAACGTCAATATAAAAAGTGAATTATTTGTAACTTTTCACCATCTCAGTTACCTTAACGTGTCATAACAGGACTTCCCAGCCGTTCCTGCAGCAATCGCCATAATTTACTTCTTTGTCTTTCCTTTATCCACGCTGATGACAAGCTCACTCTTTAAACCGTTCAGTTCAATCACATTACCCGCATCAGGCGTGTCAAATCTTTCTGTCTGTTTCCCATCCTTCTCATAGGAAATACTTGTTCCGATGCCCTTCGTAACCGCAGTAAACAGTGTACCCTCCGGGATATAAAGTTTCGAGGTTGCCGATACCTGATTGACTGCCAGTTCGCCGTCTAAGGAACGGCAGACCACCTCCATATCGAGATTGCAGTTTATCTCAACCATGCCGGAAACGTCCTCAAGGACGATGCTCGGCGTCTTTATGTCAAGCTCTATACTGTCACATTTCAGCGAACGCAGCTCTACTGCCCCCGCATTGACCGCACACTCGATTTTTCCGATATACCGCAGCGGGATTTGGACAAAAATGCTTACCGTTTCTTTTGCCGTTGCCTCAGACACGCCGTTCCTTCGGTTCACATCCACATCAATCCTTTTCCGGGTATCGTCAATCCTGACCTTAAAATCTTTCTGGAGCGTGGAAAACGTGTTGGATGCAAGGCGGACACGGATTTTTTCGCCCTCATAACCGGACAGTACAAACTGCTTTGCCCCTCCAAACTTCATATCAAAGCGTTTCTGCGCGTCAATGTCATATTCCATAACACTCTCAAATAGATACTCTTCTGTTCTTTTCATTCCTTTTTCGTCTGAGAGCAGCCTGTCGATGGAAATGTCAAACAGAGCGGAGATTGCCATAATATTCTCAATATCGGGGATACCCGTATCTGTCTCCCATTTAGTAACCGCCTGCCTTGACACGCCAAGTTTTTCCGCCAGCTGCTCCTGCGACATATCCGCCTGCCTGCGGATGGATTTAAGCTTTTCTGCAAATGTCATTTTTTTGCCTCCTTGTTTTGATATGCCAAGTATAGACAGTTCTATTTTACATTACAAGCAAGCAGAGGTGGCATTTCCTTTTTTTCTGCTACTTTGCGTGGCATGCCGCTGTTTTCCATATTAACTTTTCCTGAAACCCAGGCCTCCGCCAGCCCAGGCAATTCCTCCCGGATTTACAGAACCATCACCAATGTTCCCGCGCCAATCAGGACACATCCAATAAATGCCTTTACCGTCACCTTCTCATGCAGGAATACAAATGCCAAAACCAGCGTAATCACAACACTCAGCTTATCAACCGGAACGACCTTCGTCGCCTCACCGGTCTGCAGCGCTTTATAATAACACAGCCATGACGCGCCCGTCGCCAGCCCGGACAGAATCAAAAACCACCAGCTTTTCCTGCTGATTTCCGTGATGCCGCTCTGTGTGTCCGTGAGGAAAACCATCCCCCATGCCATCACCACGACCACAACCGTCCGAATCGCCGTCGCAAGATTCGAATTGACCCCCTCTATGCCAATCTTTGCCAGTATGGAAGTAAGCGCCGCAAAGATTGCCGACAGCAACGCAAATATAAACCACATAAATGAATATTACCTCCTCAAATCACTTCACCTTTTTAGCAAAGCATCAATTTCATCAAAATCTTCATCTGGCTCATTTTGCTTATCCTTTGTATAATCGCCATGCCCCAAATCAAATTGCTGCATAAACCGTACCATTCCTACAGGCCCCAAAACTTCGCTTTCCAAATGAATTCTTTCCTGGGTCTGATCATCAAATGGTCTGTTATAACAGCAATTATCCAGATAGATTTTCATTTCCTTTATTTCCCCACTTTCATTTTACCGTTTTAGCTCCGTATGCACGGCACCCCTCACATCTACAATATTTTTTCCATCCCAATCTTCTGGACTTTAAGCCCCAGCTTTTCATAAAATTTCATCGCATTGACATTATCCGCCCATACATTAAGCGTCACATTATAGCAGCCTTTCTGCGCCGCATATTCTAATACATACTCGTACAGCAGACTGCCAATGTGCTCATTGCGCGCCGTTTCGTCAACACACAGGTCGTCAATATAGAGTGTTTTTATATCCGTCAGAGAATTATTGTTCATATGCTGTTGATGCACACAGAAAATATAGCCTAAAATGTTCCCTGCTTTTTCCGCAACAAAAATGGGCCTGTCGTTGTCTGCAAGAATCATCTTCAATTCTTCATCATCATACTTTTTGCCCCCTGCCCTGAATAAATCAGGACGCGCGTCACTGTGGACTTTTTGAACCTCATAAAGCAATTTGCTTATAGCGCTTATGTCCGGCTCCGCCGCACGGCGTATATTTATCTTCTCCATCATCTAATCTCCTCCTGTCGCTTACCTTTTCTTCCTTTTCCTGTTCATCACACTCTGTTTTTGCATCTTCTTGATCTCCAGGCTTTTCATTTTCTTTTCTGCCGCATTTGAC
>CANOHX010000179.1 GCA_947565885.1 uncultured Lachnospiraceae bacterium
GCTTCAGGTGCCTGTGGTAGCAATATCGTGTGGGTTCAAGTCCCATCTCCTGCATGAAATGAAGAAAGCTGTTGTTTGTGCAACAGCTTTTTTTTCATCTTATTGGAAAGACCTTGTCGCGCTAATGCATGAAAGTGTCTTCTTAGTAAGAGAAAAAATAACAAGAGGAGGACATAAGATGTTATACAGAAAGAATCCAGCCAATCAGGATGAACTGTCAATTTTGGGCTACGGCTGTCTGCGTTATACCAAGAAAGGTTCAGCTATAGACCAGGAGAAAGCGGAGGAGGAGATGAAAGCCGCTATAGAAAAGGGCGTTAATTATTTTGATACGGCATATACATATGCGGGGAGCGAGGTCTGCCTGGGCAAATTTCTGGCAAAGGGTTACCGTGACAAAGTAAAAATAGCAACAAAGCTGCCCCATTATTTTATCAAGAAAGAAGGAGATATGGAGCGGTATTTCTTGGAGGAGCTGGAGCGTCTGCAGACGGACCATGTGGAATACTATCTGATGCATATGCTCAATGATGTGGCGACCTGGGAACGGCTGCAGCAGTTTGGAATCAAAGAGTGGATTGAAGAGAAGAAAGCGAAGGGGCAGATTCAGAATATTGGTTTTTCTTTCCATGGAGGGACGGAGAATTTTAAGAAAATTGTCGATGCCTATTGTTGGGATTTTTGCCAAATCCAGTATAATTATATGGATGAACATTCCCAGGCGGGCAGGCGCGGGCTTATCTATGCCCATGAAAAAGGCTTGCCGGTGATAATTATGGAGCCTTTAAGGGGCGGGCGTCTGGTACAGGGGCTCCCCAAGAGCGCGTTAAAGCTGTTGGAGAAAGAAGAACCAAGGAGGAGCCCGGCGGAATGGGGTCTGCGCTGGCTGTGGAACCAGCCGGAGGTGACGGTGGTCCTGTCTGGCATGAATGACATTGCCCAGGTGGAAGAGAACATAAGGATTGCCGAAGAGGCCCAGGTGGGCTGTATGACGGAACACGATATGGAAGTCATTGAAAAAATTAAAGCAGAGATTAACCGATATATGAAAGTGCCCTGCACCGGCTGCGGCTATTGCATGCCCTGTCCGGCAGGCGTAGACATTCCCGGATGTTTTTCTGCATATAATACGAGGTACACAGACAGCCAGTATCAGGGGATGAAAGCTTATATGATGTGTACAACTTTGCGGATGAACCCCAGCAATGCCTCCAAATGCCTGAAATGTGGGAAATGCGAGCAGCACTGCCCACAGGGGATTTCCATTCGCAAAGAACTTACCCAGGTCAAAAAGCATATGGAAACACCCATCTACCATGCGGCAAGGATAATCCTGAAACGAAAGAGAAAATATTGAGTGCTGTCATAGAGGATTTGCAAAATTTGAAGAAAAAATAAAGGAATTGGAAGATTTGTGCGGAATATATCATTTAGAGGTGATTTACATTGCTCATCAGAGAGAATATAGAGCTGTTAGAACGGACCTATTTAAGTCCCTTTGCAACATTGAGCGAGAACTCTAAGGGACGTGACAGGGAGGAAGAGCAGTGTGATATCCGCCCGGTTTTTCAGAGGGACCGCGATAGGATACTGCACTGCAAATCTTTCCGCCGCCTAAAGCATAAGACCCAGGTCTTTCTGACGCCGCGGGGAGACCATTACCGTACCAGGCTGACCCATACGCTGGAGGTTTCCCAGAATGCCCGTACAATAGCCAAGGCGCTGAGGCTGAACGAGGATTTGGTGGAGGCAATTGCGCTGGGGCATGATTTGGGGCATACGCCTTTTGGCCATGCAGGTGAACGGATATTGAACAGCATCTGCGAGGACGGTTTCCGGCATAATGAGCAGAGCGTCCGCATTGTAGAGAAGTTAGAGAAAGACGGCGAAGGGCTGAACTTAACCTGGGAGGTGCGTGATGGGATTTTAAACCATCAGACCAGCAGGATGCCTTCTACTCTGGAGGGCAAGATTGTGCGGCTTTCCGATAAGATTGCATATATTAACCATGACATAGATGATGCCATTCGTGCGCGTGTATTGTCCGAGGAAGACATTCCCATGGAATACCGGGAGATTTTGGGAATGTCTTCCAAGCAGCGTTTGGACAACCTGATTCACAATATCATTACGAACAGTCTGGGGACGAATGATATCTGCATGTCGCAGGAAGTGGAGGCGGCGATGAGGGCTCTGCGTAAGTTCATGTTTGAGAAGGTGTATTGTAATTCTTTAGCTAAAGGCGAGGAAGAGCGGGCAGAGGGCCTGCTTTGCCGCTTATTCCAGTATTACATAGAACACGTAGACGAGATGCCGATGTGGTATCTGGGAATGATGGAGCAGGGCCAGACGCGGGAGCGCGTCGTCTGCGACTATATTGCAGGTATGACGGACCAATACGCGATTGCCAAATATGAAGAGTATTTTATGCCCAAGGCGTGGCAGGTGAACTGAAAGGAGATATGGATGCCATATTATTCCGATGAGCTTATTGAAGAAGTCCGTTTGGCAAATGATATCGTAAATGTGATTTCTGATTATGTGCGTTTACAGAAAAAGGGCAGTACCCATTTTGGACTCTGTCCTTTTCATAACGAGAAGACCCCTTCCTTTTCTGTAAGCCAGGCAAAACAGATGTATTACTGTTTTGGCTGCGGGGCAGGGGGGAATGTCATCACCTTTTTGATGCAGTATGAGAATTATACTTTTCAGGAGGCGTTGCAGGCGCTTGCGCAGAGAGCGGGGATAGAACTCCCCAGGCAGGAGATGTCTGGCAGGGCAAGGCAGGAGGCTGACAAGCGCGCAAGGATTCTGGAAGTCAATAAAGTGGCGGCAAAATATTTTTATGCCCAGCTGAGAATGGAACAAGGGCAGCATGGAATGTCATATTTTGAGGGACGCGGGCTTTTGGCGGAGACTTTGAAAAAGTTTGGGCTTGGGTATGCCAACAAGTTCAGTGACGATTTGTACCGATACCTGCGCAAACAGGGATATGAGGATGAAATGCTGAAAGATTCTGGCCTGGTAACGATTGATGAGCGGCGGGGAGGGCGCGATAAGTTCTGGAACCGGGTGATGTTCCCGATTATGGATGTCAATAACCGCGTGATTGGTTTCGGCGGGCGCGTGATGGGGGAGGGGGAACCGAAATACCTCAATTCCCCGGAGACAATGATATTTGACAAGAGCCGCAATCTGTATGGGCTAAATTTTGCCAGAAGCTCAAGGAAACATTATATCCTCTTGTGCGAGGGGTATATGGATGTGATTGCGCTGCATCAGGCGGGATTTGACAATGCGGTGGCATCTCTGGGCACAGCGTTTACTGCGGGGCATGCGAATCTGCTCAAGCGGTATACTAAGGAAGTGTATTGCACGTTTGATAGCGATAGTGCGGGCATTAAGGCGGCGCTGCGCGCTATTCCGCTTTTAAAGGAGGCGGGCATCAGCGTGAAGGTTGTGAAAATGAAGCCTTATAAAGACCCGGATGAATTTATCAAGGCCCAAGGGGCGGATAATTATCAGAAACGCATTGATGAAGCGCAGAACAGTTTTTTGTTTGAGACGGAGGTCATAGAGCAGGGATATGATCTGGGCGATCCGGAGGGTAAGACGGCATTTTTCAATGAAATTGCCAGGAAGATTTTGGAGTTTGAGGAGGAGCTGGAGCGAAATAATTACATAGAGGCGGTAGCTGGGAAGTATCAGATTGGATTTGAGAATCTGCGCAAGCTGGTGGCACACCAGGGAACGCGCGCCGGCCTTACGAGGGAAAACAGGAAGCTGAAATCAGGAATCAGTGAGAAGAAAAAAAGGGAAGACGGCATGAAACAGTCGCAGAAATTGATGCTCACATGGCTGATTGAGGAACCGGGGCTTTTCCCGCAGATAAGCTCTTATCTGGGAGCGGAGGATTTTACGGAGGATTTGTACCGGCAGGCGGCGGAGATGGTTTTTTCCCAATATCAGGAAGGAAGCCTTAATCCTGCTGGAATTATCAGCCGGTTTACAGAGGAAGAACAGCAGCGTGAGATTGCCTCATTATTCAATGCCAGGCTCAAGGAAGTCACAACCCCTGCCGAGAAAGAGAAGGCTCTGTGGGAGACGGTCGTCCGGCTGAAAGAAAACAGCATCCAATATCGTTCGAAACATTTAGAACCGACGGACATGGAGGGGCTGCAGAAGCTTATTGCCGATAAGAAAGCGATGGAGGACTTGAGAAAACGCAAAGCATAATATTACAAAATAGGGACAAAATATAAACAACGAATGGAAGGAAGAAACAAAATGGAAGAAAAAAAAGCGAAATTTGAAGAAAAACTGCAGGAATTGTTAGCGATAGCAAAAAAGAAAAAAAATGTCCTGGAATATCAGGAGATTAATGATTTCTTTCATGACATGGAGTTGGATGCAGAACAGTTCGAGAAGATTTTAGACTTCCTGGAGACCAACAACATTGATGTACTGCGGATTTCTGAGGAAGAGGAGGATGAAGATATTCTCATTGACGAGGAAGATGAAGTGGAAGTTGAGAATATTGACCTTACCGTCCCGGATGGAATTTCCATTGAAGATCCCGTTCGTATGTATTTGAAAGAGATTGGCAAAGTGGCGCTGCTCAGCGCGGAGGAGGAAATTGAACTGGCAAAGCGCATGGAACTGGGGGACCAGGAGGCAAAAAAACGTCTGGCGGAAGCGAATCTGCGTCTGGTTGTCTCCATTGCTAAGCGTTATGTGGGGCGTGGAATGCTGTTTCTTGATCTGATTCAGGAGGGTAATCTGGGTCTTATTAAAGCAGTGGAGAAATTTGATTACCGAAAGGGGTACAAGTTTTCCACATATGCAACCTGGTGGATTCGTCAGGCAATCACCAGGGCCATTGCAGACCAGGCGAGGACAATCCGTATACCGGTGCATATGGTGGAGACCATCAATAAGCTGATTCGAGTTTCCCGGCAGCTTTTGCAGGAATTAGGGCGCGAGCCTACCCCCGAGGAGATTGCAGAGGAGATGAATATGCCGGTAGAACGCGTGCGGGAAATCCTCAAAATTTCCCAGGAACCGGTGTCTTTGGAGACTCCTATCGGCGAGGAGGAGGACAGCCATCTTGGAGATTTTATCCAGGATGACAACGTGCCGGTTCCCGCGGAGGCGGCAGCCTTTACTTTGCTGAAAGAACAATTGGTAGAGGTACTGAGTACGCTGACAGAGCGGGAGCAGAAAGTACTGCGCCTGCGTTTTGGCTTGGATGATGGGCGTGCCCGCACATTGGAGGAAGTTGGTAAGGAGTTCAATGTGACCAGGGAGCGCATCCGCCAGATTGAGGCGAAGGCTCTGCGTAAACTGCGCCATCCCAGCCGCAGCCGTAAACTTAAGGATTATTTGGATTGATGAAAATGGTTCAGTTATCACAGAGATTACAGGCTGTTGCCAACCTCGTGGGGGAAACCGGGGTTGTGGCAGACATCGGCACGGACCATGGGTACATACCGGTTTATCTTGTCCTGGCCGGCAAGGCAGAGAAGGCAATTGCCATGGACGTCAACCAGGGGCCGCTGCAGCGGGCTTTGGAACATATCCGGCAATATCATTTACAGGAACAGATAGAGATACGGCTTTCGGATGGCGTGAAGGCGCTGCAGCCTAAAGAAGTGCAGACTATTGTAATTGCTGGGATGGGCGGCGCCTTGATGATGCGCATCCTTACTGAGGGGGCGGATGTTGCGCACATGGCAAAGCGTCTTGTGCTGCAGCCGCAGTCGGAGCTTTCGGCGTTCCGTCATTTTCTGGCAGAGCATGGGTATAAGATTCTTGAGGAAGACATGGTGCATGAAGACGGAAAATTCTATAGTATGATGGCAGCTTCATGGGCAGGAGAGCATGGGGATGGTACGGTACAGATGGCGGAGCCGGAGTATAAATATGGTCCTTTGCTGCTTGCGGACAGACATCCCATCCTCCGGCAGTATCTGCTGCAGCAAAGAGGGATGAAACGCAGGATTTTGGATCATT
>CANOHX010000180.1 GCA_947565885.1 uncultured Lachnospiraceae bacterium
AATGGCAGCAAAAATGATACGGTCAAGGATTCGGGGAAAGCAGAAAGTACAGAGGCTGATGGCAATGTGCTGGGCGAAGGCAATACGCAGTTTACATTTACAGTCGTAGATGGGGAAAACAAGGAGACGAAGTTTGAAATCCATACAGACAAAAAGACCGTTGGGGAGGCTCTTACAGAGCTTGATTTGATTGCCGGTGAACAAGGCGATTATGGACTTTATGTAAAGACAGTCAATGGCGTTACGGTGGATTTTGACAAAGACGGCGCTTACTGGGCATTTTATGTGGGCGATGAGTATGCCGCTACAGGCGTTGACACCACAGAGATTGAAGAAGGAGTGGAATATTCCTTTAAAGTTGAAAAGCAATGAAGCTGACAATCAAAGAGATTGCTGTTTTTGGTATGCTTGGGGGCGTGATGTATGTTTCCAAGATGATTATGGAACTTTTGCCGAATATACATCTGCTCGGCGTATTCATTGTCGCTTTTACCGTTGTATACCGGCAGAAAGCGTTGTATATCATTTATACTTATGTGTTTCTGAACGGTATTTTCAGCGGTTTTGCAGCATGGTGGATTCCATATCTGTATGTGTGGACGGTTCTGTGGGCGGCAGTGATGCTGCTTCCTAAGAATATGCCGAAGAAAGCGCAGCCTATTGTATATATGGCAGTTTGCGCTGCGCATGGATTTTTGTTTGGCACTTTGTATGCCCCGGCACAGGCAATCCTCTTTGGCTTAAGTTTCCAGGGGATGGTGGCATGGATAATTGCCGGGCTGCCGTGGGACTTTATGCATGGTATCAGTAATTTTTTCTGCGGCATCTTGATTATGCCGCTTGTCTATGCGCTGCGTTATGCGGAGAAAAACGTATAATAGGATTAGGTTGTCAAAAGGCTATAAATAGTGTAATGTCATTCTGCGAAAATGTGTGAAAAAGGAGATATGCAATTGCAGGAACAATTTTCAAGGACGGGGCTGCTGCTAGGCGGGGAGGCGATGGAGAAACTGTCCCATGCCAGGGTCGCCGTGTTCGGAATTGGCGGCGTGGGCGGTTATGTCTGTGAGGCCCTTGTGCGCAGCGGCATAGGGGCGTTTGATTTGATTGACAACGATAAGGTCTGCCTGAGCAATCTGAACCGGCAGATTATTGCCACGCACCAGACCATCGGCAGATATAAGACGGATGTGATGAAGGAACGGATGCTTTCCATCAATCCGCAGGCGGATATCCGCCTCCATCAATGTTTCTTCCTGCCGGAGAATGCGCAGGAGTTCCCCTTTGCCGAATATGATTACATTGTGGATGCCGTGGATACGGTCACGGCGAAAATTGAGCTTGTGATGCAGGCGCAGAAATATGGGGTTCCCATTATCAGCAGCATGGGGGCAGGCAATAAATTGGACGGCAGCCGTTTTCAGGTTGCCGATATTTATAAGACCAGGGTCTGCCCATTGGCAAAGGTCATGCGCCGGGAACTGAAAAAGCGCGGCGTCCGCAGGCTGAAAGTCGTATATTCCGAGGAACAGCCGGTGATGCCGCTTGCAGGTGACAGGAGGACGCCGGGCAGCGTGGCGTTTGTGCCCTCTGTAGCTGGCTTGATTATTGCGGGTGAGGTTGTGAATGATTTGACATGAGGGGATATGACATGAGGGGGGACCCAACGAAGTTGGGGAGAGTCCTGATGTCTCCTACCGGAGACAAAGAAGAAAACTGAAGTTGGGGAGAGTCCTGATGTCTCTTATTGGTTTCATTGAGGAAAAAGGTTAGGAGATTTTAATGATGACACATCCGACAAACATACAATTGCAGAAATTAGAAGATCTGAGGAATGATATAAAGCGCCTCAATTCAGTGGCAGTATCATTCTCTGGCGGCGTTGATTCCTCATTCCTGCTGAAAGTCGCGGCAGACGTCCTGGGCGAGAATGCAATTGCCGTGACAATCCGTTCGCCATTTTTCCCGCAGAGTGAATCTGATGAGGCACAGGCTTTTTGCCGGGAGCAGAAAATTCGCCAAGTGATGTGTGAGCGGAATGTCTTGGAGATTGCGGAGGTTGCGCGAAATCCGAAAGACCGCTGCTATCACTGCAAGAAAGAGATGTTCCGGCAGATTCGGGCAGTGGCGCAAGAACTGGGGATGGAACACGTCATAGAGGGTTCCAATACGGATGATGACGGCGATTACCGCCCGGGGATGCTTGCCGTGGCGGAGCTTGGTATTATAAGCCCGCTGAAAGACTGCGGTCTGACAAAAGCAGATATCCGTGCCTTGTCGAAATATTTAGGGCTGCCCACCTGGGAGAAACCATCGTTCGCCTGTCTTGCTTCCCGCTTCGTCTATGGGGAGAAGATTACCGAGGAGAAGCTGTCTATGGTGGAGAGGGCGGAGCAGCTTTTATTTGACTTAGGCTTTCGCCAGTTCCGTGTGCGCATTCATGGCAGGATGGCGAGGATTGAGGTGGAGCCGGAGGAATTTGCCAGAATTATGCAGGAAGAAGTGAGGACGGAGATTGCCGAGAAATTCAGGGAATATGGATTTACTTACACAGCGTTGGATTTGGATGGATACCGGATGGGGAGCATGAATGAGGAATTGCTGCATAATGGTGGAATAGAGGGCAAAATTAGCGGGTAAGATAGAGGAATGAAAGGTAAAATTTAGCAGGTAAGATAGAGGAAATGGCGATAATTAAGATTGGAGAGTAAAATGCTGTTAAAATATATTGTAAGTAATTTTATGTCTATCGGGCATCCGGTGGAATTTAGCATGTTCCCGACATCAGAAAACGTGGCAGAACACTTGGTTAGAAAAATTGATACCAAAGCAGGACCATGGAGCATTCTCAGGCGGGGAGGGTTTTTCGGACCCAATGCGTCTGGGAAGACGACTTTTATAAAGTCTCTGCGTTTCGCTAAGAGGTTTATTTTGAATGGTCCCAAAAGCGGAAAGGGAACGGGAATTAACCAATTCAGGGGAAATATTGAGGAATTACAGGGGAAGTCTCTGTTCCAGTTTATGTTTCATACGCAGGATGATGTCTATGAGTATGGGTTTTCGCTGGGGACGGACCAGGTGCATGAAGAATGGCTGATGATCCTCACAGAGACAGGGCTTGAGCCGTTATTTGTAAGGCAGACCTCGCCGGAGGGGAAGACGCAGATAGATATTGAATCCAGGTTTGCTAAAGAAGGTTCCAAAGAACGGAACCTGGCAGAGGTCTTGAAAGACAGTATCGGTGAGAATCAGAAGAACCAGCTTTTTTTGTATAAGATGTATGACAATGGCGTCAAAAGGGTGGAAGGCATTATTGAGTGGTTTGAGGACCTGAAGATTATTTTTCCAGAATCAGAGGTGCAGGGATTTTCCTTGCATATGGACAAAGATGATGACTTTCGGGAATTCGTATTGAATAGCTTAAAGCATATGGACACTGGGGTCACAGGTGTTTCTATTGTCAGCGACGTTATGGATTTTGGTGAATTCGTAGAAAAATTTCACATGCCAGAAGAGATTGTAAACCAGATTGAGGATAATAGGAATGGAATTTTGACTTTCGCAGGAAGATATTTTATGTTTGGAGAGGGAGAGAAACGGCAGACTACGCTGGTGCAGATAAAATTTGAGCATATGCTAAATGGGGAACTCGTGCCATTTAATGTGGAAGAAGAATCGGATGGTACGCAGCGTCTGCTTGATCTGCTGCCAATTTTATTTTCCCTGGGTAAAAACAGGCATGATATCTATTTTATTGATGAGATAGACCGCAGCCTTCACACAAAGCTGTCTCAGTACTTGCTGAGAGAGTTTTTAAAAGGCAGTGGGGATACGGATAGCCAGATTGTATTTACTGCCCATGACGTCAACCTTATCAACTTAGAGGAGTTTGGGCAGGACGAAATCTGGTTTATAGAAAAAGACAGTGAGGGGGAATCGCATTTGCGGCCATTTTCTGATTTTGAGATACAAAAGGGGCAGGATGTATTAAAAGCATATCTGAATGGACGGTTTGGGGCGGTTCCACTGATAAAAGGGGGAGTTTGATGAGCAGCAGTATTATCCTAACAAGCAGAATTCCATATACATTGGAAAATCCATTGCGTCCCCAAAGACCGGCAACCAGCAAGATTATTTTCCTTGCCATGGAGGGAATTGCTACGGAAGAAGATTATTTTGCACGTGTTTCCGAGTTATTTCATGAGGTTAAAGCAAAGATACAATTTATATCGGTCGTTGAGGATGCGGTCCATACAAGGGAAAAGAACCGGACCCAAGAGCAGAGAAGTCTGTTGGGGAAAAGCAAACCCAAACAATTGGTGGAAAAGATAGAGCAATTTAAAGCAGAACGGAATGAGAAATACCAGTTTGACAAATTTGATGATGAATTCTGGATTGTTTCGGATATTGATGATAATTTGTCCGATGCTAAGGTTGAGAAGTTTCATCAGGCATTGGACACCTGTGAGGAAAAAGGATATGGCTATGCCATCAGCAATCCGTTCTTTGAATTGTGGCTATTATTGCATCATGATGACATTACCGAAGAAGATAAGCGTTTTGCTGTCACAGAGGAACATGCTTATGAAAAGACAAGCCATTTTCGGGAGAGGTTAAGAGATTGCGGAGCGCCATTGCGGGACACCAAACATATTCGGAGAGAAGATTACACGAAAGAGAAAATTATCCAGGCAGTCAATCGGGCGAAAGCATTACATACAGACAGAGAGGGGCGTTATCCCAAATATCTTGCGACAACCGTGTATCAATTGCTGGATAAAGTATTAGAGATGGCAGACAAGAATCACAATGAATTAATTCCCGCGAGCAATGAGGAAAGTAGCCATGCTTGCATGGATATTTGACTAGATAACCAAGAAAAGGAGGAACATAGAATGTCAAATCAAGTTTTGGAAGTAATCAAAAAAAGGAGCTCAGCCAGAGCATACAGCGAGGTGAAGCCGACAAAGGAAGAACTGGACATTATTTTGGAAGCGGGGCTGCAGGCGCCGACCGGCATGAACCGGCAGGAAATACGTTTTTCGGTGGTGAGCGGCGACAATCCGATTCTGGAGGAGTTGGATGTAGAAAAGAGAAGCTTGCGGGGACAGGAAAAGCAGCCCCATAATTTCTATTATGAGGCGCCGGTATTGATTTTCCTCAGTGCAGAGGACGGATTTAAGTGGAGCAAGGTAGATGCCGGAATTGCCGTTCAGAACATGGCTTTGGCTGCGGAAAGCCTTGGGCTTGGCAACTTGATTATTGGCTGCGTCTATGATGCTTTGCACGGCGAGAAAAAGGAATATTTTTCCAAGGCGCTGGCAATACCGGAGGGGTATTCGTTTGAGATTGCCCTGGCAGTAGGGCATAAGCTGGACGATAAGAAGCCGCATGAATATAATGCCAAGGAACAGGTGACATTATCTATTTAATTTGCATATGATAAGGCAAACGCGATAGGAATAATTATTTGATATGGAATTTAATAGTAAATGTAACTGTATGTTTGGCATAAACAAAGATGACATGGCATTTCCGCCGCAGCATCAGAACAGGCAGCCCGGATTTGAATACGTCATGAATCCGCAGCCCATTTCTGAATGTGGCAGAACATGCCGCAAGCTGGAGGGAAAAGTCGCCTTGATTACGGGCGGAGACAGCGGGATAGGCAGGGCCGTTGCCTATGACTTTGTCAAGGAAGGGGCCTGCGTTGCCATTGTCTATTATGATGAGGAAGCAGATGCTAAGGAGACGGCGTCGAGGATAAGGGAATTAGGCGGTCAATCCCTGCTCATATGCGGGGATTTGAAGAAATCGGAATTTGCTAAATATTGTGTGGAACGAACGGCGGATTACTTTGGCAGACTGGATATATTGGTCAATAACCATGCGGTTCAGTATATCCAGCGGAGCATACTGGATATTTCTCAGGAACAATTGGAATGTACATTCAGGACGAACGTATTCTCATTTTTTTATCTGATTCAGTGTGCGCTGCC
>CANOHX010000181.1 GCA_947565885.1 uncultured Lachnospiraceae bacterium
CCCTATGTATGAATTTCCATTTGATTATCATGACTGGGCGTTGGACGATTTACAGACGCGGGCAGTCCGGGGAAAAATACGTGCTATGATATTGGGGGATGAGATTGAAGAGATAAAAGAAAAGCACATGGAATTTTCGTTGCTGTACTTGAATAATCACTCCCGTGGCATCAAAGACAGGCTGCTTGATTTTGACCACAGGTTTATGTTTGAGACGGAAAGCAAGGAGCTGAAACGCCAGGAAGAAAGGGGAAAAGAAGGTTTTCATTTCTACGGAAAGGCGGTGTACTCTCTTTCCTGCATTGTAGGCAAAAACGGCACCGGGAAGACCAGCATTGTGGACTTTTTGCGGGACAGTTTTTATAAGATGCTAAAAATCATCGAGGATTTTGATACCGTTTCCTGTACAGATGGGTATGTGGAAAGCGAGGAATTCCATAGACAGAAAGTTCTCGATATGGAGACAGATTTTTTGGCGGTGTTCCGCATTGGGAATGAAGATTACTTTTTGACAAACATGGAAAGCATACAGTGCAGTGGGGTATTGCCATATCAGAAAGGCGTATGCCGCAATTTAGGATTCTGCAAGATAGTCTATTTTTCCCAGCAGATGCGCACAGATCAGTTGCTTTCGATAGAGGATGGAGAACGGACAAACAGAGGGGAGGCATCCGGCGTGTCCAGGACTTTGGAGGGCTTGGGACAATGTGATTATTCGCAGATCGAAAGCTATCTAAGGAGAAAAAATGCCTTATCGGTATTGGAGCAGCAAAACATAGCAAACAAGGCAGAAGATGAATCGGCGGTGAACAAAGAACTCTGTTATCAGTTTACGTTTTTGAGGCACAGGGGAATAGAAAAAATCTGCCAATATCTGGACATATCACCGACACGGAAATTCGCAATATACAGCCTAAAATCAGGAGAAATATTGGCAGAATTTACGTTGAAAGATTGTAAGGATGATTCCCCGAAGAAAGGATTTGAGCAGGAATATCTCAAAATGCCGGAGGCGGAAATTGGATTTTTTTCTTCCGGTCAATATGCGAAATTTACTTTTCTGGCAAGGCTGTATTGGTTCCTGGAGGGTTGGCGGAAAGATAAGGATTATTACAGGGAGATATTTGGCAGACAGGTGTTTGCAGGGGATGATGCCTTGCAGCCAGGGGATTCAGCGCTGATTTTTATTGACGAGGGGGAACTGTATTACCATCCAGAGTGGCAGAGAAGGTATCTGGCAACGCTGTTGGACATGCTGCAGCTGTCTGAGGAGGAAGGTAGGCTGCAGGTGGTATTTACAACGAATTCGCCGTTTGTGCTGTCGGACGTGCTAGAAGTCGACGTACAGTACCTTTCCGGCGAGCAGGAAGAATTTGGCAGGACTTTGGGGCAGAATATCCATACGCTGCTCAGAAACAATTTCTTTATGGACTATACCATCGGCGAATACAGCAGAAAGCTGATTGAGACCATCATCTCTCAGGTTGGGAGTGAAGATGGGGACTCTAAAAGAAAGGCGGATATGTCCGATTATTTTGACGGTAAAGAAGACAGGTTTGAAATGATTGGCTATTTGATACAGCAGATTGGGGAACCCATATACCGGGATAAGCTGGAGAAAATGCTGGAAGAACAAAGGAAGAAGAGTAAGACAGACAGAGAAAATCAGATTCAGGAATTGGAGAAGCAGAGGGAAGAACTGCAAAAGAAAATTATGCAGTTAAAGGGTGAGGGATATGGTGAGGATGGAACCTTATAAGCAGGAGATTGAAGATAAATACTGGGAATGCATAGAGAATGTTATCGACAGCCCAATGCAGCGAAAGATTCTCCAAAGCTGCCAGAATTATCTGCCGCCGGATTTTTTTACGCAGAATAATAAATTTAAGGAGTTGGTGTTAGCGCCATATGCGAAACTAAAAAAAGCGCATCAATACATAGAAGAAAACAGGTTGTGCATGGAGCGGGAATGCTTCCAGAGAGATGACAAGGGTGAATTTGTGAGAAATGCCAGGGGTGAACTCGTGAGGACACAATTGTACGAGGATTTATATAAAGCATATGAAAAAGTATCCCAGAAAATGGTCGATAAGGTGAAGATGAACGTATTTCTTGTGCGCAAGTCAGGGCTTACCGTATGCCCTTATTGTAACCGGGATTACATAAACTGCCGGTCAGAGAAATTGGCAGGGGCGCAGCTGGACCATTTTTTCCCGCGTTCCCAATATCCAATATTTGCGGTATGCCTTTATAATCTGGTGCCGTCCTGTGGCAACTGCAACCGCCTTAAGAGTGACAACCTGCAGGAATTTGCCTCCCCATTTGATGAGGGAATTGATTGGGAACATGACATCCAATTCAGCTATGAGCCATTAGATTTAGATAAGATGAAGATTGTCATCCATGCCAAAGGAGCAATCAAAAATAACATAGATAAAATGCATATTGAAACTGCCTATCAGATTCATGACATGGAAATCAATGAATTGCTGGACAAGGCAGAAAAGTATTCCAAGACACAGTTGGAGGAATACAGACAGGTGTTTGCCGAAGCGGGATTGTCAGAGCAGGAAGTAAAGCAGATGGTGTTTGGCAAAGAAATTACGGAAGACGATATCAGGAAAAAGCCTTTGGGGAGGATGATGCGGGATTTGGAGAGGGAGCTGGACATTTATCCGTAAAAAATCTTGGTGGTGTTGGCGTAACGCAGCCGAAATGAAGATTTCTGAAATTTTATGATAACTACTGTGACCTATAATAAAATAATACGAATATTTCTATGTAAGCGTTTCTGGCATTCACAAGAAAGGGGCATAGGAATGGAAGATAGTCAGATTGTCCAGATGTTTATGGACAGGAAAGAGGCTGCAATCGAAGAACTCGACAGAAAATACAACCGGTATTGCTTTCAGATTGCCTGGAATATTTTAAACAGCCGCGAAGATTCTGAAGAATGCGTCAATGACACGTGGTTTCGTACCTGGAACTACATTCCACCGAAAAAGCCGGCAATCCTCTCCTCGTTCATCGGCAAGATTACAAGGGGGCTGGCGATTGACCGTCTGCGCAGGAAATATGCAGCCAAGCGCGTGGATATGCATATGGCGGATGTGGAGGCGGAGACGGCAAAGCTGGACAGCTTAATTGTAAATACCGTGGAGGATAAAATTTCAGAAAAAGAGTTTTGTGAAATCCTCAATGGCTTTCTGAGGCAGCTTGCAGAAAGCGACCGGGATATTTTCCTCAGAAGGTACTGGCATATGGACAGTATCCGCGAGATTGCCGCAAGGCATGGCAGGACGGAAGGAAGCGTGAAGAATAGTCTGTACCGCAGCCGGAAGAAACTGTACAAATTGTTGGAGAAGGAGGGGGTGCCGATATGAGGGAAGACAGGTTTAAGTTTCTGGAAGCGATGGGAAATATAGACGACGAGCTGATTTACCAGTCATGCCAGCCCTGGCAGGAAAACCGGGGCAGGAAAATACTGGCATTCCATCCGGTAAAGGCGGCAGTGTGCGCCGTGCTGATTCTGGCGTTATGCCTTACCGGAATTTTTCACCCGCAGGTAAAAGCAGCCATCCGCCAGTTTACCACAAAGATAGCAGAGATTATGGGTGTTTCCAATGATTTGCTGCCCTACACGGACATGATCGGCGCTTCGCAGACTAAGGAGGGCGTTACGGTTACCCTGGAAGAAGTGATCCTAGCGGAAAACCATCTGTATGCTGCTTTGCGCCTGGACTGGGAGGACGGTGTCAAACTGGGAAAAGACATGTGGTCGCCGGACATTGGCATAGAACATGAGATGAAATTTAACGGCGTGGGAATTACTGCCGTATCCAGCGGGATATGGACGCCTGAGATGGAGGCGGGCGCAGGAAATTCGCAGAATGTTCTTGCCACTTTTGTCTATAACGATGACAGTCTGCCCTATGATATCCGTGAGATAGAACTCAATATGCAGGTGTTTCTGACGGATGGTTTTCAGGGTGAGGGAATTCCCTTTACATTCCATTTTGCAACGTCTAAGGAGGAACTGCAGAAAGATACGTTCAGCATGCCAATTGATTTTGAGTTAAAAGCGGGCAGCGGCGCTGCCTTAAGGCTGCAGAAGTTTCAGTTTAATCAGGTGTTCAGCCAGATTAGCGCAAGGCCGAATGAACTATTTTATGAGAAAATGTTTGAGGAAGGTTATATCTTGCTGGGAACAGACAGCGAGGGAAATCCATTAAGGTATGAAATATCCGGGGGCATAGAGGATAATCTGATTTTTGAGTGTATCGGGACGCTGCCCTCTGCGGACAGTGAGTGGATAGAACTACAGCTTTATAAGGCCAAACTTCCCCCCTCAGAAGAACTTGAGGCAGACGAGGATTGTGCAGAAGCCATGAAAGTGTATAATGTGGACGATTTAGATTATCTGCCGGTGGACGAGAAAATAAGGATTGACTTTCCCCGCCTGTCAGAGCGTGATGTGAGGACCATAATCGCAGCAAAAGGAGCGGAGGGCGTTGCCTGGGAGGATTTCGCCCAATATCCCTGTACAGATATCGGCAGCGGGCAGTATGTGTATGAATATATCCTTAAGGAGGGCTCCCGGCTGTATCTGGCAGGTTCTTCCCTGGAAGAAATGCCGGAGAGCATCTATATTATCCGCAGGGATGGCACAAAAGAGGAAATAAAGTAATTTGCAACATTTTACTGGATTATGACCTCAGTAAATTTGTAAGAAGCAATGGAAACAGTTATCAGATTGGAGGATGAAAGGCATGAAGAGGAAGAAAATTACAGCATGGGCATTGGCGTTAGGTTTGGCAACTACACCGAATATGGTAATGGCGGCAGAAGCAGAGGAGAATCTGTATCAAGCAAGTCAGGAGGCGGAGACGGCGAGTATCGTGGCGGATGATACGAAAGCAGATGAAGATATTGCGGTGGAAGAAATCATGCAGATTGAGGAATCGGAAGCTGTTGAGGAGGAATGGGAAGGGGAGACGGAAGTCGACACATCCTGTGAAGGAGACAGGGATGCAGAGGAGGATGTCTGCGAGGAGGAAGAGACGGAGGAGGACTGGGATGGAACTTATATGGGAGATGATGAGGTATTGTTCCCGACAGGCTGTGAGACGGAAGATGCCTGTGTGGAAGAAATGTGCGGCATGGAAGTTCCAGAAGTAGGTGAGGGTGAAACGGATATTGCTGCAGAGGACGGCGAAGGGGCGGCAGAGAGCGCTGCGGCAGAGCCGCAGACGGATAACAGGGATGCTGGGGCAGAAGACGATGGTCCAAAAACAGACTATGCCGAGTCGAGGGACAACGAAATTGCGGGCGTCTATCAGACCGTAAACGGCACGCAGCTTTGTGCAAGCGCTGGGACAGAGGATACCTCCCTGTTGGAATTGGATGAAGATACCGAGATTTACTGTTATGGATATTATACCGGGGTGGACGGCACGAGGTGGTACTATGTCCAGTGTTCTCAGGAGGGAGAGGTTGTTACAGGTTTTTGCAGCAGCGAAAGCCTAAAGCAGGGCTAAGTGTCCTGTGGGTACATTGCTCGCGGGAATAAAATATATTATGGTGCATAGGGAATGCCGGGCGGAAACCATATGGATTCTGCCCGGCGTTTTTGTGCAGTGATAAGGGAAAGGCAAAAAAACACGCCTTTCTATAATAAACGCACGAAATGAATGCGTTTTCTATAACTGCTCCGCAAGGATGCGCACGGATGCACATAGGAAATATGGCGCTTGCGGTGTGCATCCGGCGCAGGAAACGCCATATTTCCTATTGGTTATTATATATTCTGCCTTTTATGGGAGTGTTGTGATATTTCAAGTTGCTTTTAGAACTCGGTTATGGTAAACTTATAATTGTTCTATATAGAATTGTTCTAATGGGATTAGAGGTGATGGATTGGAAACAAAGGGTGGATTTTATATTACGCAGATAAAACAGCTTCAAGATAGGATTTTTGAAAGGCTATTACT
>CANOHX010000182.1 GCA_947565885.1 uncultured Lachnospiraceae bacterium
CGTATAGGAAAATGCCCCGATGGAACCATCCACTGTATACTCGCCAAACGCTGCTGTCTTCAGCTTAGCGACCTGTGCCGCATCCCAGGTAACCGGAACGTCAATCGCCGTTCCATCGTTCAGATTTGCCTTGACAGTTGCCGGAAGCTTAGGTGTTTCCTTATACCCCATCTCAATGGAAGCGGTATCAACCGTGCTTACCCTGGTAGGGCCTTCCGCCCCTGTGTATACCCATTTGTATACATTGATGGAGGGCAGCGCTTTTCCAGTGAAATCAAAGAGCGCCTGGTTGTTCCACTCACTTCCGTTCATATCGTCTTTAATCTCCGGGTCTGTCTCCTTGGCATAGATGGAACCCCAGCCAGAGCCATATAACCGCCATGCTTTCATGTTGGATGCCAGCACCGCCTCAGCGTCTGCTGCGTCCTCCTCATACACTGCGGGAGGAACCCATGCCGGCTCCCAATAAAACGTACCGATACCCTTATCGCCGATAGCTGCAATGGCTGCGATGGCATCGCGGACCGCCGCTGCCTGACCTTCCACATCTACCGGATAGTTGAATTCCATATCTCCCGCGCCCTCAAATACTTTATCGGGATATCCATCGCCGTCCTTATAGGTCCAGGCATAGGAAATCTCTGCCACCATGACTTTTTTATTGTACTTGTCTGCAATCTTCTTCAGATTTGTTGTCAGGGTCTGCGCAGTCCCATGCCAGAATGGATAAAAGGAACTTGCAAATACATCGTAATCCACCTTATGGTAATCCAAGGCGTCCGCCTTGCCCATCTGGTAACTCTCGCTCTGCGGGTCCGTATAGTGGATGGCGATAAGAATATTTTCATCAATGCCGCGGACTGCCGCGCTCCCTGCTTTTAACAGCTGATAGACGTTTTCTTCATTCGTCTCCCCAGCCATTCCGTTGTTAATCTCATTGCCAATCTGCACCATGCCCACATCTACGCCGGCTTCCCTGAGCGTATTGATGCTGTCTGCCGTAAACTCCGTGAGGGCAGCGGTCTTCTGTGCAAAATCCATGCCTTTCCATGCCTTGGGCACGCTCTGCTTCTTGGGGTCTGCCCAGAAATCAGAATAGTGGAAATCCAGCAGCACCTTCATGCCATAATAGGTAGCAATCTTGCCCATCTCCGTCACGTTCTCAATGCCGCAGTTTCCGGCGCCGTAACCTTCACGGTATACCTGCGTGCCATCGGCAAGGAAATATTCGTCATACCCGGCGCCCTCAAAATACGAGGGATCGTCCGGCGATACGCTGGTCTGCGGCTCAATAATCCATCTCTTCTCTGTCTTTGCCACCTGGCTGGCTCTGTACTCATTTCCCTCTTCATCGACATATTTATAATTACCGTCTGTATCAATAACGTAAGGGCAGTTCCACAGGCGCAGACGCACGTAATTTACGCCGGAGTCTTTCAAAATCTGAAAAAGATTCTTTTCCGTCCCATTCTCATCATAATACTTGACGCCGCTTTGTACTTCGCTGATATAAGTGGACACGTCCACGCCGTGGATGAAATCCTCGGAAAGCCCCTCGACTTTCTGTACCGTAATCGGCGCATTTTTTACGGCCTGGCTGGCTTCTAAGGCAGCGTTCTTGATTCCGCACCACTCGCCCGCTTTCAAATCCCCGCTGATTGTGACCGTCACGCTGTCCCCCTCTGCAACACTGATGGACTTTGTGGTAAAGACGTTGGTCTCGCCCCAGTTTTCCACCCAGCCCTGATGGGTAACCGGCGTTGTCTCAGATTTCCCACTGTTCTCATTCTTAACCACAAGCTGCAGCGGCGTCACTCCCTCAGTGCCCACTGCGGCAACTTTGGCAGAATAGGAACCCGCCGCCATATTTTCCACTGTCTGGCTGATACTGAAAGTTCCCGCCTCTTCTGCCCACAGATTCAGATATCCGCCATCATCCGTGCTGAACGCATAAGCGCGCTCTCCGGTGATGGTCCAGCCATCTGCATTAGCCGTAAGCGCCCCATTCTGCAGCGTGCCGTTTGCTGCTGCCATGACAGTGCCCTGCGGCAGATAATCAATGGGTAACATAGAAAACAGCAGGCACAAGCTAAGGATTATGCCTACTGTTCTTTTCAAGGTACTCTTCATCTCAATCTCCTCCTTATCATTTTTCTATACTTCATGATACGAAGAGAGCACGAGAAAAAAAAGACCATTTTTATTAAAAAAATACCAGAATCTATCAATTTAAAAAACATTGCCCGTTCATCAGCAGAAACATCAATCATACTGAAGCATTTCGTCAAGATTCCCCTGAAGTTTGCCGAGGTATTCCTCCATCTCTTCCCTGAGTTCCTCGCGGCGCAGTGCAAATTCAATATTTGCCTGGATAAATCCGACCTTGCTGCCCACATCATAGCGGTGTCCCTTGAAATCGTAGGCGTACATCGCCTGTTCTTTCGCCAGCCGTTTCAGTGCATCGGTCAGCTGGATTTCTCCGCCCTTGCCCGCGTCCTGCGTCTCCAGAAAGCGGAAAATTTCCGGTGTGATAATATAGCGTCCCAGTACAGCCACGTTGGAGGGCGCTTCCTCCACGGAAGGCTTTTCTACCATATCGTTTACTTTATAGACACGCTCGTCCACCTGTTTGCCGGCAATAATTCCGTATTTGTCGACAACCTCATGCGCCACTGTCTGCACGCCGAGGATGGACGTCTGATACTCTTTGAACACGTCCAGCATCTGCCCTAAGCAGGACTGCTTGGAAATTACCACGTCATCCCCCAAAAGCACGGCAAACGGCTCGTCCCCGATAAAATGCTGAGCGGCAAGGATGGCATGTCCAAGCCCTCTTGGCTCTTTCTGGCGGATATAGTGGATATTTGCCATTTCGGAAATTTCCCTTACCATGTCAAGCATCTCCTGCTTGTCACTCTTTTCCAGTTCCAGCTCCAACTCGATGGAGCGGTCAAAATGGTCCTCAATGGAACGCTTATTCCTGCCCGTGACGATAATGATATCCTGGATTCCCGCTTCCACCGCTTCTTCAATGATGTACTGGATAGTCGGCTTGTCCACAATCGGCAGCATCTCCTTGGGCTGTGCTTTTGTTGCCGGCAGAAACCTTGTCCCAAGCCCTGCCGCAGGTATAATCGCTTTTCTCACATTCATCATATATTATGTTCTCCTTTTTCGCGCTATGACAGCGTAAATTCTCCTGACTCTTTTGATTTAATGTTCATGATAATCGAACAATCTGCCAAATGCTCATAATTCACTTCCAGATTATATTTAACCCTCACGTCGATATTGTCCTCCGTCTCCGCAATATCAACGCTCTTGGCGTCAATGCCAATCAAAAGGCTTCCGAAGGGAGTGTTGTAATAAGAAACATTTTTCTTATTTTTCTCAAACACCATATGTACGTTGGATACGCCTTTCTTGGTGATATCCAAAGAATCCTCCGTCAATTTGATGATATTGTGCGTGTTTCCGTCAAACCCTTCCATCACCTCATCATACAGGATATAGTGTTTGCCATTCTTCTTGTAATAATCCCCGGCAGTAATCACTTCTACCGGCTCAACATCTTCCTCATCCTGGGCTGCAAACTGCAGCCCGCTGATGGACAACAATACATCTTTCGTCATATTTACTCCTCAATATGTATCAGCTGCGCCTCTTCAATCTCACAGGGCAGGATTGAATTGGCAAAATTTTTAAACTTCTCTGCTGCATCACTGACATAGAACTGGTACATCGGCTCTCTCGCCTCTTTGCCGTCGTTGGAAATGCCATGCTGGTCCAAAAGACGCTTCAGCCCCTGCGCCGTCTCGTATGCCGGATTTACCAGGCTGACCTTATCTCCCATAATCTCGCCTATCATGGAACGCAGCAGCGGATAATGGGTACAGCCCAGAATCAGGGTATCAATGTCTGACTCCTGGAAATACGCAAGATAACGTTTTGCCACTTCGATGGTCACCGGGTCTTTCAGCCATCCCTCCTCTACCAGAGGCACAAACAGAGGACACGCCTTCCCCAAAACGGCAGCTTTCGGATTATGCCTGTGTATCATCTCCGTATAAATATGGCTCCCCACGGTTCCTTCCGTACCAATAACGCCAATCCTGCCATTATTGGTAATTTCTGCCGCCACTTTGGCTCCCGGTTTGACAACGCCGATTATCGGCATCTTCATTTCCGGACGCAGCTTTTCCAAAGCAAACGCACTTGCCGTATTACATGCCACCACTATCGCTTTCACGCCCTTTGACTCCAGAAAGTGGATAATCTGCCTGGAATAACGGACTATCGTCTCCCTGGACTTGCTGCCGTAAGGCACCCGCGCCGTATCTCCAAAGTAGATTATTCTTTCCTGCGGAAGCTGACGCATAATCTCACGCGCCACGGTCAGTCCTCCCACACCCGAATCAAAGACCCCGATGGGGGCATATCTTTCCTCTTCAAACGATTGAATCATCTCATTTTCTCCACAAATCACATCATACATATGTATATTAACTGTTTTGGTGTGAAAATGCAAGTGGTTGGAAAGAATTACAGACTGGTTGACAACAGTTCAGCCAGCCGAAATAAATCAAGGCAAATCATACCAGTAAAAAATCAAACCTGAAAATTTCACAGCAGCTCCTGCAGTTTTTCCCACAACGCAAACTTTACTTTATAATTTTTCCCTTCCATCAGGCTTTCGTATTCTTCCGGGGTCAGCGCTCGCTGCAAAGACTCTTCGGCCTCCTCGTCCACGACCTCGTAGACACTGTTGAAAAAACAGAGGTTGGGATACATCACACACCACCAGTTATGCCCGCTGCCCGCTCCAATCACTACCTCTAACGCCTCATACCTGCCTGCCGGGAACGTATAACTGCCATAAGTTTTTTCGGGAAAATCCGTAACTGCTAAGGAAGCTGACACATCATATGTATACCCTTCCCGGGCAATCACCTGCTCTGCCGTTTGGGTGATTTGGGGCAGCCTTTCCCTGATAGCCTGACGGCTGGCATTTATATCGGAAATACCTGAAAGCACAGGCTGCATATATGCTCCAATTGCATCCCGCACTTTCAGCTTCAAATCCTGGTCTTTTTCTCTGTCACTGTTGGCGCGCACATGGAAGCGAATGACTTTTCCTGCAATCTCCTCCGTCATCCGCTGCTGTCTGAATTGCACAATCCCGCAGCAGATAAGCGCTGCCGCTGCCAATAGTATCCCTGTTTTTATCCATCGCTTCATTCTTCCATACCTTCCTCAAATATATTTAGGGAAACGCTTTAATCAGCGTTTCCTATATTCAGCCGGCTAAGGAAAGTATTTCCAGATATTTATTTTTTAATCAGATTAAGATGGAAAAAGAAATAAAAAGATACAAAGCCTTACTCATTCCGTCAAGACTTTGTACCTTTAAAATTTAAAGTGGCTAATCCATTTATCGGGTTTCTGTTTTAGGCTCTGCCGTTTCAACATACTTTATAATCTCTATGATTTTTTCAGCGCTCATACCCTCAGCTTCTAGTTTCTGAATAAGATTGACAACTTCTTTACCAGTCATATCATCACCTGCTTTCTGATTTGGGTTTCTATGTATGTATTAATTATAATGGATGATTGCGTAAGTGTAAAGCCTTTATTCAATTATCAGCACTTAGTTCTTGGCTATAAGATTTATTTTCGTAGCAAGATACTTAATGGCTTGCCAGCATTGAAGCTATAGCTTTACCGGCAAGCCAGACTTTATGGACATAAAACAGAAAAATATGCCTATAGTTACTTTGTAAAATCTGCTCCCTTTAATTTAGTAAACACTCACCAATTTAAGATTTCTATATCCACTTCAAACACCTGCTGCACGTTTTGGCTGTACTCGTCCGGCAGGTTTTTATAAACCTGGTAAAGTCCCCGGTTCAGCCCGCCCAAGGAAACATAGCTGTTTGTCATGTCGATTCCATATTCCTCCCGCAGTTTTCCAGCACATTTTTGCAG
>CANOHX010000183.1 GCA_947565885.1 uncultured Lachnospiraceae bacterium
AAGCATATAAAAAACTGCTGTCGGCAAAGAAAACAGGTTATGTGAGAACGCAGAAAATAAAGAAAGGATAGTGAATGTTTGGCATAAAAAAGAAAATGATGGAAGGGAACGAACCTTTCCATCAGTACATTGAAGAATTTCAACGCCGTGGTCTTTTTAAGGAGGGAAAAATTTCCATGCTTCGAAGAACTACCGGTTATGAAAAATCCAGAAATGACATCACAAAATGCGACGTGGGAGAATTTCGGTGCGGAAAAGGCGCAGAAATCTATTGCGTGGTGATTTCACATCAGGAAGGCGGCAAGACAGAGGTAAGCCTTCTGGAAAATATTGATTTTGCGGTCCGTATAGGTGGAGGGCGTTTCTGGTATTTAGAGGAATATTTAAAATCTTACGATTGTATAGGGCATTTTAATACAGTGGAATAATGTATGTGCCCCGCGTTATCGTTTTGTAGGCATCTGCCGGCATGGATATCTGACCGAACGCAGATGCCTATTTCTTTTGCGTTTTCTGTTTCACTTTCAGACGGTTTTCTTCGTTAAACCCCACCAATATATCATGGTTTGCCTCTGACAGGTAATCTATGATGCCGTCAATGTCGGATTTCATGTTTTTCGGGCATTGGATATATAAGTGCTTGTTGGCAGTAATGTGCAGTGTGTATGAGATGCTGAAATGATGCCAGAGAATCTTGTGCAGCGTGGAGTACTTGTAAATCCAGATAATTTCCGCAATGGGCACTACGGCAACGCCATAATTGGCAAGCACAATAAAATAATGCTCGGTGATAAACATATCCTCCGTTGCCAGCTGCGGCAGCGTGGCAAGTTCCTCCTCCGCCTGTGCAAGCAGCACAGCCGGCTTGCCAAAGAGCCGTAGGCGGCGGCAGGCAGGAGACAGCACTGGCAGGCAGATGTAGAGGATATAGAGTAACAGCCGAATCAGGGCATAGGCGCCAGAAACAAAATAAATGCCTAGCAAGAGCGCGCTGGGAATTAGCTTAAACGCCGGTTCACTGATAAAGTAGCTGCTGACTTTGCTTGAAATTCCCTCTTTTGTCCATTGCAAATCCTGGGATAAATTTTCCAGCAAAACGTTATACATGGCATTGCCTTTGAGGACGCGTCCGCGAATCTGCACAGAACGTATCTGGGGAAGCCCTTCCTCGCAGGTGTGGGGCGCTAACAGGACAATTACGCATTCGTTGTCCCAAAGGGTATAGTAATAATATCCGTTTGTCTGACCGAAAGAAGTATTGGTGTAGCCTGTAAAATACAGGTTGTTCAGCTTAGCATCGACATAGGAAGAGTGTTCCTTGCTGTACTCGGCAAGGTTGCCAAGATTGTCTAAAGGCTGTGGAAATAAGATATCATACAGAGGAAAGAGCAGCCAAAGCGCAAACAAAATTATTAAGTATAAAATGGGAGAAAACAGCCTTCTCAGGTAGACGCGCCGTGTGTGCCTGGATATGTAATGGTCGTAATTTTCAGTCATGGGGGGCTCCTTATAAGAATCAGTTTATCGTAAACTTTCAAATCTCTATTTTTATAAATGCAATAACTAGTATACGTTTTTTGGGCATAAGAATCAAGGGCTTGTGTAATTGACTTTTATGGGGAAAGTTGATAGTATTATTAGGTCATGAGGAGGGACGGATATGGAAGCCTACACAGGATTTGCAGAGGTGTATGATTTATTTATGGATAATGTGCCTTATAAGGAATGGAGCCAGTATCTGATTTCTTTACTGCAGGAGTATGGCATATTGGAGGGGATTGTGTTGGAGCTGGGCTGCGGCACGGGGAAGATGACGCGGCTTTTGGCACAGGCGGGCTATGATATGATAGGCGTGGATTCTTCGCAGGAAATGCTGCAGGTTGCCAGGGAACAAGAATGGGCGGCTGATAGATTTGAGGCGGGGGACATAGGAAAAGATGAAAGGGCGGCAAACGAATCTGCGTCTGCGGAAACAGGAAGAAAAGTTTCGGACATATTATATCTCCACCAGGATATGCGGGAATTTGAATTGTACGGAACGGTGAAAGCGGTGGTGTGTGTCTGTGATTCCCTCAATTATATTTTGGAAGAAGAGGAGCTGCTTGCGGTTTTTTCTTTGGTAAATAATTATCTGGACCCGGGAGGGATATTTATTTTTGATATGAATACTCTGTACAAATACAGGGAAATCTTAGGAGAGAGTACAATTTGTGAGAACCGGGAAGAGGGAAGCTTTATCTGGGAGAATTTCTATGATGATAAGGAACAGATGAACCAATATGAACTGACACTGTTCATTCGGGAGCAGGAAACACAGGATTTGTACCGGAAATACGAGGAAACGCATTTCCAGAGAGGGTATGAACTGCAGAAGGTGCAAAGCTTGCTGGAGCAGGCTGGCATGGAGTTTGTGGCAATGTACGATGCATTTACCAGGGAGCCGGTGAAAGCGCAGAGTGAGCGGGTCTATGTGATTGCCAGAGAAAAAGGCAAGAAAAAGTGAATGCGTCTATGTGATTGCCAGGGAACAGGGAAAACAGTGAGAGCGCAGAGTGAGCGGGTTTATGTGATTGCCAGGAAACAGGGAAAACAGTGAAGATAAAACAGGAGCAGGAGCGATGAGTGAATACAGGGACTATATGGTAAGGGCAACGGCGGCAGATAGGCAAATCCGTGCGTTTGCCGTGACATCGAAAGAATTAGTGGAACAGGCGAGGATTTACCACAATACCAGCCCGGTGATTACGGCTGCGCTGGGCAGGCTGCTGACCGGCGGCGTGATGATGGGCAGTATGATGAAAGGGGAAAAAGACCTTCTGACTTTACAGATTAAATGTGCAGGACCGGCAAAAGGGCTGACTGTCACTGCGGACAGCCTGGGCAATGTCAAGGGCTATCCCCATGTGCCGGACGTGATGCTGCCTCCCAATGACAAAGGAAAACTGGATGTCGGCGGCGCTTTGGGACTGGGGATCTTAAGCGTAATCAAGGATATGGGGCTAAAAGAACCTTATGTGGGGCAGGTTGCCTTACAGACGTCTGAGATTGCAGAAGACCTGACGTATTACTTTGCGACTTCCGAGCAGGTGCCGTCAGCCGTGGGGCTGGGAGTTTTGATGAATCGCGATAATACGGTGAAACAGGCGGGCGGCTTTATCATCCAGCTTATGCCTTACACGGATGAGAAAGTGATTTCTGCCCTGGAAAAAAAGGTGGCTAAAGTAACCTCCGTGACAGACCTGCTGGAGCAGGGAGTGATGCCGGAATCTTTGCTGGAACAGATGTTAGGGGAGTTTGGCGTGGAGGTTACGGAGAAAATGCCGGTGCAGTATTCCTGCAATTGTTCCAAAGAACGCGTTACGCGCGCCATTGCCAGCATTGGCAAACAAGATATCCAGGAGATGGTGGAGGCGGGAGAATCTATCGAGGTAAACTGCCAGTTTTGCGACAAGCGCTATGTGTTTACCCCGGATGAATTAAAACAGCTGCTGAAAGGAGCGAAACGTTGAAAGATGGGTTTATTAAGGTGGCAGCGGTAACGCCGGAAATCCGGGTAGCTGACCCTATATATAACAGGAAAAAAATTATGGAAAAGATTGAGGAGGCGGAGCGGCAGCGCGCCGCAGTCGTTGTGTTTCCGGAGCTTTGCATTACCGGATACAGCTGCGGGGATTTGTTTTTTATGGATCCTTTGCTGGAGGAGGCAAAGCAGTCGCTGATTCAGATTGCCGAGGACACCGCCGGGAAAAATATGCTGGTGTTTGTAGGGCTTCCCCTGGCATACCGGGGAGCAATCTACAATGTGGCAGCCGCGCTCTCCAATGGGAAAATATTAGGTCTTGTTCCCAAGCAGATTATTCCAGGTTACAATGAATTCTATGAGACAAGGCATTTTGCCAAAGGCATGGGAGAGCCGGTGGAGGTTATCCTGGAAGGAAAAAACAGCGTACCCATGGGCGGGCATTTGCTTTTTGTCCCGGACAGTTTGCCGGAGTTAAAAATTGGCGTGGAAATCTGCGAGGATATCTGGTCGCCGCAGCCGCCCAGCATTTCCCATGCACTTGCCGGAGCAAATGTGATTGTCAATCTCTCGGCAAGCAATGAAGTTACCGGCAAGGACTGCTACCGCAAGAGCCTGGTGGAGGGGCAGTCTGCGCGGTTAATCTGCGGTTATGTGTTTGCAAGCGCCGGGGATGGGGAATCTACGCAGGACGTTGTATATTCCGCGCACAATATGATTGCGGAAAACGGCATTATGCTGGCGGAAGCGGAGCGTTTTAGGAATCAGTCTGTGTATGCGGAACTTGACATCCAAAGGCTCAATGGGCAACGTAGGCGGATGACGACTTTTCAAGGAAGCCAGGGGGATTATCGGGAAATACCGTTCCATCTGAAAAAGGAAGAGACAATGCTTACGCGGTTTGTAGACCCTGCGCCTTTCGTGCCAGGGCAGGAAGAAGAACGGAGAAAACGCTGTGAGGAGATCTTGTCTATACAGTCCATGGGCCTGAAAAAGCGCTTGGAACATACCAATTGCCGCTGTGCAGTCGTGGGGATTTCCGGCGGCCTTGATTCCACCTTGGCTTTATTAGTGACGGTGCGGGCTTTTGATTTGCTGGGTCTTGATCGGAAAGGGATTCTGGCTGTCACTATGCCGGGATTTGGCACGACGGACCGCACCTATGACAATGCCCTTGCTTTAATCCGCTGTCTGGGCGCTGAACTTAAGGAGGTGGATATCAGGGAGGCTGTGAGGGTGCATTTCCACGATATCGGGCAGGAAGAGGGCAACCATGACGTGACTTATGAAAATGGGCAGGCGCGAGAGCGCACGCAGATTCTGATGGACATTGCCAACCAGCATGGCGGTATGGTCGTAGGTACCGGCGATATGTCAGAATTAGCCCTTGGCTGGGCGACTTACAATGGAGACCATATGTCCATGTACGGCGTCAATGCTTCCGTGCCGAAAACGCTTGTGCGCCATCTGGTGCGGTACTATGCGGACACCTGCGGTAATCGGGAACTTACGGATACGCTTTTTGATATCCTGGATACGCCGGTAAGCCCGGAACTTTTACCGCCCGAAGATGGGAAGATTTCCCAGAAGACAGAAGACCTTGTAGGTCCCTATGAACTTCATGATTTCTTCTTGTACCATATGCTCCGCTTAGGCTTTGGACCGGAGAAGATTTTCCGGCTTGCCGTGTATGCGTTCTGCGATGCGGATTATGCACAAGCAAGGTATACGCCGGAAATTATTTTAAAGTGGGAAAAAACA
The DNA here is from genome assembly GCA_947565885.1 of uncultured Lachnospiraceae bacterium. Lineage (GTDB taxonomy): Bacteria > Bacillota > Clostridia > Lachnospirales > Lachnospiraceae > Petralouisia. The sequence continues at coordinate 5,282 of CANOHX010000183.1, forward strand.
TTTATCCGCAGGTTTTTCAGCCAGCAGTTTAAACGTTCCTGCCTGCCGGACGGACCGAAAGTAGGGACGGTTGCCGTCTCCCCGCGCGGAGATTTGAGGATGCCCAGCGATGCCAGTGCAGATTTGTGGATTGCGCGTCTTGAAGCATGTCTGGAATAAACAGTCAGGATTTACAGATGGCACATATTGAGAATTTTATGGAATGAAATTGCAAGTTCTCTGATTGAGAAGCGGAAGCGGGAGTTTATATATTTTTTATAGAATATTCTTGGTTTGTTAATTGCAATTTTTGTCAGGGATATTACAATAATAAATATGTTTGGATATATTATTGTCAATAAACCAGAGATGAAACTGAAAGAATTTGATTTGTACCAATCGTATTACTGCGGGCTTTGTAAGGCGTTAAAAGATTCTCACGGCAGGATGGGGCAGCTTACGCTGAGTTACGATATGACGTTTCTTGTCCTGCTGCTCACCAGCCTCTATGAGCCCGATACGGTAATCAGTTATAGAAAGTGCATTGCACATCCGTTGGAGAAGCATCCTGCGAGGGTTAACGTATTTTCCCGGTATGGGGCGGACATGAATCTCCTTCTGTCCTATTATAAATGTCTGGACGACTGGGAGGATGAACGCAGATTTTCCAGAAAGGCGATGGCTGCATCTTTGCAGAAGCGGTTTCGTAAGGCTGCGGAAGCCT
>CANOHX010000184.1 GCA_947565885.1 uncultured Lachnospiraceae bacterium
CCATCTTCTCGGCAACTATCTGTACCGGCACAAAATACTCCCCATTTTCACAAACCATCGGAGATTCTATATCCTCACTGCGTTTGTTCACCGCCACTTCCTCTTGATCTAACTGAAACACAACCACATCGGAACGTTTCTCCAGCATCAGCTCTTTTTTGCCATACAGATGGGAACCACAATCAAAGTTCTCTCCCACCATGGAAACCGGCATCATAATATTGAGATTCCCATCCATATAAATACCGTCTTTTTGGCTTGTCAGCTCTTTATTCCCCACAATCACGGTCAACGGCCTGTCATTCACCGTCTGGGCAATCATCGGATTCCAGATTTCTTTTTCCAGCCTGGCTCCCCGAAATTCCCCTATCTCTTCACTCTTTGCACCAACACTGGAAAATTTAAACGCCAAAGCGAGAAAAAGCGCTGCTGCCATCAATATATATTTCTTAGAATATTTCACAAAAATTCCCTTCCAAAAGACGCATATCCCTGCTGTGCCTTACTGTGCCTTTTTATCGTCTGCCTGCGGTCGCTGCCTTTTAGGGGGCTTCGGACCCAAAAACTGGTAAAAATATGTTTTTATCATTCCATTATATATTTTACGGTTCTTGTCCGCTTTCCTTCCAATATAATGTTCCGCATCTTCATAAGCGGTAATCAGGTATGAGGACCAGCTGTCTAAACGCCTTAACGCCTCCCCAAGTTCCTGATACAGCTTGGGCAGCGCTTCCTTCTCTTCCATGCGCTCCCCATAAGGAGGATTGCTGATAAGGAATCCATATTTTTTCGGATGGCTGAGCGCAGAGATGGGACGCTGCTGGAAATGTATCAAATGCTCCACACCGGCACGTCTGGCATTTTCCCTTGCCGCCTTAACAATATCCCCATCAATGTCGTATCCTTGAATATCTACTGAAACGTCTGTATCTACTAGTTCTCTGGCTTCCTCCAGGCATTCTTTCCATAATATTTCCGGAATCAGATTGCTCCATTCCTGCGCTGTGAAGCTACGGTTCATTCCCGGGGCCATATTCGCTGCCATCAACGCAGCTTCTATGGGAAACGTGCCGCTTCCGCAGAATGGATCCACCAAAATCCTGTCCCGCCGCCAAGGCGTAAGCATAATCAGCGCCGCCGCTAAAGTCTCTGTTATCGGCGCCCTGCTTGCCAAGGTCCGGTAGCCTCTCTTATGTAGGGAATCACCGGAAGTGTCAATTACAGCCGTCACCTCATCTTTCATCAGAAAAATACGCAGCGGGTAACTGGCACCGCTCTCCTCAAACCACTGCAGATGGTAATGTTCCTTCATGCGCTCCACAATTGCTTTTTTCACAACAGACTGGATATCGGAAGGAGAAAACAGCTTACTCTTAATGGAAGAGGCCTTTGCCACCCAAAACTTCCCATCTGCCGGGATATAATTCTCCCATGGGAGTTTCTTGATTCCCTGGAACAATTCCTCAAACGTTACTGCATGGAACTGCCCCACTTTCAGCAAGACTCGTTCAGCGGTGCGCAGGAAGATATTGGCTCGGCAAATTGCCTCCGCATCCCCCTCAAAGGTTACTCTTCCATCCTCCACTTTTGTAATCTCATATCCAAGCTCGTATATTTCTTTTTTTAATACCGCCTCTAACCCGAAATGGCAGGGGGCAATCAGTTCATATAATCTCATCTGGTCTCTCCATGACAAATTGTGATAAGTCTATATTATCTTCTTGGTTCCCGGCTGTCAACATTTTTATCATGAACCAACGCCTGAAACCCGCCTACCACCGTCACAGTCCGATATCCTTCCCTGCTCAGTTCCCTTGCCGCCATCAGGCTGCTCGAACCCCTGTCACAATAGAGGATGAACAATTTATCTTTTGGCAGATATTTCCGGTACATTTTCAAATCGTCATAGGGGATATTCCTCGCCCCCTCCACATGAACCTCTTCAAACTCCTCCTTATTGCGTAAATCAATGACCCAGGCATCCGGACGTTTGCGGTATTCGTTAAATTCCCGGATACTGATTGTCTGAAATTCCATAGAATCACCTCTTTATCATGCAGAAACAGATTACCAAAGGTACCTCCGGTAATCTGTTCCTACATTATATTATGCAATATTCAGTTGTTTTGTACCTGTTATCTCTCGTAAGAGTCACGGCAGTTAGAACCGCTTGCATTTGTGCTGTTCTTCGCATTACTGTTCGTTCCGTTCTGGGAATAAGCATTCTTTGCATTGCTGTTCGTTCCGTTCTGGGAAGAAGTGTTCTTCGCATTCTGGGAAGACGCATTTCTCGCATTGTTCTGAGAATTTGCATTTTTGCTGCTGTTTTCATAGGAATTTGTTCCTTTGTTCTGCATATCGCTGTTTTTTGCCATGATATTTTCCTCCTAAATTTTTAATGCAGTGATAGTATCTGATAGAACATAGATTTTTATTCAAAAATTTTAACTCTGAATAATTACATATTTTTTCATTTTTTTTAAATTTATGCTTGCTTTTTTCGACAAGCTGTGGTATAGTTTCAATTGTAAAGAGGATTTGCAGAAATCTCTTTTTACAAAAGTTATACCCCTTATTAATTATTTATACTCCCCTCATAGGAAAGGCCAGTGGTTACCCCCACTGGTCTTTTCTCATGCAAAAATATAATGAACAAGGCGGACAAGCCCAACTTCTGCCCACTTAAACAAATAGCTGGCAATAGAACAAAGTGGGCAAGCAAGCCCACTTCAGCTCCCCTGTCCCCTCAATCCCCTGGGGCTTGCACACTTTGAAGCGCCGAGCACAATTGCGAAGCAATACTCTATTAATAACAAATCATATTCTTTCAGTAATTTTTGCCAATTTTTTCATTCTGCCGCCGGAATGGCAATTTACATATACGCGCCATCCAAACCGGCAGCCCTCTTATTATAAATCATAGTAATCCCAATTGACACGCAGTTCCTCCGTAATCTCGCCGCCTTTCTTCTGATAGCGGTCATACCAGAGTTCCACATGCCGCTTCTTGCGCTCTTTGAGAATCTCATATTTCTCAAAAATTGCACTGTACATAGGGTTCGCACGCAACAGTGTACGGATTTCCTTATTAAATGGGCAGTAGCGGAAAATGATGTCGCGGGCAACCTTGTTCAGGCGGAAACTTCCTTTAGACTCATAACGGATCCAACTATGGTAGTCACGCACAAAGACCTCACGGAAATTATTCTTGGCCTTCGTCAGTGAATTCTTAATCTTATCTTTCGCATCCGGAGACAAATCATGATTCTTCCGATAATATTGGATATAATCATTATATTCAGAGGTCAGCGACGGCTCCGTAATATCATTCCAGCGTACACCCTGGATTTTGCGGCACATCTCCCAACGAAACCTGCCAGATACCTCTATCATCAGTTCCTCCACATCCACCACAGTGAAGATAGGGAAGATAAACCTTGCCGATGTATCCCTCTTAATTCCCGCAGTTTCCTGCCACATCATCGCTTTCGTCCCGGCATTGGGCATAAGGATAATATTTGGAAGTACCTCTTTCTGTATCTGCTCCATATTAAGGTCGTGCTCCGGGTCGGAAAAGCCAACTTCACGGTAAAACAGGGAGAAATCCACTTTACGGATTCCGTCAAGCGCATTATTTGCCTTTTCCGCCGTAATCAGCATGCTCTCCAACGTACCGATAATGTCATCTTCACAGAGTATTGGGCAGAATGTAGAAATCTTACCGTAGGTCGCACGGTTCGTTGAGACAAACATATTCTTCATCTCAAAATCCACTTTCTCATGCCTGTCATCTGCGAGTTCCTTGACCTGGGCTGCAGTAATCTTCCCTGTCTTCTTCTGCTCGTTCAGATAGCTAAGATAGTCCATGTCAAATTCATTTCTGGACGGCTCGTTCTCCCCACGGTAAATGCTCATCAGCCATTCATATATCGTAAATACATTATTTGCCTTACAGATGCTGAGGTCCGCCACCATATCGTAGAGGCTATGCGTATTATCCTCTCCTGCAAGGTCCTCATCCATAAAACCGAAGTTCAGAAACATCTTCACCGCTGCCGGTATCTTGCCTTTTTTAAGCGTACGGTAAAATGAAAGCTCATAAATATCATAAAATCCCTGCGTAATCTGTCTGCGCAGCTTGCGCACATCATCCGAAGTGGCAAGCCTGTCTGGAAGATTCTTATATTGCTGCAGGTCCTGGCGGAATTTCTCTGCTTTTTCCACGTCATACTCTGAATACGTCAGAATCTGCCCCAAATAATCTGTTCCCTCTTCATACTCCTCCTGCGTATCGTCTATCCAGACATCCGTGTCTCCAAGTTCCACGCTCTCATATAAATCGAAACTCTCATACTCCTGAAAACGCACGTCCATCAGTTTCTCTTCAAACAGACGGCTTCCCCTGCAGAATTCCATTATCTCAGATATCTTCTCAAGAATCGGCTCCATGTCCACACCTGTGCTGGCAGCTTTGCGTGCCAGGTCAAAATACATCTGAAACAGATCCTCCCCACCTGCAGAGAGCAAGAGTTCTTTGTGCACATTGAGATAATCCTTAAGTTCCTCAATCAATGATACTGCTTTCTTCATCCAACAGACAGCATTCTGGATTTCGCCAATGCCGATAGCATAATCCCGCCCCATCATCTGGTCCATATACTTAAGGGAAAATGTTGCCATCCTCGCATAATACTCCAATGTCCAGCGCTCAATTGGAGTTTCTAAAACTACCGGCGGCATGGTCGTCACCTGTTTAAATGGCTTCACAGGAATCTGGTAATCATTGCACAATTTTTCATATTCTCCATAGTAATTCATTACTGTAACATAATATGTCTTTGCACTTTTGAGAAAAGTCCCATAGCGTGCCAGCATATTTGCTGCTTTGCGCACGGCTCCCATCGTAAACACCGCCACATATTTCTCATCGGAGGCAAAAATTTTCTTATAATCCTCGGTATTGCGGTAGGGATAGGCATAGAGCACACAATCCGTGTTTGCCACATAATCACAGAGATAAACGCCGGAAGCGCTCTCCATCAACCCGACAATGCTGCCCGACTCCATATCAATTTCATCATTCTTATATACAGCACGTACGCTTCCCTGCAGGATTACGAACAGCCCTTTGATTTTTTCTCCTTTTTTCAGAAAATGCCTGCCCTTGCTAACTTTAACAGTCTCCATATGCTCCTCCTATATCGTCATTTTACCTTTTATTTCCAAAAAACAGCGAATATATTAAAAATATTATGATGATTGGCACCAAAATGGGAAGTAAAAACGCAATTACATTTGCTACTGCAACAATTACCAATATTGCCACTGCAACCAGCAAAAGCTTTCCATACCACGAGTTCAGCCTCAGTCCTTTGGGTTTTTGCTCCCTGTAATCATCCGTATAGCTTCCCCCGGCGGACTCTGCTTGTCCATGGCTGCCTGTATAATATGAGCCTGGGGCAGCCCTTCCAAAAGAATCCGTCGTATCTATCAGCGTCTTGGCAATCAGCCGTGGATTCCCCAACCGACCGATAACTTCCCGCTCGCTGCTGCCTTTACGCACTTCTTCCATAATATAGGTATCATAATACCGGACATTTTCATTGATTGCAGCCTGGCTCAGCTGCCCTTGCAGCGCAAGCCGCAATTCCTGCAAAAATTCCTGCCTTGTCATGAAAGTTCTCCTAAATTTTTCTTCCTAATAGAGTTCCAAACAATTATATTCTAGCATACAATAGAAAATTTTTCACCACTATTTACAAATTTTTTTTCAAATCCCTTGACAAACCTCCAAAACTGATGTAAGATATAGAACGTTCGATACAACAATATTATGTGTGTGTAGCTCAGCTGGATAGAGCACTTGGCTACGGACCAAGGTGTCGGG
>CANOHX010000185.1 GCA_947565885.1 uncultured Lachnospiraceae bacterium
CTTACAACGCAAAATAAACAGTCTTACCCCTATTTATCGACAAATGATAGCCATCCGTCCGTCATCTGAGGAAAAACGCAAACGTTCAATTCCTGGTTTTGCTCATATGCATACTGATTAACAATATGAGATTTTTTCTTTATCAATGCCCAACGTTTGGCTTGTTTCTCTATGTTGGTACAGTAAAATCCATATCCAAAGTCTTTGTAATATCCATCTGATAAAATCTTTGGTTTTTCCACAATCATACTGCTTCCATGAAATAATTTTCGCTCCATTATCCAATCCTCTACCAGAACATTTACAAGAACGCCATCTGCTTTAACGCTGCCTTCAAGACCTCTTCCACGGTCATGCCCTCGGTAAATTCCACATTGTTTACTGCCTTTAAGGCTTCTGAGGAAGAATATCCAAGCGCTGTCAAGGCCTGCACAGCCTCACTTTTTGCGCCAGGAGCTGAGTTGCCCGCTTCTGAGGCAATATGCATGGATTTAACCTCGAAAGCATCTTCAAGGTTCAGCTTGTCCTTTAACTCTAAGATTAAGCGCTGCGCCGTCTTATTGCCAATCCCCGGAGCCTTGGCAATCGTCTTGGCATCATCGCCGAGCACGGCAAAACGCAGGTCATCCGGGGTCATGACCGTTAAAATGGCAAGCGCGCCTTTAGGACCAATCCCGCTGACCCCTAACAGCAGCTTAAAGACATTAAGGTCATCCCTTGTCAGGAACCCATAAAGCTTCATGGCATCTTCTTTCACATGAAAGTAAGTATAGATCTTTACCGTCTGCCCGATTCCGCTAAAACTGTCAATCATACTGGCGGGAATATGGATATTATAGCCAATGTTGTTGACTTCAAGTACAATTGCCTCATCCAAAATCTCAACCAGTTCACCTTTCATATAGGAATACATCCGTCACCTCTCCTGCCCATCCAATTCTCCATAAAAATAGAAGCCTTTGCACTCTTTCAGCTTAACCTTGACAATCTTTCCAATCAAGTCCTTGTCCCCCGGAAAATGGACGATGAAATTATTCCCCATCCTGCCGCTTACGAGGGTATCATCCTGTTCATTCACCTCTTCTGCCAGAACTTCCTCTACCCTTCCGGTTAAAGCTTCCGCCCGTGCCGTGGCACAACGCTGCACTTCCTTTAACAGCCTGTCGAAGCGGTCTTTGACTATATCTTCAGGAATCTGTTCCTCCTTAGCTGCCGCCGGGGTTCCGGTACGTTTGGAATAGATAAAGGTAAAGGCGCTCTCATAGCCGACCTTTTTTACCACGTCCATGGTCTCTAAGAAATCTTCTTCTGTTTCTCCGGGAAATCCTACAATGATGTCCGTCGTCAGGGCAATATCCGGGACAGCGGCGCGGATTTTATCAACAAGTGCAAGATACTGCTCCTTGTCGTAACGGCGGTTCATCTCCTTTAAAATACGGCTGCTTCCAGACTGCAGCGGCAGATGCAGGTGGTTGCATATTTTGCGGGATTTTCCCATAACTGCAATCAGTTCGTCGGAAAGGTCTTTGGGGTGGGAGGTCATAAAACGAATACGCTCGATGCCTTCTATCTTCTCAATTTCTGACAGCAGTTGGGCAAACGTCATGGGTTCATCCAGGTTCTTGCCATAAGAATTGACATTCTGCCCCAGAAGCATGATTTCCACCACGCCGTCCGCTGCCAGCTGCTCAATCTCACGCAGAATGTCCTGTGGCCTGCGGCTTCTCTCCCTCCCCCTGACATAGGGGACGATACAGTAACTGCAGAAATTATTGCAGCCAAACATGATATTTACCCCGGATTTGAACGTGTATTTGCGTTCAACTGGTAAATCTTCGACAATCTCATCCGTACTTTTCCAGATATCAACCACCATATCCTTTTGCTGCAAGGCAGTATACAGGAGTTCTGCAAATTTGTAAATATTGTGCGTTCCAAAGACAAGGTCCACAAAACGGTAACTCTTTCTTATCTTTTCTATCACTTCCGCTTCCTGCATCATGCAGCCGCAGAGGGCAATTTTCATATGCGGGTGTTTCTTCTTATAGGCATTCAGGTAGCCAAGCCGCCCCCAGACTTTGTTGTTGGCATTCTCCCGCACCGTGCATGTATTGTAAATTACAAAATCTGCTTCTTCGGAATCAACAAGCCCATACCCCATAGCCTCCAAAATACCCGCCAGTTTTTCCGAATCACGGGCATTCATCTGACAGCCATAGTTCTGCACATGAGCCTTAGGGGCGCGCCCATGCTCCGCCTGAAACTGCTCTGTATATTGACGGCACTTTGCCATAAAATAATATTGACGCTGCGGTTCTTCCATAGGCGGTGCGGTCTCTATATTAATCTCATTCCAATCTATTTCCTGATACATGTTTTCGATGTTCCCTTCTGACGCTTAATCTTTCAAAGTATATTCCAATTGGCAGTCATATAGCATATAATCCTGCTTGCAGCTATAAGGTTCTGCCAAATCCCCATCATATTCCCCTGCCTCCACGCAGCCAAGCCTGTGGTAAAACGCCTGTGTCTCCTCGGCAGGATGCGCAGAAATATAGAGTTTTTCAGCTCCGATTTTCTTCGCGCCCAGACTTGCAAACCGAAACAGTTTTTTCCCTAATCCCTGCCCTCTGCTCTCGCAGGATACATGGATACAGGACAGCTGCACATACTGCTTCCTGGAACCGAAATGCCGGCTTTCCACGGAAGCAAACCCTATCATTTTGCCTTGGACAAATGCCCCCAATACCAGCCCACCTGTACTGACCGTGTTTTTCAGGCATTTTACCAGAAACTGATACTGCTCTTCACTCCAGTCTTCGACAAATGAAACTTCATTTAACACCCATAATCCCTGCTCGCGCTGCCAGCATTTCGACACCTCCTGGCGGCGGTTAAAATTCTGAAACAGTTCCCGCGTTATCTGCGGCTCGGTAAGTATTTGAATGGAACTTTCCATAATTACGGTCTCACCTGCCCATTTCCATAAATAATATATTTTGTGCTGGTCAGTTCTTTCAGGCCCATGGGACCTCTGGCATGGAGTTTCTGCGTGCTGATGCCAATCTCTCCGCCGAATCCGAACTCAAATCCATCCGTAAACCTTGTGGACGCATTCACATACACTGCGGCAGCGTCAATTTCATCCAGGAATTTGCGGGAGTTATTGTAATCTTTGGTGATAATTGCTTCGGAATGCCCGGTATTGTATTTGTTGATATGCGCGATGGCCTCTTCTATAGATGATACTGTCTTGACAGATAAAATATAATCCAGGTATTCTGTTCCCCAGTCTTCTTGCGTAGCGCTTACGATATCGCTGCAGGCGCTGCAGCTTGCAATATCTCCGCGGACTTCGACATTTTTTTCCTTTAATTTCTGCACCAGCCTCGGCAGCAGCAAGTCTTTCACTTTCTCATGGACGACCAGTGACTCACAGGCATTGCAGACGCCAATCCGCTGTGTCTTGGCGTTGAAGATAATCTCCACAGCCATATCAAGGTCCGCCGTCTCATCCACATAGATATGGCAGTTTCCGGTTCCGGTCTCAATCACAGGCACGGTGGCATGTTCCACAACCGTGCGGATAAGCCCTGCGCCTCCCCGGGGAATCAGTACATCCACATAATCATTCAATCTCATAAATTTTTCTGCCGTCTCATGGCTGGTATCCATGATGAGGCTGATTGCTTCCTGGGGAAGCTGGCACTTGTGCAAGGCATCCTGCAGTGTTCTGGTAATGGCATGATTGGAATGGATGGCATCTTTCCCACCCCTTAAAATTACTACATTCCCGGCTTTAAAACAAAGTCCGAACGCATCGGCCGTTACATTGGGGCGGGATTCATAAATAATGCCAATGACGCCAAGCGGCACCCGTTTCTGCCCAATTAATAATCCGTTCGGACGCTGCTTCATCGACAGCACTTCGCCTATGGGGTCCTCCAGTTCCGCAATCTGGCGCAGCCCCTCTGCCATCTGGGCAATCCTTGCCTCCGTGAGCAGCAGCCGGTCCACCAGCGCAGGCGCCATGTGGTTTTCTTTTGCCTGGGCAATGTCCGTGGCATTCGCCTCCAATAATACTTTCATATTTGCCATCAGGTAATCGGCAGCTGTTGTCAGTGCTTTATTTTTCTGGCTGGTAGGCAGTACCCGCAGCACGGCCTCCGCAGTTTTTGCTTTCTGTCCAATTTCTTCCAAAGTAAGGTTCGACATTGTTATTCCTCCATTTCTGATTTATTATTCCCGCGGGCAAAAAGTTCGCCCACATTCGGTAACCACCATATCCATAGGGATATCAAATTTCCCGCAAGGCACCTGAGGGATTTTCTGCATTCCATAGCAGACTCCAACCTTCCTGCAGCCTGGGTATCTGGCAAAATACCTGTCATAGTATCCTTTCCCATATCCCATGCGGTTTCCCTGGCTGTCAAATACAAGCCCCGGGACAAAAACAAGGGCAGCTGCACTGTCCATCATGCTATCACCGACAGGTTCCATGACATGAAACGCCCCCTCGGCAAACGCCTGCAGGCTGGATACCTGGTAAAACGCCATCTCATTGCCGTCCACCCGGGGAAACGCTGTCCGTTTGCCCAAATCCAATGCTTGCTGCGCCAACGGCAGCAAATTTGCCTCGCTTCCCAGCGGATAATAGAAATAAACTGTCTCTGCCGCCTGGAAAAAGGGCTGGGCCTGCAAAATCTCACAAATCTCCTCCGACCAGCGATGAATCTGTGACTGTGTCAGGGAATCTCTGTTTTGCCTTGCTTCTGAACGTATTTTTCTCTTAGTATCGTCAATTTTCTTCTGTTCTGCCAAATTTTTCTCCTAAATTCTCGATGCTCCCATCCGGGTTTACAACATCAATGTTATTCAGCTGTCCGCGCAGGTTCCTGCGTACAATTGCTATATATTCCTGGCGCAGCAGCGCCTGTTCCTTTTTCTCCTCTTCTGTTAAGCCTTCTGCTTTTGACTTTCTTGCCAAGGCATTGATTCTGTCAATCTTTTTCTGCTCCATATAACCCTCTCTTCGTGTTTTTGCAACAGCCCATGGGAAATACGGCCGCACGAAACGACGCCACGCATGGGCTGAAACATATTTTATAACCATTCTACTCCTTTTGGCTTGAAATTCCAAGCATTTTCGTCTATCATATATTTTAACAGTTCAGCCATCCAAAATAAATTGGAGAAAATCGTGCTAGCACGAATTTTTCACAATTTGCTGTGGATGTGCGGAATGCTATTATATTTTCAAACGAAAGGAGAACTAAAATGAAAAATCTTATTGTCGGACAGTCTGGAGGACCTACTGCCGTTATCAACGGAAGCCTGTACGGCGTTGTAACGGAGGGTCTGAAAAGCACAGAACAGATTGGCAAAGTATATGGCATGGTGCACGGAATTGAAGGATTCCTTGGCGGCCAATATATGGACATGGACACAGATATGACAAAGGACGAGCTTGCCGCTTTAAAAACTACGCCTGGCGCTTTCCTCGGTTCCTGCCGTTACAAGCTGCCGGAGGATTTATCCGATCCCGTTTACCCGGAATTATTCAAGAAATTTGAGGAGTTAAATATCGGTTACTTCTTCTACTGCGGCGGCAACGATTCCATGGATACCGTAAGCAAACTGTCCCGCTATGCAGCTTCTGTAGACAGTGATATCCGTGTGATGGGCGTACCCAAGACCATCGACAATGACCTGGTCCTTACCGACCATACCCCTGGATTC
>CANOHX010000186.1 GCA_947565885.1 uncultured Lachnospiraceae bacterium
GTAACGGCACGCGCCGCTCTGCGGCCCCTGCCAGGTCGTCGGAAGGCATTCCTTAAATGCTTCGCATTTGCCTTCCTCCTCTAAGGTAACGGCACGCGCCGCTCTGCGGCCCCTGCCAGGTCGTCGGAAGGCATTCCTTACGGGTAGCGGCACGCGTCGCTCTGCGACACCTGCCATATCGTCGGAAGGCATTATAAAAATGCTTTGCATTTGCCTTCCTCCTCGCATTGACCTTCCTCCTCTAAACAACATTAGTGCGCCATGGGAGATACTCTCCGGCATCTCCCAGGCACACCTACTCAGTCGTTAATCATTCAAAAATCCTTTATAATAGCGTACCAGCATCTGAGATTCAATCTGTTTCAAGGTCTCAATGATAACACCAACAATAATGATGATGGATGTACCGCCAAAAGATACGTTTGCGTTAAATATTCCATTAAAGAAAATCGGAATAACTGCCACAATCGTAAGGCCAACCGCCCCGATGAATACAATATAGTTCAAAATCTTAGCCAGATAATCACTGGTAGGCTTTCCTGGCCTGATACCTGGGATAAAACCGCCCTGACGCTTCATATTGTTTGCGATTTCCAGCGGATTGAAAGTAATGGAAGTATAAAAATATGCAAATGCAACGATTAAAATAATATATACTACCAAACCAATGCTGTAAATGGGCTGTTCCGGGTCACACCAGTAAGATTGGGACATGCCGTGGAGAATTTTGCTTCCGATGCCGTTTCCGTTCCCTTTGCCCATAATGGTGGCAATTACCACCGGGAACTGCAAAATAGACTGGGCAAAGATAATCGGGATTACGCCTGCAGTGTTGACTTTCAGCGGAATATGGCTGGACTGTCCCCCTACCTGCTTACGTCCCTGAATTTTTTTGCTGTACTGCACCGGGATTTTGCGCTCGCCATCCTGAAGAATGATGACAAATACAACTGTCACCAGAATAACCGCCAGGATTACAAGGCCTGCAATAATTGCATTACCTACATTCGGTGCATTCTTGATAAACTGATTATAGAGAGTCATCAAATCTTCCGGTATACGGGAGATAATATTGATGGTCAGCACGATAGAGATACCGTTTCCGACACCTTTCTCCGTGATTCTCTCGCCAATCCACATAAGCACTGCAGAACCTGCCGTCAGGCATGTAACCATCATGACAACGTGCAATGCATCAAACTTATCCAGATAACCGCTGCGTCCAAATCCAATCGCCATGGCAATTGACTGAATCAGCGCCAGGGCAACTGTCACATAACGTGTAATCTCAGCAATTTTCTTCCTGCCGTCCTCTCCATCTTTCTGCATTTCTTCCAATTTCGGAATCGCAATTGTCAGGAGCTGCATGATAATGGAAGATGTGATGTACGGCGTAATGTTTAACGCGAATACTGACATCTGCTCAAAGGAACCACCCGTGATGGCATTAAAGAAATTCAGTCCATCAGCTCCCTGGCTGGCAAACCATTCTGCAATGACTTCCCCTTTGACACCAGGCAAGGGCAGCTGTGAACCCAGCCTGATGACAATCAACATTAAAAATGTATAAAAAATACGGTTTCTGATATCTTTAATTTTAAACGCTTTGCGAAGTGTCTCCAGCATCCTTAGATCACCTCTGCTTTTCCGCCCAGGGCCTCAATCTTTTCTTTTGCACTTGCACTGAAGGCATTTACCTGTACTGTAAGTTTCTTGGTAAGTTCACCATTTCCCAGAACCTTTACGCCGTCTCCGGTCTTGCGGATAATCCTGCGCTCCAATAATTCCTCTATCGTTACGACAGAATCATTATCAAATACTTCCAATCTGTCCACATTAAACGCAATGATTTCCTTGGAATTCCTGTTAGTAAAACCACGCTTAGGAATTCTTCTGTATAATGGCATCTGACCACCTTCAAAACCAGGTCTCGGAGCCCCGGAACGTGCTTTCTGTCCTTTATGTCCCTTACCTGCAGTCTTACCATTTCCTGAGCCGTGTCCACGTCCTCTTCTGAAATTATGGTGTTTTGAACCTTTTGCCGGCTTTAAATTTGATAAGTCCATTCTGACACCTCCTTACTTTTGTCTTAGATTTCTTCCACTTTCACTAAATGTCTGACATGACGGATCATGCCCCTGATAGCTTCATTATCCGGTTGTTCGACGGAATGATTCAATTTCCTTAAACCAAGTGCTTCTACTGTTTTACGGTTCTTAGGAACTGCGCCGATTGTAGATTTCACAAGTGTTATTTTTAATTTCTCTGCCATTTCTTATCCTCCTTAACCGAGTATCTCTTCCACAGATTTCCCGCGGAGTTTTGCTACCTCTTCTGGAGATTTCAACTGACTTAAAGCAGCGATTGTAGCAAGCACTACATTCTGCTTATTGTTGGAACCTAAAGATTTTGTACGGATGTTCTTGATACCGGCAAGCTCGCACACATTACGTGCCGGACCGCCCGCGATTACACCAGTACCTTCGGGAGCTCTTTTCAGCAATACAGATGCTCCGGTATGCTTTCCGGAAATATCATGTGTAATACTGTTGTTGTCGTCTAATTTTACAGTAATCAGTTTCTTAGTTGCATCTTCTTTCCCTTTGCGGATTGCTTCGGGAATTTCTGTTGCCTTACCTAAACCTGCACCTACATGACCATTGCCGTCCCCGACAACAACCAAAGCTGTGAAGCGCATGTTACGACCGCCCTTGACAACTTTTGTTACACGTTTGATTGATACCACTTTTTCTGTTAATTCCAATTGACTAGCATCAACGATTGTACGTTTCATGTATCTGTCTCCTCCTATTAAAAGTCTAAGCCAGCTTCTCTGGCTGCATCAGCTAAAGCTTTGACTTTACCCTGATAAATATAGCCGCCTCTATCGAAGACAACAGTAGTAATGCCTTTCTCTAACGCTCTCTTTGCAATAACAGTTCCCAGATGAGCTGCTGCTTCTACGTTATTGGTTTTTTCCAACTCTGCTTTTACATCTTTCTGAAGCGTAGACGCGGAAACAAGCGTATGCTGCGCATTATCGTCAATAATCTGCGCGTACATATGATTATTGCTTCTAAACACAGCTAAACGTGGTCTTTCTGCAGTACCGGAGAAACGATTACGCACTCTTCTGTGTTTTTTCATACGAACTTCGGCTCTTGATTTTTTATTAATCATTTTTTGTTCCTCCTATTTTATTTCTTACCAGTCTTACCAACTTTACGCCTGATAACCTCATCAACATACTTGATACCTTTGCCTTTATAAGGTTCAGGTCTTCTCTTATCTCTGATTTCCGCTGCAAACTGGCCAACTTTTTCTTTATCAATACCGGAAATGATAATCTTATTGCCCTCTACCTTGGACTCCAGGCCCTCTGGGTCTGTCATCACTACCGGATGGGAGAATCCTAAATTCAGCGTCAAATCCTTACCGGATTTGGAAGCCCTGTATCCAACGCCGTTCACTTCCAGCTCCTTGGTGTAGCCTTCCGTTACGCCGATGACCATATTGTTAATCAATGTCCTGGTCAGGCCATGCAGAGATTTCATTTTCTTTAAATCATTCGGCCTTGTTACAGTTACCTCGGAACCTTCTAATTTGATTTCCATTTCTTCGGGAAGCGTTCTCTCCAATGTTCCCTTAGGACCTTTTACAGTCACATGATTTTTTTCTGCAATGTCGACAGTAACGCCTGCCGGTACTGCGATTGGCATTCTTCCGATTCGTGACATGCCCGTACCTCCTACCATACATAGGCAAGCACTTCGCCGCCTACTTCTAATTTTCTTGCTTCTTTATCAGTTACAACGCCCTGATTGGTGGAAAGGATTGCGACTCCCAGTCCGCCCAGAACCCTCGGAACCTCATTCTTGCCGGCATATACACGAAGACCCGGCTTGGAAATTCTCTTGAGACCAGTAATGATTTTCTCATTCTTGTCTTTGCCATATTTTAAAGTAATGCGAATTGTATTAAAACTTCCGTCTTCCACAATGTCATATTTTACAATATACCCTTCATTTGCAAGAATGTCGGCAATTGCAACTTTCATCTTGGAAGCTGGAACATCTACTGTATCATGTTTAGCAGTATTTGCATTACGGATTCTTGTAAGCATATCTGCGATTGGATCACTCATTGTCATGATGTATAATTCCTCCTATTATTATTTCATAAGGAAGTTCCACTCGCTAAGTTCAACCTTCGCCTACGGCTCGGTTTCACTAATCTCCTGGAACGACCTCGCACTAACCTCAAGCTGCGCTTGACAGCTTGCTTTCGCTAAGTGCTTCCGGTCACCAACTTGCCTTTTTCACACCTGGTATCTGTCCTTTATATGCCAACTCACGGAAGCAGATCCTGCAAACTCCGTATTTTCTTAAATATGCATGTGGACGTCCACAAATCCTGCAGCGGCTATACTCTCTGGTAGAGAATTTCTGTTTGCGCTGCTGTTTCACTTTCATTGATGTCTTTGCCATTAAAATTCCCTCCTATTATTTCGTAAATGGCATATTGAACTGCGCCAACAACTCACGTGCTTCTTCGTCTGTCTTTGCTGTGGTAACGAAAATGACATCCATACCACGGATTTTATCAATCTTATCATATTCAATTTCCGGGAAAATCAGCTGCTCCTTGATTCCAAGCGCATAATTTCCCCTGCCGTCAAATGCATTAGGGTTCACGCCTCGGAAGTCACGCACACGCGGCAATGCAAGATTAATCAGGCGGTCAACAAACTCATACATCTTGTCGCCCCTCAATGTAACCTTACATCCAATCGGCATTCCTTCTCTGATTTTGAAGTTAGCCACAGATTTCTTCGCTTTGGTAACCACAGCTTTCTGTCCTGTAATGGTCTCCAAATCGCTGACAGCAGCATCCAGAAGCTTTACATTTTCTTTCGCTTCACCAACACCCATGTTGATGACTACTTTTTCGAGCTTCGGTACCTGCATAACGTTTTTATATTCGAACTTTTTCATCAGAGCGCCTACAATCTCGTTCTGATAAGTCTCTCTTAATCTACTACTCAACTGAATGGACCTCCTCTCCTGAATTAATCAATGATATCGCCAGTGGATTTGGCAAAACGCACTTTCTTGTCTCCGTCCATCTTGAAGCCTATTCTGGTTGGTTTTCCTTTGTGGACATACATTACGTTTGAAATGTGAATAGGTCCTTCCTGGTGCACGATGCCGCCCTGCTGGTTTGCCATGCTGGGTTTCATATGCTTGGTAATCATATTGATTCCCTCTACCAGAACAGTATTTTTCTTCCTGTTAATGGCAATAACTTTGCCTTCTTTGCCTTTATCTTTTCCGGTAATAACCTGAACAGTATCGCCTTTTTTTATTTTTAATGTTGCCATCTTCCCACCTCCTACAATACTTCTGGAGCTAAGGAAACAATCTTCATAAACTGTTTTTCACGAAGCTCTCTAGCAACTGGTCCAAAGATACGGGTTCCTCTGGGAGTTTTGTCCTCTTTGATGATAACAGCCGCATTTTCGTCAAATTTGATATAAGAACCGTCTTTACGACGAGCACCTTTCTTAGTGCGAACTACTACAGCTTTTACTACATCGCCTTTTTTAACAACGCCACCTGGTGTTGCATCTTTAACCGTAGCAGTAATGATATCTCCGATATTCGCATATCTTCTGACAGAACCGCCCATAACACGGATACACAGTAATTCTTTTGCTCCTGTATTATCAGCT
>CANOHX010000187.1 GCA_947565885.1 uncultured Lachnospiraceae bacterium
GAATTAGAATATCAGCTAAGAGTTGTAAAAAACAAATTAGCTTCTCTTGGTATCCCATCTGAAGAATATGAAATGTAACAACACCTAAGTCTCTGTAATTGCCGAGCTGCTGGATACCACCCCGGAAGATTTACTGCAGACACAAAACAAATAACTGCCGCTTATAACCATCTAAAAACGGCACAATCTCCGTAAAATCAGAAATTGTGCCGTTTTAGGCAAAATACATCTCTCCTGTTTAGCTTCAGATATTTAATCTTTACTGGTTTGGACTGTTCCGTTATTAGCTACTGCTGACTATCTGTCAATGGCAGTTTCTGATAAAGCTTGCGTTCTATACATTTTTTCTCAAATGCAAGCTGCTGTTTTATTTTCTCATACCCACCTTCTCTATCTGCCATTTCTAATCTTTCCAACATGTCCAGCTTGTCTAAAAGATTCACATTCAATTCTTTTTCACTCGGCATATAATCACCTGCTTTCAATACGCGCCTTCTATATGATAATCCTATTATAGCAAAATGCAGCTGTTGGTGTAAAGCCTTTCTTCAATTAGCACGGAAATCAATTAGAGGTTTCACTATTTTTTCATATTAAATATCACAAAATCCCCCGAACACGATACTATAAAAGTAACAGAAAAATTACAGGAGATTTTCATGTCTCATTCAAATATAAATAAAGCTTACGAAAATCCCGGGCTGGCTTTTCTCGAGACTGCCCTTTACCATATGCCGGCTGCCTATGCGGAGATTACCGGCAATCCCGGAAACGGCGAAATCATGGGGATGGTCCGTTTCTACCATGCTGAGGACGGCGTATTGGTGAACGCAGAAATCTATGGGCTTCCCACATCTGATGATGGCTGTGCGGACAACATCTTCGGCTTCCATATCCACGAGGGCAATTCCTGCACCGGAGACAGCAGCGACCCTTATGCCAACGCCGGGCAGCATTATAATCCCACGTCCTGCCCGCATCCTGCTCATGAGGGCGATATGCCGCCTCTGTTCGGGAACGACGGTTTCGCATGGATGACATACTTCACGGACCGCTTTACGATTGCAGATATCGTTGGCAAAACCATCATCATCCACAGCAACCCAGATGATTTTACAACGCAGCCTTCCGGCAACTCCGGAAGCAAGATTGCCTGCGGCACAATATTTGCCACTGCCAAAAGATAGCAGGCTGACGTACAGGCAAGAAAGGGCTGCAGAATATACAAGGTAAAGGGGAGGATTTCTGTCATCCTCCCCTTCCTCCGGCATCAGTACACGCCGCTTCGCATTTGTCTTCCTCCCTCAAGGAAGTTCCCTCACAACTTTCGCCAATTCCTCCGCCAGCTTCGCATGTCCCTCCGGCGGCAGATGCAAAGAATCTTCCTGGGATGGCTGAATGTGCTTTGCTGCATCAAAAAATATGCAACGATGCCTTTGGGCCACCATCCGGTACCACTGGGGAAATTCCCGGGAACGGCCTACCGCCTCTTCGGAAAATGAGCCGTAAAATGGCGAACGGTAAATACCCTCCCCTATTTCAGGGGGCGAAACTAAAATGATATCCGGCACAAATCCTTGCTTTTCAGCTGTAAAATCCTGTATCACCTCAACAAGCGTCGCTGCACCCTCCGCTATCTGCTGCGCACTTGCATGAAATGTCTCTTTCAGGTCGTTGCTCCCGAGCATCAGAATCACAATGTCTACCGGTTTATGGGAATTCAAACATGGGCGAAGATACCCTAGCCCATTCTTCCAGCCCTCCAAAGGGTCGTCAAAAACGGTCGTCCGGCCATTACAGCCTTCCTCTATGATTTTATAACCATCTCCTAAAGCAAATCCAAGCCTCCCGGTCCAGCGGACATTTTCTGGATAACGGAATCCGTTTGACGGATTAAATCCATAAGTATTGGAATCTCCATAACATAATACTGTTTTCATAATTTGTTTACTCTTTGATATCATCAATGTCTGTGAGGTTCACGCCTGCCACATTAAGAAAACTTTTTAAATATAAATACTCTTTCTTTAAACTTTCGTAAGTCTCGACTGCATTTTCTTTCCGCGCTATCAGCATATGCCTTTGAATTTTAATAAAATCCTCCATTGCTTTTTGCGTAATTTCCAAATTTGTATTCGGCATCGTACCACCTCCTCATACATATTCTAACACAAACAACCCACAGCGTCTATTATTCCAATGGCAAAAGTTTATCATAAAACCGAAACGTTATTCAACCTCCATTTCCACAGCATCTCCCGTCTCAGATATCTGCTCCGTGTTTGTTTCCTCCCCATCTTCCAGCCGGAACTTGTCAATCATATCATTCAGCTCTACTGCCTGGGCTGACAGCTCCTGGCTGGTAGCGGAAGTCTGCTCAGCCGCTGCCGAATTGGTCTGTACCACTTCTGAGATAATCTCAATGGCATCGTTAACCTGCTGCATGGAAACGTTCTGTTCATTGGAGTTCTCTGTCACTGCATCCACAGCTTTCACAATCTCGTCCATGCCGTCAATGACTCCCTGCAGTACATTCGCCATCTCACCGGCAATACGGTTACCGCTTTCCACCTCGCTCAATGCTGCCTGAATCAATTTGCGTGTATCCTCCACGGCGTCAGTACACTGATTTGCCAGATGGCCAATCTCGCCGGCCACCACAGCAAATCCGCGTCCTGCCTCCCCGGCTCTTGCCGCTTCTATGGAAGCATTCAGGGACAGGAGGTTCGTCTGGTCGGCAATCTCCTCAATCGTCTGGATGATATTGGAAATCTGCATGGAAGCATCGCTGATTTTGCCCATCGCCTTTGTCATCTCTGAGATATAAGCGCTGCTGGCGTTTGCCTGTTCGCCGATTTCCATAGTTTTCTTATTCATGGAAAGTGCGTTTTCCGTATTCCTCTGCACCTGTTCTGCAACATCATTGACCGTTGCCAAAAGTTCCTCTACCGAAGCAGCCTGGTCGGTAGCGCCTTCTGCCAAGGACTGCGCGCCGTCTGCAAGCTGTGTAGAGCCAAGCCCTACCTGCTCAGAAGATTCCTTGATATGGTTAATGGTATCTGCAAGCGAATATTTAATCTTGCGCACCGCCTCCAAAATACCTTTGAAATCCCCAATATAGGATTCACGCGCCTTTGAATGGACGCCAAAGTTGTTCTCGCTCATCTCGCCCAGAATAAAATCTACATCCTCGATAATTTTCTTCATGTCCGAAACTATATCCTGCGTGGCATTGGCCAGCACTAACGTCTCGTCCCTGCTGGATATCACCGGAACCTCTGTATGCAGATCGCCTTTTGCCAACGCAGTCAGCCGCTTTGCACACTGATGGATTGGCGTACCAATATTCTCCGCAAGCCTGCGAACCATGAAAACTGCCACCACAATGGAAATTACAACAATCACAATCGTAATAATCATCCCCACTACCGTCTCTTTATTGAAATCAGAAATCGGCGCTGTAATGGCAATGCTCCAATCGTTGCTGTTCTCTATCGGCGTGTACGCCATAATCTTTTTCACGCCGCCATAATGGTAAGAGCCAAACCCGGTCTCGCCATTCAGCATTTTTTTCTCCAGCTTTGCCACTTGCTTCAGTTTGGAATTCGTCTCGGCGTCTTTGATGCTGTTATCCTTAATCTTTACCAGTTCAACATCTTTATGGGCAATGACATTGCCCTCGCTGTCCAACATATAGGCGGAGCCATTGGCGCTAACATTGACAGCCAACATGATATCGTTGAGGAAATTCTCCTCCGGTACCAGATAGATTACTCCTACCACTTCTGTCCCATGGATTCCATCTTTCCATAAGGGGGCTGCAATACGCACTTCTAGAGAAGACTGGTCCTCGCTGATAATCGGCTCCGTCACAAAATCGCTGCCCAACATAGCCGCCTGAAAATAATCGGTATCAGCATGATTCTCACCAGTAAAAATACTGATGCCTGAGCTGTCAAGGATATCTCCTCTTACCAGTTCATTCACCTTAACCCTCTCATCGACAATTGCCTTTTTCTCCTCCACGCTTGCCCCATCATTGGCGAGACGAGCCGTCATCCCCAAATCCTCCGCAATGTTCTTATACGAGGTAATCTCCCATTCCACTCGCTCCGCCGATACGCGTGCCGTTGCATTCATATTCCGCTTCAAGGTAGAATTTGTACTGCTGTTATTCAGGAAGCTGGAAATAATTCCCAGAAGCGACAGGGAGATAATGACCAGCGCCAATACGGATACTGTTATTTTGCCTTTGATGGTCTCATGATACCGCCGCTTTATCTCCTGTATTCCCCACTTCCTGCTCTTAGCTGCCCCTTTCTTTGGGGCCGTTTTCCCTGCTTTGTTATCAGTTACAGTTTCAATGACATTTTCATTCTCACTTTTGTTCTCTTCATTCATCATGATACAACTTCCACCCTTCTGGCTTACAGTAGCTTGACGCGCAGCATCCCCAGAACGGATTACTTCTGCTTATCGGCATACAGCATATCCGGCGCGCATTTATAAGTTACAGATATGCAAAGATTTAATCTTCACCGTTATCCAGTTTATTTTTCCTTGCCTCTACTTCTTTCTCCTGAATATCTGACGGCGTCTGCTCATAACGTGCAAATTCATAGGAAAACAGTCCGCTTCCGCCCGTCATGGAACGCAGGTCTGTCATGTAGCCGTAAATTTCCATAT
The DNA here is from genome assembly GCA_947565885.1 of uncultured Lachnospiraceae bacterium. Classification (GTDB taxonomy): domain Bacteria; phylum Bacillota; class Clostridia; order Lachnospirales; family Lachnospiraceae; genus Petralouisia. The sequence goes on from CANOHX010000187.1 coordinate 4,687, forward strand.
AAGGTACGTCTGCGGTAACCTCTGTCTTTCCTGCCTCCGCCGGATTCATGCCCAGGACACGCCCGCGCCGCTTGTTCAGATCGCCCATAACGTCACCGGTATATTTATCAGGCACCACGACTTTCATGGTTGCAATCGGCTCTAACAATACCGGGGAAGCCTCCATGATTCCTTTCTTAAATGCCTGGATAGTTGCCATCTTAAAAGCCATCTCCGAAGAATCTACCGGATGGTAAGAGCCATCATAAAGCACTGCCTTGATGCCCACAACCGGATATGCTGCCATCGGTCCCTTCAATACGGACTCCTGCAGGCCCTTTTCCACTGCAGGGAAATAATTCTTAGGAACGGCCCCTCCTACTACCTGCTGCTCGAATTCATATGTCGACTCCAAATCACCGCTGGGTTCAAACGTCATCTTTACATGTCCGTACTGCCCATGTCCGCCGGACTGTTTCTTATACTTATATTCCACATCAGATTTCTTGCGGATTGTCTCACGGAAAGCAATTTTCGGACGGCTCAGCTCAATCGTCACTTTATATCGCTCTGCAAGCTTGCTCACAACGACTTCCAGATGCTGGTCGCCGATACCGTAAATCAGCGTCTGCCCATTAGCGCTGTCGTTCTCTACTTTGAGTGTCAGATCCTCCTGCATCAGCTTCTGCAATGCCTGAGAAACTTTATCTTCATCTCCCTTATTCTTTGTCTTATAACGCTTATATGTATAAGGAGTGGAAATCTGTGTCTTTCCATAGACAACGGGGGTTGCCTTGGTGGACAGCGTATCGCGCGTCGTTGATTTCGTCAGCTTTGCCAATGCGCCCAAATCGCCCGCATGGAGCTCCGGTACTTCCTCCGCCTTATTGCCGCGCATCACATACAGCTTGCCGATTTTCATTTCCTGTGCCTTTTCTTCATTGTACAGGACGTCGTCTGTCTTTAATACGCCGGAATTTACCTTGATTAAGGAATATTTACCGATAAATGGGTCAGCAATCGTCTTGAAAATAAATTCCTGCATAGTTTCGCCGATGAAATA
>CANOHX010000188.1 GCA_947565885.1 uncultured Lachnospiraceae bacterium
CAGCCAGCCGAAAGAAAGCGAGGCAAATCATGCCAGCATGAATCTTACGTGATTTATTGCGGCTGAGGATGCTGAATCCCGATGGGACTGGTTTAGCACGGACCGAAGCGAAGCGTAGAACCTTGCGAATGGCGTGGGCTGAACTGTTACAAATTTACAACCGATTAGCTGCAATTTAACTAATTTCATATAATCTTTCCACTCTGTTTACAAAAATTTTTACCGAAATTTTCCATAATGATAAACTATAGCCGCTAAAGATTACACTTTTAACAACCGATATAATATAAAATTAGGTAAACAAAAATACTTAGCCATACTTACTTAACACATTACGGTAAACGGAATTACCGTCAGCGCAGCAGGATCAGTCTATGAAAACCAAAGCGCCTGCATCAAGGAGGATGAGCATTATGATGATTGGCGGAAGCAATTCCAACAAAAATGTAACACGCATCAAAGATTTAAACGGCAATACAGTTGCCACCATCAGCGTTTCTTCTCCTAAGAAAGGAAAGAAAAAGCGTCTGCAGTATAGCTTCAAGTCAATTTCAAACCAGATAATGATGGCAAAGACGCCGAATGTTGCTAAAATGGTAGCTACCAAAGCACGCGGAAAAATAGCGATGCTTCAGAGAAACATTGATAATGACGATTATGACGAAACCGAACTTCGCCATGCCATTATCCATGCCAAAAAGATGCTTCGTATTGCCAAAAAGAAAATGCATCATTTAGAAGAGGAGCAAGAAGCAAAGCAAAAAACCAACGTTCCTATTGAAGAAGACGGAGACGGCATCCCCTATTTGCCGGACGAAGAAGAAAAGGAACAGGAGCAAAAAGAACTTGAATTAGACCAGATGGTAGACGAATACCAGGATATCATGAGCGAATTTATGATGGAAGTCATGAATGAGATGATGAACCAAATGATGGAAGCCATGGAACTCGAAGAATTGGCAGATGAATTCATGGGCGAAACCACATTGGAGGATTTAGAACCCGAAGACCTTGATCGCTTGAAGAAAAAGCACCGTTCCGACGAACTCAAAGAAATCATGGAAGCTGACATGAAATATTTAAAAGCCATGATGAATAAATTGGAAAGAGAGCGTCAGGAAATATCTACCCAGAGTTTTTCTGCACCATCTGTAACTCTGGAAATTTCCGGCGTAGAGATGCCGGTACAGGTAACGGAAGTTCCAGTCACACCGGAAGGTGAAGTGATAGATATTTCCCTATAATGTCAAATGCCGCTGGAAACAAAGAAATTTTCCAGCGGTATTTTTATTTTTTAAATTTTTCTATTGCAGTCTCATAGAGGTTATTCCCCTCCCGGTCAATCACTACGATTACAGGAAAATCCTGCACCTCCAATTTCAGCACGGCCTCCGCGCCCAGGTCACCATAACAGACCAGCTCCGAAGATATAATGCATTTAGACAAAAGTGCCCCTGCGCCGCCCACTGCCGCAAAATAGACCGCCTGGTTGCGAACGATTGCCTCTATGACTTCCTGCGTTCGCTTTCCTTTTCCAATCATGGCTTTCTGCCCTAAATCCAACAGCCTTGGAGCATACTTATCCATGCGGCTTGCCGTGGTAGGCCCTGCCGAACCAATAGGCTTTCCTTCCCTTGCCGGAGAAGGCCCCATATAGTAAATAGCGGAATCCTCTATCGGAAAAGGCAAGCTTTCCCCACGATCCAAAACCTCCATGAACCGTTTATGGGCTGCGTCCCTTGCGACATATAATGTTCCTGATATGTATACATAATCCCCCGCGTGAAGCGTTTTTGTAACCTCAGCGGTAATCGGCATTGTTATATGCTTCTCCATAAAATAACCCTCCTCCCATCAAATTTCCCGCACAACATGGCGGTTCACATGACAGCAGATATTTACGGCAACCGGAAGCCCGGCAATATGGGTGGGATAAGCATTGATATTTACGGCAAGCGCCGTGGTAGTTCCACCCAAACCTCCCGGCCCAATGCCCAGTTCATTAATTTTATCAAGCATTTCACTTTCTAAATCGCGCACATATGGAATCTGCGAACGCTCATCCAGCGGACGAACCAGCGCTTGTTTGGCAAGCAATGCACATTTCTCAAAGGTGCCGCCGATTCCCACGCCCACAACCATCGGCGGACAAGCATTGGGACCGGCATCCTTTACCGCTGTCAATATCGCCTGTTTGACGCCCTCTATCCCATCTGCCGGTTTCAGCATAAAAATACGGCTCATATTCTCACTGCCAAAACCTTTCGGAGCTAATGTAAGCCTCACCTTATCTCCTGCTACGAGAGAATAGTGGATGACTGCCGGCGTATTATCCTTCGTGTTTTCACGGAGAATTGGGTCATCCACCACGGATTTGCGCAGAAAACCCTGTACATACCCTTGGCGGACACCTTCATTTATAGCTTCTTCCAACAATTCCCCTTGCAGATGCACTTGCTGCCCAATCTCAGCAAAGACCACTGCCATTCCTGTATCCTGACAGATTGGAATCATTTCCTCTCCTGCAATGGCAAGATTCTCCTGCAGTTGCCCCAATATTTTCTGCCCTAAAGGCGATGCTTCCGTATCCACTGCTTTCTTTAAGGCTTTCTCCATGTCAGGGGACAGGCAGTGGTTGGCCTCTATACACATTTCACAAATATTTTTTGTAATCTCTTCCGTCGATATGGTACGAATCATCCCAGCCTCCTTTTATGTATGAACGAACATTTATTTTTCATTACACTGCCTGCTCATTTCTTGGCTATGCCTGAAACTCACAATCCCAGAACACACGGTTTCTGCCGCTTTCCTTCGCATGGTAAAGCGCATGGTCCGCTGCCTGTAAGGATTTTTCAAAATCGCCATTATACTGCACTACGCCCGCTGAAATATGGAATCCCCATGGGCTTTCCTTTGACGTGGCTACTTTCTGGCGAATTGCTTCTGCCTGTTCGTACGCCTGCTTTGCCGGATATCCAGGCAGAATAATCACGAATTCCTCCCCGCCAAAACGGATGACCGTCCCGCTCTTTGGTATCTCCTGCATCAGCGTTGCTCCCAAAAAATGCAGCACCTGATCTCCGGCATAATGCCCATGCGTATCATTAACTGCCTTAAAATAATCAATGTCAAGCATAATCAGCGAAATCTGTGATTCATCGCTGATAATCTGGTTATCCCGAATTAATTGATTCATCCTGTGACGGTTATAGACTGTTGTCAATGGGTCTGTAATCAATGCCAGTTGTAGTTTTCGAGCGGTCAGATACCGCTCGAACTCGCCAAGGTTAAGTATGCAGTGGACAAACATAATCCCCACACAGCACGGTACATTCAAGGATATAATCACATCAAGGTTTTCATAATGGTTCACTTGATGGGACAGCAATATCTCTGCAAAAAAGACCCCGTAGCCCATCAGCCCGAAACATGGTCTTGCACTCAGGCAGCAAATCAGGAAAATAAAGTTCAGGATAGTAGCGCCCTCACTGAAATGTGTCTTAATCTCAAGATGATATACAGACCATATTGTGGCAAAGACAATCAGGTTGAGGAACAGATAGTTCAGAAAAGCCTTAGTTTTGTAGCTCTTCGCCTTAGGTTCCAGAAGTATATACAATACCAGCGGAATCAATATCGAAGTGCGGGGTATCAGCGTAGGCATGATAGTATTTCCGTTTAACTGATAATCCGATACAAGGTAACTAAGCGATGCAATGCCGGACAAAATAAGGATGAGCCTTACAAAAAACTGGTAATAATCACATTTTTTCTGATAGAAATCACGTCTTTCCTGACAATCCATACCTTTATATATATGATACAGTTCCAGAATATGCAAAACGTTGTAATTCTTCACGGTTACGCCCTCTTTTCTATGTCTTAGGCCTCTTTAGCCCTCATACTTTACTGTGAACATTGGAAAGTAAGGTGTTATCAGTCCGTTGTTTATTATATAAAGGTTTATTATTGATGTCAAGAAAACGATTAGCGATTCCAGTATTCTAAAGCAGCTCTTCTTGCCAAATACTTTGACACATGGAATGTCCTCACCCCCATATGTTCCGTATCTTTCAGAACATGGTGCAAGGTCTTGTTCAGCAGACAGCGCCTACAGCCATCGGGCACCGCTCCCCCTCTTTCCCCATAAAACCAATCCCCTGGAGTAGTATAGTAATCGTATTTTTCCACGTAATTTGAAGCCCCTTGTCCACAGCCCTGATGTTCAAACCTGTAACGGCTTAAAACTGGTACGGTATCGACAGATAACCCCGCCAAGTACTCCAAATCGTCAAAACTGATACCATCTCCCATCTGTGCAATATTGTATTCTGCAACCAGCACATCCGCTTTGCCAAAAGAAAACACCAGATAAAATACTGCCACAACCGCCACGCAATAACGAAACAGCTTAAATCTCCGATTTACCACGGTAATCACCACGCCAGCCAACAAAACCGCCAGCATGGCAAGGAACCACAGCACCAACACCCGCAGGAAACTCAGATGGTAAGTGCGGATGTACAGAATCATACGGAAAGCGCTGGACGCCAACATAATATAAGTACAGCCGCAGCAAAGGAGGAGAAGCAATTTTAAGACACGGTTTACGTCAAACACCGCCATGCTGACCCCGACAAGGATCAGGTTAAATAAGCACACAAACAACAATTGGAAAAATCCCTGGTGCGCATACTCTGCATAAGTATAGGCTTCTGGCAGCAGCATACCGCCAGTAAATAAAAATAATATCTGTATCCCACAGAAAATCACATATACCGCTGTTACCATAGATATAAACGTAATTGCAGTCAAAGGATTTTTCTTTATTCTGCAGCTTTGGTATTGCGGCATATTATTCAGCGACAACGCCGAAAGAAAACTGTAAATGCCGAAAAATCCTAATAACATCAGCAAAATAACCAGAAATACATTGGAAGAAAAAATCACCTGCCCAAACAGCCTGTGGCTCATCTTGCCAATTACCTGGGAAAAAATCTGATCCGCGCTGCTCAGCAGCTCCACTACAACAAGAAGCATCGGCAGCCCAATCACAACCCCCAGCAGAACATACTTCACTTTCTGGTTGCTCTTCCCTCCCTTTTTGTGCTCTTTCTTGTAACTAAGCCAATGAATAAAAGGCGCTGCCAGTTCCGGTATCATATTCAGATACAAAAACAGCACATTCAGCAGATACTGCCCGAAATTCCAGCCTGTGTCATCGTACATCTGACGCACCATAAACACGGTTATCATCAGCAGAATTCCCACCGTATTGAAAAAGATTACAAATACATTGGCTGTGAGCACCGTACTGATTCCCAAAAGAAGGCAGGTCACTATATACAGCCAGTTAGACTTCTTCCAGGGAATTTCGTTCTTTTTGAGGAACAGCCCGCAGACAAGCAATGTTGCCGCCGTAATCAAGGGAAATGTGATGCCAATATAATTGCGGTAAAAAGCAGTGGCAAAACAGATGCTGTATATCAGCGCCATCCCCAAAAAGTACGGTGCATTCCGGCGCATACCATCCCTCGGTACATTGCCCTCTGCCTTACCCCCCTCTGCCCTGCAGGCTTCCATGTTACCACTCTCTGCCTTGTAGGCTTCCATGTTACCGCTCTCTGCCCTGTAGGCTTCCATGTTACCACTCTCTGCCTTGTAGGCTTCCATGTTACCGCTCTCTGC
>CANOHX010000189.1 GCA_947565885.1 uncultured Lachnospiraceae bacterium
GCGTGCAGTTAGATTTGTTGTATTTCTAACTTACACACTTTATTTTACACTCCCCTCCCTAATTTATAGCATTCCTTACAATAATGGATACTTTGCTGTCAGCTCTTTCACCATTCCGCGTACTTCATCGGAGGCTGTTTCTCCCTCTTTAATCATCTTGGCAATGCACTCTGCAACCTTATCCATATCTTCTTCTGTAAATCCTCTGGATGTGATTGCCGGCGTTCCAAGACGGATACCGCTTGTCACGAATGGGGATTTCGGGTCGTTGGGGATGGTATTCTTATTGCAGGTGATATTTACAGAATCAAGTAATTTCTCCACTGCCTTACCAGTTAAATCATACGGCGTCAGATCCACGAGCATCAGATGGTTGTCCGTGCCGCCGGAAACAATCTTAATCTCCCTGTCCATCAGCCCTTTCGCCAACGCCTGGGCATTCTTTGCCACGTTCTGCTGATATGTCTTAAAGCTGCCATCCAAGGCTTCCTTAAAGCAGACTGCCTTGGCTGCAATCACATGCATCAGAGGTCCGCCCTGTGTTCCTGGGAACACCGCCTTGTTGAAATTAAACTTGTCCGCCATTTCCTGGCTCGCCAGAATCATGCCGCCCCTCGGTCCGCGCAGCGTCTTATGTGTCGTAGTGGTAACCACATGGGCATAAGGAATGGGGCTTGGATGCAGCCCGGCTGCCACAAGTCCGGCGATATGCGCCATATCCACCATCAGATATGCGCCAGCTTCATCTGCAATCTCACGGAAACGCTTGAAGTCAATGGTCCTCGCATAAGCGCTTGCGCCCGCGATAATCATCTTCGGCTTGCAGTCCAGCGCAATCTCCCGTACCTTGTCGTAATCAATAAATCCTTCATCATTTACACCGTAGGGCACAATCTTAAAGTATGTCCCGGAAAAATTCACAGGGCTTCCATGTGTCAGGTGTCCGCCGTGGTCAAGGTTCATGCCCATTACCGTATCGCCAGGCTCTAACATGCAAAACTGCACCGCCATATTCGCCTGTGCGCCGGAGTGGGGCTGTACATTGGCATATTCACAGCCAAACAATTCTTTCGCCCGCTCGATAGCAAGATTCTCCACAATATCCACGCACTCGCAGCCGCCGTAATATCTCTTTGCCGGATAGCCCTCAGCATATTTATTGGTCATGGGGCTTCCCATAGCCGCCATCACTGCCTTGCTCACCCAGTTTTCCGATGCAATTAACTCAATATGGCTGTTCTGCCGCTCCATTTCCGCTGTGATGGCATCTGCCACCTGGGAATCTGTCTTTTTTACTTCATCAAATGAATACATGTTTCTTTTCCTCTCTTCACTGAACGTTTTTTACCAGTTACAGATAATAATATATGGTTATATTTTGAATGTCAAGAATAATATCAAACACACCTGCGCTGCCAGAATTAAAGGCATTCCCAATACAAACTGCCAATGCTTCGTCTTATGGCGGAATATATACATTCCCAGCCAGCAGCCAATGCTCCCGCCAACGAGACTTACGCCAAACAATGTTTTCTCCGCAACCCGCCATCTCTTGTTCTTTGCTTTCCATTTATCCAGTCCCATCAAGAAGAAGCCAATCAGATTGACCAGGCAAAGATAACAGGAAATGCCCATTTCCCATGATTCCATCGTTACTCTTCTCCTAATTTCAGGGATATGAGAATCCCCACCAGCAACGCCACGATACCGGTCAGGACGGCAACGACATTGATGGTTCCCATGCTGCCCATCAGGAAAATAGCTACCGGCGATGCCACAATCAGCCCGATAATCGCCCAATAGGCATGTTCCGGGAACTTCTGGAATATAACCTCAATCAGCTTGGCGATGCCGATAATTCCCACTGCCACGCCGATTCCAAATGGCACAAGCACCTTGCACCCCTCTAAGATTCCCGGCATGTTAAACTGAATCAGGTTGTCAATAAAATCATTGATGGTGTTCAATACCGGATTATAGTAGCCCATCAGCATCAGCATCATCGAGCCGCTGACGCCCGGTATGACCATGGTGGCAGACGCCACGATGCCTACGCCGAATAACTTCAGGACATTGGCCAGGTTAAAACTCAAATCTGCCGCAGCTCCCTCCTGCTCGCCCATCATTGCCAGACCAGCCACGACTGCAAAAAACAGCAGGCATACCAGGATATGCCCCAGGCGGATAGTCTTGCCCTTGACTTTCTTGGTAATCGCGGGAAGTCCGCCAATAATCAGCCCGATAAACAGCAGATTCGTCTGCAGAGGCACACGCGCAAACATATACTCCAGGATTCTCGCAAGCGCCACGATACCGATTCCCATGCCCAGGATAATCGGCAGCAGCAGTTTCATGCTCTCTTTAAATTCCGAAATAAAATGTGTCGCTGCATGGATAATTTTATCGTAAATACCCATGGACACCGCCATAGTTCCGCCGCTGACTCCGGGAATAATATTGGCCACCCCCATCATCACGCCCTTTAAAATCAATTTAATCATAGATTCTCTCCTACATATTTTTCTAAAAATGCAATCAACGTTTTCATTTCCCCATCCGTGCCGATGGAAATCCGCAGGTAATTGTCAATCCGCGGCTTTGCAAAATACCTCACAAAAATTCCCTGCTTTTTTAACGCCTCAAACAGCTCTTTTGCCGGATATTTCGGATGGCTGGCAAAGATAAAGTTGCTCTGGGAATCCAGAAATGCAAAGCCGAGCCTTAGCAGCTCCCTCTTCGTCCACTCCCGGGTGGCAACCACCTTGCCAACCGTCTCCTGGAAATACGCTTCATCCCTGACCGCTTGTGCACCCACGGCAATCGTCACCGTACTCATCGTATAGGAATTGAACGAATATTTTGCATCATTTAAATACTTTATCAGCTTCTCATTGCCAAATGCATAGCCAATCCGCATTCCTGCAAGGCTGCGGGATTTTGAAAACGTCTGCACGACCAGCAGGTTATCATATTGGGGGATTAATTTGACCGCAGACTCCCCTCCAAAATCAATATATGCCTCGTCTATGATAACAATTACCTCGGGATTCGCGGCAACTATGCGCTCCAGTTCTGCCAGTTCCTTCGCTATTCCAGTAGGCGCATTGGGGTTGGCAATCACAATCCCGCCGCAAGGCCTTAAGTAATCTTCCGTACGGATTAGAAAATTATCGTCCAGGGGCTGGCACTCGTAAGGAATCCTAAAGAGCTCTGCCCACACGTCATAAAAAGAATAGGTGATGTCCGGAAACAGAATCGGTTCCTTGCCATTAAAAAATGTCAGAAAACTCATCGCCAGCACATCATCGGAACCCACGCCTACAAAAATCTGCTCCTTAGGCATATGATAACACTCTGACAGCGCCGCAACAAGAGCATCTGCCGTTGGGTCAGGGTACTTGCGCAATACTTCCGAAGGCATTTCCTGCAAGATGCGTTCTACCCCCGGCGATGGCGGATAAGGATTCTCATTCGTATTTAATTTAATGATATCTGCGCGGTCAGGCTGTTCCCCTGGCGTATAGGGGATGACTTTTCGCACATTTGTTTCCCATGCAGCCATAGTTGCCTCCATTCTCTTTTCTACATTTATCAGCTTATCTATGAAAACGCTGATTTAACCAATGTTTCCCTAGAAATCTCAGGAGCCTCCTTATGCCAAACCATACTCTTGTGCCAATTTCTCAAAAGCTGGCAGGGAACGCTCTATCATCTCATAGGAAACGCAGTAAGCCAAGCGCACATAGCCTGGGCAGGAAAATGTCGTCCCGCCTACCAGCAGGATATGGTATTTCTTAGCTGTCTCCACAAATTTCTTCTCGTCCGCATCCGGGGATTTGATAAAGAGATAAAATGCCCCCTGGGGCTTGGCGCAGGTAAACCCGAGTTCTGTCAATTTATCATAAATCAGCTTACGGTTCCTGTCATAGTATGCCACGTCCGTAGTCGCATCAATCGCTTTTGCCAACGCTTTCTGCATCAGGGACGGTGCATTGACAAATCCCAGAATCCGGTTTGCCACGGACAATCCGCTGCAGGACTGCTCACAGCCCACCATGCTGGGGCTCACCGCTACATAGCCGATGCGTTCACCCGGAATGGACAGGGATTTGCTGAACGAATAGGTCACAAAGGTATTGTCATAATATTTTGTCAGAAACGGCACCTCATTTCCATCATACACAAGTTCACGGTAAGGCTCATCTGACACCATATAGATTTCATGGCCATATGCTTTCTGCTTCTCGTCCATAATTGCTGCTATCGTCTGAATCGTCTCTTTTGAATAGACAACTCCGGTAGGATTTACCGGGTTGTTAATAATGACAGCCTTTGTTTTCTCTGTTATCTTGTTCTTCAAATCCTCAAAATCCGGTTGGAATGTCTCTGTATTCGGCGCAACCTCTTTTAAAACACCCTGGTGGTTCGCCACATAACCACGGTACTCTCCAAAATAAGGAGCCAGCGCAAGAACTTCATCCCCGGGGTCTAAAATTGTCTTAAACACAATATTCAAGGCTCCCGCTGCTCCCACCGTCATTGTAATGTGCTTTCCCTCAAAATCCGTGCCAAAGCGTTTATTGAGGTTCTCTGCCACTGTCTGCCTTGTTTCAGGATAGCCGGCATTGTCCATATAACCGTGAAGCTCCAGCGAGCTTTCTGTCTGTACGGCATCGATAATCGCCTGGTTATACTCTGCCGGAACTGGCGTCATCGGATTTCCCAGGCTGAAATCATATACATTCTCTGCTCCAATCTTTGTCGCCAGCTCCTTGCCTTCCAGGAACATGGCACGGATGGCAGAACTGCCTGCCACCGCCTGCTGCATACTCTTTGAAATCATTTTATCGTCCTCTTTCTGTTGTTTTTTCAAAACTTCTCTCTATTCTATCACGAATGATGGGAAAAAAAAAGAGGTACATTAACTGTACGCTCTTTTTCTTCTAACCAGTACCCTATTTCACTTTAAACTTCTTAATCACATCCAACGCCGGCAGCGGCATTCCCTCATAATCAAACAATGCCTGGTTTGCCCATTCATTGCCGCAAGGACCCGGGTCATTCATATATTTCAGCGAAACCTCTGTCGCCCAGCCACTACCTGGAACCGGAATCCATGCCGGCTCCCAATAGAAAAATCCTCTTCCCAGCCCATTGGGAATACCGGCAATCCTCGTCATCAGATCTTCCATAAAATCCGCCTGCCCCTGTTTGGTCATTGGGTATTCAATCTTCTCCACCAGGGACGGTTTCGTCGCCATGCCCTTGCGCTTGCCAGGCTCCAGTTTCTCATACTCGGCATAGTCCTCCATCGTGTATCCCATGGAAACTTCCGCCACAATCAGCTCTTTACGGTAACGTTTTGCCAAATCCCTCATATTGTTTTCCAGGTCGTCAAGGGAGCCATGCCAGAACGGATAATAGGACAGGCCAATCACGTCAAAGTCCATGCCATCATTGTCCAGATAATTGTCAAACCATTCCCGGTACAGTTCGTTATTGCCGCCATTGTCCAGATGAATCATCACAGGTATCTCCCTGTCCACGGAACGTACGCCGCGGATTCCGGCATTGACAAACCAGGCAATATTTTCATAATTGGGCCGCTTCCCATCCGGCCACAAGAGTCCATTGGAAAGTTCATTCCCCACCTGTA
>CANOHX010000190.1 GCA_947565885.1 uncultured Lachnospiraceae bacterium
GATATACCAGTGAAGGATATTGAGAAAGTTAAATACCATTTTTATTCGTACTTCAAACAAGATGCTAATTTGTATACAGAAGTTGAGGAAACATTGAAAGGGCTATCTGAAAAGGGAATATTATTAGGAACTTTATCTGATGTTGCATATGGTATGGATAATGTTTATGCTTTGGAGGATATCAGTGCGGTAATAAAGTATATTGATTTTCCATGTACTTCAAATGATATTGGTTACCGAAAACCTTATGCTGCAGGATTAAAGTTCTTAGCAGAAAAAATGAAGATTAGTGTTAAGGAAATGGCATTTGTCGGCGATGAGGAAAAAGATATCATGTGCGCGGCCAATGCAGGCGCGTACTCAATTTTGATAAACAGAAGTGAAAATTTTAGAAATTATGGACAGGATAAAGAAATTCGTACATTGGATGAATTGTTGGATTGGTAATGGCACACGAAAAATGGAAAACGATGGAGGATTAAGGAGGGAAATTATGCAGCTTGGAACAACCTATATTTATGCAGCCGATATACAAAAGTCTGTTGATTTTTATAGTAAATTGCTGCAAGAGGAGCCGCAAAAAGCAAATGATGACAGATGGGTACAGTTTAGTAATAAAATTGCTCTATATAATAAATCCTATGATGCCAAGATAATCGGCAAGGAACCAAGCGAACGGTTTAATCAGGCTTATATTGATGAGTTTTACAGAGATACAGGCACACCTAAAAATAATCTTGTAGTGTTCAATTTTGATGTCGAAGATTTAAAAAGCGAGTACGAACGATTGAAAGATATAAATATAGGCGAGATTTCAGAATTGATGTATGTTAATGTACATATGCCGTATTGGTATTTCAATATTATTGATCCAGATGGGAATACGCTAGAAATAACAGGAAAGTACAGCCAATAAAAAGTGATAAAACAATAGTTGTGCGTTAAACAGGAGAGGGAAGAATTATGAGAATGTATGATATTATTAACAAAAAGAAACGTGGCGGCTGCCTGACGAAAGAAGAGATTACTTTCATGGTGGAGGGTTATACCAAGGGGGAGATTCCTGATTACCAGGTGTCTGCCTTGATGATGGCAATCTGTTTTCAGGGCATGGATGAGCAGGAAACGCTGCAGCTTACGCTTGCCATGAGGGACAGCGGGGAGGTGCTGGATTTATCTGCAATAGAGGGTATTAAGGTGGATAAGCACAGTACAGGCGGCGTGGGGGATAAGACTTCCCTGGTATTGACGCCGATGGTGGCTGCGCTGGGAATCCCAGTAGCGAAAATGTCTGGCAGGGGGCTTGGGCATACCGGCGGCACAATTGACAAGCTGGAATGCTTTCCGGGGTTTACCACCGCACTTACCACGGAACAATTCTATGAAAACGTGAACCGAATCAAGGTTGCCATTATGGGGCAGACTGCCAACCTTGCTCCGGCGGATAAGAAACTCTATGCCCTCAGGGATGTGACGGCAACCGTGGACCAGGTTTCGCTGATTGCCTCCAGTATTATGAGTAAGAAATTGGCTGCCAATGCCGATGCTATTGTGTTGGATGTAAAAACTGGCAATGGGGCTTTTATGAAGACAGAGGAAGAGGCGTTTGCGCTTGCCAAAGAGATGGTACGGATTGGCGAGGGCATTGGTAAGAAGATGGCAGCAGTGATTACGGATATGGACCAACCTTTGGGCAATGCCGTGGGCAATTCCCTGGAAGTAAAAGAAGCAATTCTTTCTTTGAACGGACTGGGTCCTAAGGATTTCATGGAGGTTGTCTATGCCCTGGGGACGGAGATGGTCTTGGCAGCCGGCAGCGCTAAGACGCCTGAGGACGCAAGAACAATGTTGGAACAGACCATCCAAAACAAAGCTGCGCTGGATAAGTTTGCCGAATTTGTAGAATCACAGGGCGGGGATAAACGTTATGTTTACCAGCCGGAACTTTTGCCAGTGGGAAGCATTCAGCTGCAGGTTATGAACACGGAAGAAGGGTTTGTTTCCAGAATCCTTGCCGAAGAGATTGGGCTGGCAAGCCTTGTGCTGGGCGGCGGACGTCTCACGAAGGACAGTGAAGTGGATTTATCCGTGGGAATTTTACTGCATAAGAAGAGAGGGGATACCGTGCATCCCGGGGAAATGCTTGCCACTGTTTATGCAAACGATATGGATAAGGCAAAAGATGCTTATGGAAGAATTGTGCGCGCTTATGAAATCAGCCAGCAGCCTGTAGGGAAAATTCCCATGGTAAAGGGGATTATCCGTAATGCGTGAAACATTGATAGAATAGAATCTTTTACTTGCAAGCATGCATAGCTTCTATTTTGCTATGCATGGCTGAACCAAAGGCTGCATATGTTTAACTATGGGAAAATGGAAGAAAAAGAATCTGACACAGGTAAAATCAAATATCGTGGAGTCCTTAGAGCTGCCCAGGGATATTGTGTACGGCGCGGTGATTATAACGGCGATGGGGCGTAACCAGGTGCTGATAGAAAATTACAAGGGCATTATCGATTACAACAGGGAAAAAATACGCCTTCAGACCAAGAACTGCCAGGTCAGCATCGTGGGGAAGCGGCTGGTGGTCGAATATTATACGAATGAGGAAATGAAAATCACTGGATTCATTCAGGGAATATTATATGATTCGTAAGGGGTAAGTATTTTGTTGATTGATAGAGTAAAATATTTTCAGGGGTATGTGCGGGTCAGGCTGTTTGGTTATGCGCCTGAGCGTTTTTTTAATCTTTGCAGCAACCGCAACATTCTGATTTGGAATCTGGAATATCACGATGATCAGTACGAGTTCTGCATCAGCCTGCGGGGATTTCGGCAGTTAAAGCCTATTCTCAAAAAAACAAGGACAAAGCTGGTGATTGTTGAACGGATAGGGCTGCCGTTTGCCATGCGCCGCTACCGGAAACGCAAACTGTTTTTTGCGGGGGTTGTGCTTTGCTGTGTACTTTTATATACCATGTCGCTGTTTGTGTGGAAAATTGAAGTCAATGGCAATCTCCATGAGACGGACAGCAACATAATTAAGTTTTTGCAAGAGAAAAAGGTATATCATGGGCTGTTAAAAAGCAAAATAGATTGTGAGAAGATAGAAGAAGAACTGCGTGCCGGATATGGGGATATTATTTGGGCTTCAGCAAAACTGAGCGGCACGATGCTGATTATCGACATCCAGGAAAACCTTGCCACCAACCAACAGGCCCAAAGGCAGCAGTCAGAAGACGGCACTCCGATGGATTTAGTGGCGGACAAGGAAGCGGAGATTTACAGTATCCTTACCAGGGCAGGAACTCCCCAGGTGGAAAAGGGTTCTAAGGTAAAACCAGGAGATTTGCTGGTGGAAGGGAAAAATCCGGTATTGAACGATGCAAAAGAAATTGCCAGTTACCAGTACTGCGTATCGGATGCCGATATCCTTGGCATAACTTTGTATCCCTATCATGACAGCTTCTCCCTGAAATATGAAGATAAGGTGTTTACCGGCGAGGAAAGCAGCTCTTATGGTTTCCGGATACTGCAAAATCAATTTCGGTTTCCGCATTTTTTGCATAAATTTGAAAAATATGATACTATTACAGATGAGTATGATGTCAAAATAGGAGAAAGTTTTTATTTGCCACTGGTTTTTTTGAAAGAAACTCAGAAAGAGTACCGAATAGAATCGAAGCGTTACAAAAAAGAGGAGGCAGAAAAACTTGCGGAACAAAAATTACAAGAATTTTGTAAGGAATTATCAGAAAAAGGGGTACAAATTTTAGAAAATAATGTTATGATAGTAACGGATGAAAATACCTGTACGGCATCTGGAAGCTTAAAAGTCATTCAACCTATAGGCATCCGGAAAACAACCAATATCACAGACCTACCACAGGAAGGGCAGATAGAAGATGAGTCTGATGGAGACAGCAATTGATATACCTACGGAACATATTGCCAATGTGTTTGGGCAGTTTGATGTATATATGAAAAAAATTGAGCGCGCATTTGGCGTAACCGTGGCGCTTCGCGAGAATAACCTCAAGCTGTTGGGGAAAGACGCGGATGTCAAAAAAGCTTTACGTGTTTTTAAACAGCTGTTTGAATTATCGAAACGCGGCAACCAGATTACGGAACAGAATGTAGATTATGCAATTTCATTGACATTTGAAGAAAAAGAATCGGCAATCGTTGAGATTGACAGGGATTTAATCTGCCATACTATTGGCGGCAAACCGATAAAGCCCAAGACTTTGGGGCAGAAACGGTATGTGGATGAGATTCGGGAAAAGATGATTGTGTTTGGCATGGGTCCGGCGGGCACCGGCAAAACATATCTCGCCATGGCTATGGCAATCACGGCATTTAAGAATGAAGAAGTAAGCAGGATTATCCTTACGCGTCCAGCCATTGAAGCAGGGGAAAAGCTGGGATTTCTGCCAGGAGATTTACAGAGCAAGGTTGACCCTTACCTGCGTCCTTTGTACGATGCCTTGTATCAGATTATGGGGGCAGACAGCTTTCAGAAAAATATGGAGAAAGGATTGATTGAGGTGGCGCCCCTCGCTTATATGAGGGGAAGGACCTTAGATAATGCTTTCATTATTCTAGATGAGGCTCAGAATACCACGCCTGCGCAGATGAAAATGTTCCTGACGCGCATTGGCTTTGGCTCTAAAGTGGTGGTTACAGGCGATGCCACACAGAAAGATTTAGCTCCGGGCAGCGTCTCCGGCATGGATGTGGCGCTAAGGGTTTTGAGGAAAGTAGAAGATATCGGGATTTGCCAGCTGACAAGCAGTGACGTTGTACGGCATCCTTTGGTACAGAAAATAGTAAAGGCTTATGAGGATTATGAGAAACAAGAGAGAAAAGGAAGCGGAGATAAGAACCGGGGCAGAAGCAGAACCCATAAAAGATAAAAAGGGAAAGGAACAGGATTTTAAGTTCCGCAAATTCTTTGTAGCTTTGATGGCAACCTGTACCGTGACGGAAAGCGTAGCCGCCGCAATTATCAGTGGGCAGGAATGGGAACGGCTGTTAATACTGGTGTTTATTGGCGTTTTTTACGCAGTGCTGTTTCTGGCTTCGCTGGAAATCAGCAGGTTACAGCAAGAATGGTTATATGAGAAGCTATGGAATTACCGGCAGATTGCCCTGTGCTATTTAATTATCTGCGTGATAGCCGTACTGTTTCTGTACCTGCCGGAATTTGTACGACCAGTACTGCTTCTCAGCATGGGGGTGTCCATGATGTCAAGCCCCATCTTTGGCATGGTATCCGGAGCATTCCACTGTACCGTTTACCTTGTGTGCGGCGAGGGTGATACCTATATTTTACTGTCTATGCTGCTGTTGCTGCTATGCGGCTGTTTTGCCAAATTGCTGTTGAATAAAAAAGAGCATTTTTGGTGGGGAATTGTATTCCTGTGTTTATTTTCTTTTGGCAGCGTCGCAGTTTTTTCTTATCTGTATGCAAGGCGGCTGGAAGCAGATCTTGTTATCTACGCATTATGCAACGGCGTCCTCTCCGGGGCTGGTGCAGCCTGGATTTACCAGATGTGCTCTTTTGTGCCCGAGGATGGCAGG
>CANOHX010000191.1 GCA_947565885.1 uncultured Lachnospiraceae bacterium
CGAATCATGATGCGGAATATCCAAGCGTACATGAACTGCGGCAGACACTGATGGAATTCTACCGTCTTGATGAGGAGCAGATTACGATTCTGGTTGTATGAGATATTGCTGAAATGGTTGTTAAAAAAGTGAGGAAAAGGAGAATGAAAAAGACAAAATTTTCTCTGGATAAGCTGAAAAAGATACCAAAGAACCAACTGCTGGTAGCTGGGCTTGCAGGAATCCTGCTGCTGGTGGTTGCCATTCCGGTGGAGAAGAAAACAGATTCCGCCGAGGAACCCAGTCAGGCTGCCGAGCAGCCCTCAGAGGAAAGTTCGGGCGATTATGCAAAACGCATGGAGCGCAGGCTTAAAGATATCCTGGAGGATATGCAGGGGGTGGGCAAGGTGGAGGTGATGATTACCTTGAAAGATGAGGGCGAGCAGAAAGTGGAGAAAGACAGGAGCAGGAGCAGCCAGGATACGAAGGAAGAAGACGGGGAGGCTGTGCGGACGGATACGCAGCAGCAGTCCCAGGAAGAGACAGTCTATGCCGATGGAAGCGGCAGCGGCGGGGAACCTTTTGTGACCAAGGAGGTAGTCCCGTCTGTAGAGGGCGTGCTGGTAGTGGCGGAGGGGGGCGGAAATGCGCAGGTGGCAAAAAATATTTCTGATGCAGTTTTAGCATTATTTCCAGTGGAAGTACATAAAATTAAGGTAGTTAAGATGAATTGACAGGAGGGCATCATTTTGAAAAAAGTTTTCAAAAAAAATCAGATTATCATTACGGCTTTGGCGTTAATGATTGCTGTCGCAGGCTATTTGCAATATACAGGGAGCCGGAGTGACAGTGATTTGGCGCAGGAGGCAAGCGCGGACACGAATGAGGGTACATACGATATTTCCGATGAGGATATGTATAATGCGGAAGATATTTTTACAGATACGGAGGCGAGCGCAGAGACCGGAACCGAGGCGGAGGCAAGTACAACGACCGGCACAGAAGCGCTGGGTGTGCAGACAGGGGAGCAGATTGCCAATGGGCAGACTGCAGATTCAGAAAATCCTGGCGAGGCAGTCCTCACCAGCAGCAGTGTGAACAATGTGGATTTTGTTTCTGAGGTAAAACTGAACCGGGAGCAGATTCGTTCCCAGAATAAAGCATCGTTGCTGGAATTGATTAACAATGTAAATATTACGGAGGAACAGAAGCAGGATGCAGTCAATGCTATGGTTGCCATGACGGATATCGCAGAGCGGGAAGCGGCAGCGGAAATGCTTCTGGAAGCCAAAGGCTTCACGGATGTGGTGGTAAGCATCACCGATGGAAATGCAGATGTAGTGCTGAATATGGGAGAAGTTACAGATGCGAAACGCGCACAGATTGAAGACATTGTGAAACGCAAGACGAATGTCGAGGCGCAGAATATTGTCATCACGCCAATACAGGGCAATGCGGACACGGGAACAGACAGCGGAGCCGGAGAGAATGCGCCGATGGGTGACGGAAGCGCTGCAGGTACAGACACAGGAACAGAAAATGGCAATGCACCGGCAGACGGGACGGACAGTGACGGCGCTACAAGTTAAGCGCTTGGCTCATTGCTCGCGGGAATGAAAATAGTAGATTGTTTTAGGAGCGGCAGCTGGTTTTCAGATGCCGTTCTTTGCGTTTGCCGAAAAGTGTAAATATTTTTGGCAATTGGTGCAGGGCAGCCTCTGGATGGAATTAAAACTTCCTTAATCTGCAGGGCTGTGTTATAATATATGGCATGAGGAGCCTGATGCCTCTTAAGGCAGTCAAAGAAGCAGAATAAGAAAACAGGAGGCGGCGAATATGGGATTAGCTGATAAAGAATATTGGAGAGATGAGAAAATAGACGGTGTGGTTTACGATATGTCACCTGCACCGGGATACCGGCATGGCATAGTAAATAGTAATATTCATACAAGTATTAAAAAAGGGTTAAAAAACAGCATTTGCCTTGTTTCTATGGAAAATCTGGATTTTAAATACCATCCAGAGGAAAATGACGATTATGTCTGCCCGGATATCATGGTCATCTGTGACAGGAAGCATTTAAAGGGAGGTTCCTATAGCGGAATCCCTAAGTTTATAGCTGAGACGCTGAGCCCTTCGTCGGCGAAGCGCGACAGGACAGAGAAAAAAGAAATTTACGAAAAAGCCGGCGTGGAGGAATACTGGATTGTGTTTCCGCAAGGAAAGTCTGTCGAGGTTTACTATCTTCAGGATGGGGAATATGTGCTCGAACAGGCCCATATCCTGCAGGATGATAAAGAAGATGAAGATTATAATGCAGAGACCGAGATAAGTTTAAGGGCGTTTCCCCATATAAAAATGACGTTGAGTGAGATTTTTGAGGGGATGGACTGAGAGCGGGTTCATTTTTGTATAATATTTGGAATTGTCCGGCATAATTAATATTTAAGGTTGAGAAGAAGGAGCAGATACATGCATTTGTGGATTGGTGTGGAGAATTTTGCTAAGATAGAGAGCGCAAAGATATGCATTGACAGCTATACGCTTTTTGTTGGGCCTAATAACAGTGGGAAGACATTTCTGATGCAGCTTGTCCAGGGATTAAGCAATAAAATCGTTAATCTGTTAGAGGAAGATTCAATGGATATTCTGTTGGAAGAAAAAGTGGAAAAGTATAGCAGATATCATCTTAATGTAAATAACATAGCAGACTTTGTAGGATATATAAATAATAAATTGCATCTGAAAAAAGAGCAACTTGTAAAGGAGATTTTCGGAAAAGAGATTTCCATTGACAAATTATATTTGGAAGCAGAATTGGAGGATAGCGTTTCTTACCACATTGATATCACAGATAAAAAAAGTCTGGAAAATGAAGAGGTGAAAAAATCAATTAATCCGGATTTATTGTCACTCAGCATTTGGGAGACAGATGTAGATGATAGATGGAGGATTGGTATTTTATGGGAGGAAAAAGCTGCGGACAGAGAAAACGAGTTTATGTCATTAAGGGTCTCTATTTCTGAATTAGAGATATTTCTATTTAGAAGAATGTTGCGAAAAGTATTTGAAGAAGACAGCCTGTATCTGCCAGCATCAAGAACCGGACTTATGCTTTTGTACCGTGATTTTTTTGCAAACAGGGCGGACGATACGATATCTTTTCAGATAGAAGATGGAGAACTGATAGGGAATAAAGAACGTTACGGCGGTCTGACACAGCCTATGTATGAATTCCTGCGTTTTTTACAAACTTATACAGAAGACGAAGATAATCGTAATTTCTATAATAATGAATTGGCGTTCTTTGAAAATAAAATAATTGAAGGTCATATCCACATAAATAACCAGGGAAATTTTTCATACTGTGCAAAAGATGACAATCAGATAGTGCCTATGCATCTTGCTTCTGCCATGATCAATGAAGTGGCGCCGCTGGAATTAACGTTAACCTCTGAGATGTACTATGGACAGTTAATCATTGATGAAGTGGAGGCAAGCCTTCATCCGCAGAAGCAATTGGAACTGGCTCGTTTCCTGAATAGGTTAAATAATACTGGCGTCAAGCTGATACTCAGTACACACAGCGATACGTTTGTTTCTAAACTAAATAATTTATATGTTTTGTCTGAATTGGTAAAAGAGAAAAATAATGGGCAAATTTTAGAGCATTTCCAGTTGGAGAAAGAAGATTTAATTCAACCGGAGAATCTGTTTGTTTATGAGTTTGTTTTTCAGGCCAATGGAAAAAGTACTGTAAAAGAGATTATTCCAGATGCAAAGTCAGGATTCCAGTTTGCGTTGTTTGCCAAGTCTGCGATGAATCTCTATGAGGAAGCGGTAAAATTGGGGGAAGTACAATCGGATGATTAAATTAAATACGAAGTCGTTAAAATTAGACATGCAGATTCAGAAAAATGTGCTGTATCAAATAAATGAAAATACAACTGTTTCAGTGCGGGAAGAGCATAAGGATTGCGCGGATACAGAAACGGTCAATCTGAGGTATGTCCTGGAAGGTGGACAATATGCGGTATTTGCAAATGAGTTCCGGTCTCCCAATGTCTCAAAGCAAGGGTGCAAGTCGGCAGACATTCTGACATGCCTGATAGATGACGAACACAAGCATATTTATACGCTGATTTTGGATATGAAAAAGAATATATCTGCATTCAGCGATAATCTGCTAAAGGATGATACATTGTTGTCTGCTATCAATGAAGTCGATGATTTTATAGAACAGCTTCGTCATGCCATGCTGCATAAAGACGGTATTTTGCTGTTTCATAAGGACGAGGGATATATAGAAAAAGTGGAGGTCGGCATTGCAACAAGAAGATTTGAAAGTGAAAAATTTTTAAAAATTGCAGAGTTTCTGGAAGGGTTAGTAAATCGGCAAAAGCCTTTGAATATACAGCCCTTGCTATGGTACAAATTAAAAAACAATCTCATGCCTTATGTAAGTGAGTCTGAAAAAATCAGAGATTTTGCGGAACGCAAAGTTTGTCTTTGCGGCAATTGCTATCAGCTGCAAGTGTATTTGTTAGAATGGGTAGAAAATTGTGAATATGCTGTTTCTATAGAAATTGGCTTAGATATTTGACAAGCACATCAAAGAAAGATATACTGAAATCAGTAGTTTTGTTATAGTAAGCGCCAAAATCGGCGCAAGCGAACGACAAATACAAAAATTTTTGTCGTTTGCTATGAAAGTGGGAGCATAAATATCATACCAAGGAGGAGAATCCATGAAATGTCCATATTGCAGCAGTGACAACACCAGGGTTATTGATTCCAGGCCGGCAGACGATAATAATGCAATCAGACGCCGTAGGCTTTGCGATGACTGCGGGAAGCGTTTTACTACATACGAGAAAGTGGAGACGATTCCTCTGATTGTCATCAAGAAAGATGACAATAGGGAACAGTATGACCGCGCGAAGGTGGAAGCCGGAATCCTGCGTGCCTGCCATAAACGTCCGGTGTCTGCAGTGCAAATCAGCCAGCTTGTGAATACGGTGGAAGTTGACATTTTCAACCGGGAGGAAAAGGAAGTTTCCAGTTCTGAAATCGGGGAGATTGTCATGAACCGTCTTCAGGAATTAGACCCTGTGGCATATGTAAGGTTTGCCTCTGTGTACCGAGAGTTTAAGGACGTAAATACCTTTATGGACGAGATAAAGAAAATACTGGATAACTGAGAGAAGTAGCAGTATTTCAGGAGATTAGAAATATGATGGAAAATTTTTATCCTGATGAATATCTGGATTCCGCCTATGAAATTGAGTTTGACCGCCTGTATGAAGAAGGGTACCGTGGGATTATTTTCGATGTGGACAATACGCTGGTTCCCCACGGCGCGCCGGCAGATGAGCGTGCGAAGAGCCTGTTTGCACATTTGAAGGAACTTGGATACCAATGCTGCCTTCTGTCAAATAACAAAGAGCCGAGAGTAAAGACGTTCAATGACGTCGTAAAGGTCCAGTATATTTTTAAGGCAGGGAAGCCTAAGGCGGCGGGTTACCGGCAGGCAATGGAGCTGATGGGGACGGACAAAGATAATACGCTG
>CANOHX010000192.1 GCA_947565885.1 uncultured Lachnospiraceae bacterium
CAGATGTTTTTCACTTCCCTCTCCATTCTGGATACTGTATCCGGCTTCGGCGCCAGCGTCACCAGCTTCCAGATTTCCCTCGAATGTCCATCCATCGGTGTTTTCTGTCAGCGCGCCATTTTGCAATGCCCCATAGGTGCCTGCCGCCGCGCTGGTAAAATTCAGTCCGGTAAACAGGGAAAATACAAGGCAAATGCTCATGACCGCGCTGAGTGTGCGTTTCCATGCTTTCATTTCTATTCCTCCTTTAATATTGTTGAAGCCTTATTTTGAAGGCTTTATGTTGGCAGTTGCCCTCCTAAGCGCGTTTCTGTCAGGAATATTTTCCGATGTGCTATCAAGAGCGCAACCGCTTGTTCATATTTATGATTATACACGTATTTTTGCAAGTCACAATAGACAGATGTGCCAATCTTTTTTGCTAATTTTTATCTATTTCCACTAGTGTTTTTCGTGATATAGAAAATGATAGTGCGCAACGTTGCGCATAATTCGGTAAGTACAGAAGAATATAGAATCATTTATAGTAAAAAAGTTTAAAAGAGTCATGAAATAAAAGTTTTTGCATATAATATTATCAGTTCAGCCAATGGAATGGCAGGAACGAAGGGGTGGCGGAATAGTTACGTGAATAATGATTCGCCCATTAATTTGGCGATGGCTGAACTGTTACTGAATATGAGTAACAGTTCAGCCCACGCCATTCGCAAAGACGCCTACGGCGTTTTCACGCTG
The DNA here is from genome assembly GCA_947565885.1 of uncultured Lachnospiraceae bacterium. Taxonomy (GTDB): domain Bacteria; phylum Bacillota; class Clostridia; order Lachnospirales; family Lachnospiraceae; genus Petralouisia. The sequence goes on from CANOHX010000192.1 coordinate 736, forward strand.
CTTTGCAGCTAACTTTGCTCATAAGATGGCGTTCCCTCAGCCGAACTAAATCGTGTAAAATTCGTGCAAGCACGATTTTCCCCAATTTAACTCGGCTGGCTGAACTGTTACGAATATGAAAAAAAAATTTCACTTAAGCCTTGACGAATGTGGAATGATTTGGTAGAATGTCCTAGGACGTGAGAAAAACTGAATACGGCGCAGTAGCCAAGTGGTAAGGCATGGGTCTGCAACACCCTGATTCACCGGTTCAAATCCGGTCTGCGCCTCTCTTGAAGCAATAGCCCTGAAAACAGTTGTTTTTGGGGTTATTGTTTTTGCTTTTTTAAAGTGCTATACTGTTTCTGGAATGTTTGCGGTAGAATTTATGAGCGTATTAGGTCTGTGACAGAGAAATCTGCCCATATCTATAATGTGCAGAAAGGATAGGTATCACTGATGAAAAGAGAGAAGACGCGAGGATTAAGCATTCGTACAAAGATTTTAGCCCCGACAAGTATTTTGATTATTTTGCTTTGTGTGGTTATGGGAGTCAGCGCTTATATGCGGACCAGGGATGGTCTGGTGGCAATGGGCGTGGAAGAAGCGCGGATGGCTGCCATCATTTCGGTTAAGGTAATTGATGGGGAGGAACTTGAGAAAGCCGTGCAGGGAGGTGAGCAGAGCGCGGAATATCAGGCATTGGCAGCGACAATGAACAGTATCCGCGAGGATTGCGGGATTAAATATTTATATACCTTATATACGGACGGAAAGCAGGTCTGTTATGGCATTGATACGGATGAAACGGAGAACCACTCTGAGTTGGGGACGCAATTTGAAGTTTCTTATCAGGAGCTGCAGGGCGTTTTTGCAGGTGAAGAATATGTGCAGGATTTTATCGACAGCACGGATATAGGGGATTTGATTTCAGCCTATATGCCGGTGATGGACAGCAGCGGCAGCAGAGTCGTGGGCATTGTAGGATGTGACTACGATGCTTCCGGCGTGGTGGGGCGGCTGAATACTATCTTGTGGCAGGTGGTGGGGATTACTGTTGCCTGTCTGCTGGTTGTGCTGCTGATAATCAACATCATCGTCACAGCCATTATCAGGAGTCTGCGTACGGTCGACAGGAAGATATATGAGCTGGTGAACAATGAGGGGGATTTGACCCAGACGCTTGATGTCCATTCAGGCGATGAGATGGAAATGATTGCCGGCAATGTCAATGAACTCCTGGCATATATAAGGAATATCATGCTTAACATATCGGGGAACTCAAAGCAACTGAACGGCACATCCGCCAGCATTGCGGAGGATTTGTCGCAGGCAGAGATGAGCATTGCGGATGTTTCCACTGCCATGGAGCAGATGAGTGCGGCAATGCAGGAATCCAGCGCTGCCCTGGACCAGGTAAATGAAGCGATTGCGCAGATATTCGACTTAATTGAACAGATAAACAGCCAGGCAGAGAGTGGGAACAATTCCTCTGACCAGATTATGGCACATGCGAGGGAAGTGCACAGTAAGGCGGTAAAGGCGCAGCAGGATGCCAAAGAACAGGCAGCAGACATGGCTACATTGCTGCGGCAGAAAATAGAAAAATCCAAGGCAGTGGAGGAAGTGCGTGAACTTACGAAGAATATTCTCAATATTACGGAAGAGACAAACCTTCTGGCATTGAATGCCAGCATTGAAGCTGCCAAAGCAGGAGAAGCCGGAAGGGGATTTGTGGTGGTTGCCGATGAGATTGGCAAACTGGCGATGAATTCTGCCCAGGCGGCGACAGAAATCCAAAAGGTGACGGCAGAGGTAATCCAGACGGTGGATGAACTCGCGGAGGAAGCAGAAGAAATGGTTCTGTTTATGAATGAGACTGTCATGGATGGGTATAGTAAGATGTTAAAAGTCAGTGACACCTATCAGAGCGATGTCGGCAGGATGAATGAGATGATGTGTGAGTTTGCAGAAGACAGCGAGCATCTGCGGGAGCAGATGGATATGGTTAAGACGTCTGTAGGCGATATCAGGATTGCCGTCGGCGAAAGTGCACAGGGGGTAAGCAGCGTGACGGAGAAAGCGGTTAACCTTACCAACAATGTAAGTGGAATTGGCGAGGATGCAAATTATAATAAGGATATTGCGGGGCAGCTCAATCAGGAGGTAGGAAAATTTAAACTGTAAGGAGCGGCAGAGGTGAGATATGAGGGTTTTGATTGCAGAGGATGAGAAAGATTTAAATAGAATTATTACAAAGAAACTGATTTCTCAGGGCTATAGTGTAGACAGCTGCCATGACGGTGAAGAAGCAATTGACAGCTTGGCCGTTGCTGATTATGACGCGATTGTTCTTGATATTATGCTGCCTGGAGCAGATGGATTTACAGTATTGCGTTACCTGCGCAGCATCGGCAAGGCAACGCCGGTGCTGTTTCTGACCGCGCGGGATTCTGTAGCTGACCGTGTGAAGGGGTTGGACAGCGGAGCCAACGATTATCTGGTGAAGCCTTTTTCTTTTGACGAACTGATGGCGCGCTTGCGTGTGCTGCTGCGCACTTCTTTTGGCATTGCCAGCAACGTCCTATCTGCGGCTGACCTTACTATGGATACGGCGGCCCATGTAGTGGGGCGGGGAGGGGAAGAGATTTCCCTGTCTGCGAAAGAATATGAGCTGTTGGAATATTTGCTGCATAATAAGGGGATTGTATTGTCCCGGGAGAAGATAGAGGAACATATTTGGAATTTTGACTATGAGGGCGGAACGAATGTGGTCGATGTCTATATCAGTTATCTCAGGAAGAAGATTGATGGCGGGCATGACAGGAAATTGATCCATACCGTCCGTGGGAAGGGTTATGTGCTGCGAGAGGTGGAAGATGAATGAAGAATTTATCCATTCGAGTGAAAATTACGTTGTGGTTTACGGCGATTTTGGTTTTTGTCACTGCCTGCACATACGTGATAGTTTTTTCGGTCAACCGCCAATTGCTGCAGAAGACCATCCGTGATGAACTGATACGCACAGTCGAGGACAATGTGGATGAAGTGGAGTATTACAGGAATCTTGGTGTTGCCGACCCGCAGGAAGTAGATTATTATATGGCTTTTGGCGGAGGCTATCTGGAGATAGACGATGATTTTCTGGATAAGGTAAATGAGGTATATACATCATTATACAATGAGGATGTAACATTGCTTTATGGGGAAAATCCTATTTCAAAGCATACGGCAAGCCTGGAATTTGCAGATTCCCAGATCCAGCGCCTTACAATAAACGGTACGTTATATTATATATTTGACCGAAAATTGGTATTGGAGGGGCTGGAAGGACTTTGGCTGCGCGGAATTGTATCGGAAAACCAGGGTATGACGCAGATGGCAGCCATTACGCGGCTGCTTTTGTTGTTTTTGCCGCTTTTTGTGGTGATTTCCATTATCGGCGGGTATCTGTTTGCACGGAGGATGCTAAAGCCGATTCAACGAATTTCTGAGTCTGCTGCCCGCATTGGAGGGAGCGGTGATTTAAAGGAACGGATTGAGATTGGCGAGGGAAAGGATGAACTGCACCAGCTTGCAGCAGGTTTTAATGAGATGTTTGGGCGTTTGGAGGATGCCTTTGAGGCGGAACGCCAATTTACCTCAGATGCCTCCCATGAGCTGAGAACGCCTGTCTCGGTCATAACGGCGCAGTGCGAGATATCTCTGGAGGAGACGAGAAGCGTGGAGGAATATGAGCAGGCGCTGCGGACCATCCAGCGCCAGGGCAGGAAAATGTCAAAGCTGATAAATGATATGCTGGATTTTACGCGTCTGGAGATGAGGGCGGAAAGTTATGTGCGGGAAATGGTCGATATGACGGAACTTGTGCGGACAATCTGTTCTGATATGGCAATGATAAAGGAGAAAGATATCATCCTGAAATATGAGACAGAGACAGAGATAAAGATGTATGGAAACCGGCAGCTTCTCAATCGTATGTTGGTAAACCTAATAACCAACGCTTATCGGTATGGGAGGGAAAAAGGTTTTATCTTTGTCAGCCTGAAGCGGAAAGGGCAGAATGTGGAGATTTGTGTCTCAGATAATGGAATTGGTATTGACGCGAGGGAACAGCAGAAAATTTTCCGGCGTTTTTATCAGGCGGATAATTCACATTCCGCGATTGGTACGGGGCTGGGACTGTCAATGGCTTATGAAATTGTACAGTTTCATGGCGGAGAGATACGCGTAGAAAGCAAACTGGGAAAAGGAAGCGCATTTTTTGTAGATTTTCAATTATAATCTATCTGTTCTAATGTTATTCTAATGTTTGGCAAATATAATAAAGAACATCATATGAAATATTGGTATTGCGTCAGAAGGAGGATGGCATGGACGGACAGAAATCATTTTTTGGAACGCCGAAGAAAGCATTTATCTTTATTGTATGCGTATTGGCTGTGCTGTTTTTATTTATCATAGGCACAACGGCTGCGGTTACTGCAATAGTGGCTTCCGACAGGCAGGAGGGGGACGATAAAGGCAATGTTGTCATTGAGGAAGAGCAAATCGCAGATGACAGGCAGGCTGTGAAAGGGCAGGAAATGCCAGTTATTGAAGACGACACAACGGTGCTGGAAGAGGATTCTTCCTTATATGGCAGCGGTTCGTCAGCTCAGCCGGGTGCGGGAAACCTGGATATGAAGGTTGAGGAGGCAAAGAACATTGCCGTCAGCCACGCTGGTTTTGCTGTTTCCGATGTGAGTTTTTCCAAAACAAAACTGGAAAAAGAACATGGAACGATGGTATATGAGATTGAGTTTTATAAAGATGGCATGGAATACGAATATG
>CANOHX010000193.1 GCA_947565885.1 uncultured Lachnospiraceae bacterium
CTCTATATAACTGCAAAAAATAGTCTTTGAAAACCACTGGGGAAATGATGGAAAGGAAAGAGCCAAAATATCATTCCTCCCCATCATTTCCCCAGTGGTTTTCAAAGACTATTTTTTGCAGTTATATAGAGCAATGCACTCATCAATAATATTCTCTACAAGCCTCACCTGCTGTGGTGTCAGCTTATCCAGTTTTTCGGGCACACATTCCTCCCCGATAACCCTCACAGACTGCTGGTAATCCATTTCATCCGCCGCATGGGCATTTCCCCCTTAGGCTGTTGACGTTTCCAATTGGCTCCTGCTATATTCCGGTGTTTTGTTGTCCATCCCAATTCCTCCTTCAAAAATTTTTTATAGAACCGCTCCGGGTTCCACGCCTAATATACCACAGGCCGGGGACGCCATTATTTTTGCAAAGATTGATTTCATTTTTGAAAATGGGCACAAAGATTAATAGGGAAAAGCCCCAACAGCATATGCCATTGGAGCCTTTCATTCCTGAATTATTTCACAATCTTCACTTTTCTTCCCTGACCTTTGTTTTTAAACAGTTTCTTATAGGCAGAGAGTTTCTTTGCCGGAACTTTAATCTTTGAAGTAGCCTTGATCCCTTTCAGGGCATTCCTGCCGACTTTTTTCAGTTTCGTAGATTTTATGGTTACAGTTCCCAGCTTCTTACAGTTTTTAAACGCATTCCCACCAATCTCTGTAATGCCTTTTCCAAGAGTTATTTTGCTGAGCTTTGTGCATCCTTCAAATGCTGATGCACCGATAATTTTTACATTGTCCCCAATGGATACGCTGGTTATTTTCGTTTTCTTTAAAGAATTTTTGGTAACAGACGTTACTTTAAATGCCTTTCCGCCAATTTTTACTGTCTTGGGGATTGTCACCCTGGCAGTCTTTCTGCTGCTTAGACCTGCAAATGCCGCTTCTGAAGCCCCTGTAATCTGGTACTTATACGCCCCAGCAGTAAAGCGGCTGCCCATTTTGGCAGTAATGGAAAACTTTTTCGTTATGGTTCCTGTATAACGGCCTTTCCCTGTTATGATGACGGACGCCGTTCCAATATTCACATTGTCCCTGTAGCTTACGGCATAATCTGTGCCTGGATTTAAAATCTGCTGTCCCAGATTTACCGCTTCCACCGTTGGCTCTTGTGCTTTCCCGGTATAATTGCAGGTTCCCTTAGAAAGCGTAACTGATGCCCTGCTTATATTTTCCGCTGCACCGCCATCCGGCTGGAGCTTCGGGATAGCTTTTGTGTAGGAATCCCCACATCTGGTACAGGTATATGTTCTAACGCCTTCCTCTAAAGCCGTAGGTTTCTTTGTCACCTTGCTGGCATACTCATGGCCGGCCGCTTCCGTAATCTCTCCCTCTGACAGCTTTTCTCCGCAGTCCTTACAGTAGGTATCTCCAGTATAGCCGTTTTCCAAGCAGGATGCCTGTTTCATATTCCTAACCTCTTTGTCCGTGTGAAGGCAGTCACCAACAGCCTTTGTCCGAAAGACTGCACCCTCGCTTGCATCGCTTGCCTTTATATAACCATCTGAGCAATGCCGCATATAAAATGTATACGCATGGTCCGGTTCAAGGTTCCTAAATACATTGGACCACTGCCAGTTTTCTAAATCCATGGAATATTCACACCACCATTCTCCCTCTACTAACGCTATTTCATTACAAGTGGCATATTCCAGCTGAGGAGCATCTGTTTTTTCATGTTTCTCATCATATACGTAAACCATGCATTTTGCTTTTTTCCCGCTACCGTCCAAAGCCCTAACGGTAATCGCTGCGCTGCCTCTCTTTTTCGCTGTTATTTCTCCATCCGCTACTCCTGCCACAGTGTCCGCACTGGAGAACCATTCATAACCCTTGCATGTGGCATTGTCCGGGACTGCGATTGGGCTTAAAGAAACCACATCCCCTTCCATAAGCTCAATTTCTGTTTCCTTAAAATAGAAATCCGTTATATAAACAGGATCCACTACATTGATATTGCAGACAGCCGTAACAGCATCATTACGTACTGCGTATGCCGTAGCAGAAGTCTGCCCTTTCGTCTTTCCCGTTATCTTCATCCCACCTCCGTAAGGTTCCATAGAAATAATATTTCCATCATAATCATTCTCGCCATCTTTCCATTCAACCCAATCATCAGCTTCTTCTGGGAGCGTTGTCCCTCTTAATATAAAAGACTGGCCTACGCCGATTGTCAGATCCGTTTCATTCAACTTCACACCCGTCGGCTTTGGCGTCACCACAACCGTAATCTCTGCCGTATGCCCGCCGTCATCAGACGTTGCTGTAAAAACTGCTGTCCCTGGCTTTTTGGCAATTACGTCGCACATACCAGTGCCTGACCGTAACGGTTCCGCAACATCTGGGTTTGAGGATGTCCATGTCACAACTTTATTCGACGCATTCTCCGGCGTATAATTTACCCTGAGGCCAGCAACTGTGCCACCCTCAGTGAAAGATATGGTCTTTCCAGAAAAACTGATGGATTCCAGAGGCACTGGATCCATCCAAAACATATTCACCTCATAAGAAATGGGATTTTCAATTCCTGTAACCTCAACTTTGTATTGGTCTCCTTCCCGGTAATCTGTTGACGGGGCAAATATTGCACATACACATTGCGAGCCACTTTCATGCAACCGAAGGTTATGGCCGCTTTTGTTGAAATTCCATTCTTCCTTTGTCTTCACATTTGTCACTCTGACATTTATCGCGGATTCATCTACATTCTCAGGAATACTTACCGTCCAAGCATACCCTGGTCCAAAATATTCCAAAGGCTGGTTCTGCCCAGGATAAGAGATTGCCCTACCTTTCCGGCCCATACTCATATTCGTATAAGTTGCAGAATAATGACCGCCTGTTTCAGATTTAGCTATTCCAAATCCAACTTCTGAAGTTTCATATTCCAGAAGCCGGTACCTATGCCCAAAATTTGGATCCCCGTTTGCCTCCAGCATATACGCAAGAACCGTATGGCTCAATATATTGAGGCTTCCTGCCAAATTGGAGTTGGCGGCGCCGTAAAAAGCCTGGCTGAACATTTCGTCATCCATTCCTTCTGGACGTTCTTGATGATGTTGTAAGCTTCTATTGATTGCACACAGCAAAGCTGCACCCTGCGCATAATTCTGTGTTTCCTCGGTAATCGAAACAAGCGGGACTCCTGCAACATACCGATAAAGATTCAGCATGTTCAAGGCATCCTGCTTTGTCTCCTCCGTCAGTTCCCCTAACGCATAAGGTTCTGTCACTGACGGCTCTGTGACAAATTCCGCCTCCATATTTTTAATTGGATGATTTTTGTAATATTCCCTGATTTCATCCTGGGTATGGTACTCCGCATCCAGCCCGATAGATGTATCCGCCTGTATTTCCCCTGCCTGCACGTCTGCTGCCAGACAGGGGGTGGAACCCGCCATGACACATACAGCAAGCAGGGCTGCCATAATCCGTTTCTTCATTTTCTCTTTCCCTCCTCAGTGCTTTATTTCACCTTCACAGACTTTACTGCTGAATAAGGCGATACAACGGTCAACCCTTTTACTTTCTTATATGCTGCAACCTTATAATAATACTTCCTGCCGGATTTCAGCTTCTTGTTCTTCCAGGAAAGGGCGGAGGCTCTCTTCAGCGTCTGCACTTTCTTGAACCCGCCCTTTGGATATGTGCTGCGGTACACATAATAGCCAGTTGCCCCAGACACCTTCTTCCATTTCACCACCGCTGATTTCTTCCCTGCTTTCACAGAGGAAATCTTAGGGGCAGCAGGCGCTTTTGTATAGTCCGCCAGCAGGGTGTACCTACATCCTACAGGCGCCGACCATGAACTACAGGGCGCTATCTTTATGTAGTAGGCTCCCTTTTTCACATCAAATGAGACAGAACCTGCCGTCTTTACTCCCCGCACCCTTGTTACTTCATTGGATTTCCTGTCATAAATGACAGCGTCCCATCCCTCCCCGATACTGCCGGATGGATTGGAGTTATGGGAACTGATCCTGACTTTCAGTTTTCCAGATGCAGGCATGCTCAGTTTAAAATAATCTTCATCACTGCCCGTCTCGGTAATGCCGTTATATGTTTTGCCTGCTTTGATGGAAGTCGCTGTCTTCATACTTCCATCCGGCTCTGATTCCCAGACTGCTGTGGCTTTCTGCTGAACCGTCAATTGATAGGCGCTATACGTTGAACCATGCCGGGGCACAATCCGAATATAAAACGCCTCGCCTGCCTTTGCATAAGGAAGAACCATGCTATTCCAATTTTTATTAAATGAGCCAGAAATAATTTCATTTCCTGCCCTGTCCAGTATCCTTACGTCCCAGCCATTTCCCGCATCTGTACTGTCATTCGCATTTTGCGCCAAATTAACCTGAAAATATCCATGGGCTGTAGTTGTGAAACGGAAGTAATCCTCGTCATTGCTGTCTACTGTGATTCCATGGTATGTTTTATTTACCTGGATTCCAGTCGCGGCAGCTATTGTCCCGTTTGGCTCTGCTTCCCAGTCTGATGCTGCTGTCTGGCGAATGGTCAAATCATAGATGCTATAAGTTGAACCATGTCGAGGCACAATCCTCACATAAAAGGTCCTTCCGCTCTCCGCAAAAGGAAGGACAATGCTCGAACCATTTTCTACGCTTGCAAAACTGTTCAGCGCCTCGCCCGATGCATCCTGTACATAAATCTCCCAGCCATCTCCTGGATCATTGCTGTCCGCTGCGTTATGTTTCAAATCCACCTGAAAATACCCATGCGCTGTTGTCGTAACCTTAAAATAATCTTCATCGCTGCTATCTACCGTAATTCCATGGTATGTTTTATTTACCTCAATTTCATTTGCCGTATCCCTTGTCCCATTGGATTCCGCTTCCCAGTCCCCTGCCGCTGTCTGATTTACTGTCAAATCATAGATGCAGCCAATGGAACCATGCCTAGGCACAACCCTCACATAAAAATCCCTGCCAGCCTTTGCATAAGGGAGAATGATGCTCGAACCGGTTTTTGTGCCTGTAAAAGCATTAAGAGTTCCACCATTTTCATCCAGCACGAAAACATCCCAGCCATCTCCTGGATCATTGCTGTCCGCTGCATTATGTTTCAAATCCACCTGAAAATATCCTCTCTCTGTAGTCGTGAATTTAAAGAAATCCTCATCATCGCTGCTGGATGCCATTTCTGAATAAGTCTTTCCAAGCTCAATGACCTTTGATTCTGCCCTTGTGCCGCCTGCATCTGACTCCTCTGCATGTGCCAAAGCTCCCTTCCCTGGCAGGAAATACGCCAAAGCAATTGCCAAAAATGCTGCCAGAAACAGCATTGGTTTCCTGATATGTTTCTTCATTTTCTTTTCCTCCTCGTATTCTTTGTGTTTTTCTTATATTTTCGCTTTTTCATTGCTTACTGTTTCAAAACCTTCACTTTTCTTCCCTGCCCTTTGTTTTTGAACAGTTTCTTATAGGCAGAGAGTTTCTTTGCCG
>CANOHX010000194.1 GCA_947565885.1 uncultured Lachnospiraceae bacterium
GGCAACCAGCAGAAAGTAGTATTTGCAAAATGGGTCTATACAGAACCCAAAATCCTCATTTTGGATGAGCCGACCAGGGGTGTGGATATCGGCGCAAAAAAAGAAATTTACAATATTGTCAACGATTTAGCGGCAAAAGGGGTAGCTATTATTATGGTATCCTCCGAATTGCCCGAGGTGCTCGGCATGAGCGACCGGGTGATGGTGGTCCGCGAGGGCGTTGTCCGAGGAATCATTTATAAAGAAGAAGCAAACCAGGAAAATATCATGACATTAGCGACAGGAGGTACGATTTAATGGAAGCAAATAAGAAAAAAATCACAGACCATATACAAGATTTGGGCGCTCTTATCGCGCTGTTACTGTTGGTTGTCGGAATCAGTATCATAAGTCCTGAATTCAGGACGGGAAGCAACTTTTTATCTTTGCTGCGCCAGTCATCTATCAACGGACTGATTGCGTTTGGCATGACCTGCGTCATCTTGACGGATGCCATCGATTTGTCGGTCGGTTCCGTTCTGGCACTGAGCACGGTGCTCTGCGCGGGCATGATTTCAGCCGGTGTCCCGGCGGGGGCGGCAATGCTTCTGGCGCTGCTGATTGGCACGGCGCTTGGAGCCGTCAGCGGGCTTCTGGTAACCAAAGGAAGGCTGCAGGCATTCATCGCAACCTTGATTACGATGACTGTCTACCGCGGCGCAACGATGATTTTTACTGGCGGAAAGCCGATTTCTAACCTGGGTGACAGCTTCGTGCTCAAGCTGGTGGGGAGAGGGAACCTCTACCGTATCCCCATTCCGGTAATTTTGCTGGTTGTAATCTTTATTGGTTTCTATTTCCTGTTAAATAAGACCACTTTCGGGCGTGCGGTCTACGCGACGGGCAGCAACTGGAAATGTGCCAAACTTGCAGGTATCAACATTGATAAGACGAAGATTATCGTATATGCAATCTCTGGATTTATGTCCGCATTGGCAGGCCTGATCCTGCTGTCAAGGCTTGGTTCTGCGCAGCCTACGCTTGGTTCTGGCTACGAGCTTGACGCAATCGCAGCCGTAGCTTTGGGCGGAACAAGCATGAGCGGCGGCAGAGGAAAGATTTATGGAACTTTAATCGGTGTGCTGATTATTGCGGTATTGAATAACGGTCTTAATATCCTTGGCGTGTCTTCTTATTACCAGGATGTAATCAAAGGATTTGTTATCCTCATTGCCGTATTGTCAGACCGCAAGAGATAACCTTAGGGCAATTCAGGACAGACAGGGAAAGGAGAAAATAAATGATGAAGAAAATAACAGGTATTCTGCTGGTATTGTGTATGATGTTCGGCCTGGTCGGGTGCAATGCAATCACGATTGACGGCGAAGGGGAGGCACTTGAAAATGCTGGAAACGGTTCTATTGGGCTTTCTGTCTCCACGCTGAACAATCCGTTTTTCGTATCCCTTGCAGAAGGCGCAAAAGCCGCGGCCCAGGAAAATGGCGTAACTTTGGCGGTTGCGGACGCTGGGGATGACAGTGCGAAGCAGCAAAACGACATTGAGGATTTGATTTCTAAGAACGTGAGCGTGCTGATTGTCAATCCGGTAGATTCCGATGCGGTAGCTCCTGCGGTACAGAATGCGATTTCCCAGGGCATCAAGGTGATTTCCGTTGACCGTGTGGTAAATGGCGTTGACGTGGACTGCCAGATTGCTTCAGATAATGTGGCTGGCGCAAAGATGGCTACGGAATATCTGATTGAACAGATTGGCGAGGGCGCAAAGGTGGCGGAACTGCAGGGAGTTCCCGGCGCATCCGCGACCATCGACCGTGGCGCTGGCTTCCACGAAGCAGCGGACGAAGCTCTTAACGTGGTAGCAAGCCAGAGCGCGAACTTCGACCGTGCAGAGGGTATGTCGGTTATGGAGAACGTGCTGCAGTCGGATGGTTCCATCCAGGGTGTATTTGCCCATAATGATGAGATGGCGTTGGGAGCGCTGCAGGCAATCTCTGCTACCGGAAAGGATATTAAGGTCGTAGGTTTCGATGCCACGGATGATGCGGTAAATGAGGTCAAGGCCGGAAGGATGACGGCTACGGTTGCCCAAAAGCCGGAACTGATGGGTGAAACCGCAATCCTCACGGCAATCCGTCTGATTGCCGGGGAGGAAGTGGAGAAATCCCTGCCGGTAGAAGTGGAATTGATAACAAAATAAAAGTATCAATGTGACAAATGAAAAAAATCAAAAGAATTAGTTCCAATAAGGCAGGTTTTGTGGTAAAATACCATCTGAATCAGAAGAAAGGATGGTATATAAGGCAAAACCTGCCTTATAGTAATGAAAGATATGATAAAAGTAGTAAAATTTGGAGGGAGTTCCCTGGCGAGCGCCGGGCAGTTTTCAAAAGTGGGCAAAATTATCCGTGCGGAGGAAAGCCGCAGGTATGTTGTTCCCAGCGCCCCAGGGAAACGCAATGCCAAGGATACGAAAGTGACGGATATGCTGTATCAGTGCTATGCGCTGGCAGAGGCAGAGGAGAATTTTTCCATTGCCTTGCGCAAAATCAGGGAGCGGTACGAGGCAATTATCAATGGGCTGCACCTGAAACTGTCCCTGAATAAGGAATTTGAGGAGATTGCAGAAAATTTCAAGAATAAAGCGGGCGAGGATTATGCCGCCTCCCGCGGGGAGTACCTGAATGGAATCATCATGGCCAATTACCTGGGCTATGAATTCATCGATGCGGCAGAAATTATCCGCTTTGACGACAATGGGGAATTTGCTGCGGAAAAGACCAATGAGCTGGTGGCAGCGCGTCTGCAGAGCTGTGAGCGCGCCGTGATTCCTGGGTTCTATGGTGCGAAAGAGGACGGCAAGGTGAAGACATTTTCCAGAGGAGGCTCAGACATCACGGGTTCCATTGTTGCCAAGGCGGTACAGGCGGATATTTATGAGAACTGGACGGACGTCTCCGGTTTTCTGATTGCGGACCCGCGCATCATTGAAAATCCCCAGGGCATCAAGGTGATAACTTACCGCGAACTGCGGGAGCTTTCCTACATGGGAGCGACTGTGCTGCATGAGGACGCCGTATTTCCGGTGCGCAAGGCGGGAATTCCTATCAATATCCGCAATACCAACGCGCCGGAGGATGAGGGTACGCTGATTGTGGAGAGTACCTGCCGTATGCCGGATTATACGATTACGGGAATCGCTGGCAAGAAAGGATTCGTAGCAGTCAATATTGACAAGGATATGATGAATTCTGAAGTCGGGTTTGGACGGAAAGTGTTGGAGGCTTTTGAAAAATACGGCATTTCCTTTGAGCATCTTCCCTCTGGCATCGACACGATGACCGTGTTTGTGCATCAGGAGGAGTTTGTGGGCAAGGAACAGCAGGTATTGTCCGCAATACACCGCCTGGCGAAGCCGGACAGCATAGAACTGGAAAGCGATATTGCCCTGATTGCCGTGGTGGGACGCGGTATGCGTTCTACGCGCGGGACAGCAGGACGGATTTTTTCCGCTCTTGCCCATGCCAATGTCAATGTGAAGATGATTGACCAGGGTTCGAGTGAGTTAAATATTATCATTGGCGTCAAGAGCTGTGATTTTGAGACGGCAATCCGGGCAATTTACGATATTTTTGTGGAAACAGAAATATAATCATATGACCAAATGGCATGAGGAGGGACCCACGTATGACTTCGCCAGACCGAAAACGCCTGATTGCCAAACATGTGCGCATTTTGTCACGCGATGGAAGGCTGCAGCGTTCGCGCAATTTCATCCAGCATGGAAATACTTCCGTGTATGAACACAGCATCCGCGTGGCATATTATAGCCTGAGCCTTGCGCAGCGGCTGCACCTGGACGGACACAGGGAAGAGTTGGTTCGTGGGGCGCTTTTGCATGATTATTTCCTGTATGACTGGCATGAGAAAGACAGGAGCCATAATCTTCATGGGTTTCGCCATCCCTTTACGGCGCTGCGGAATGCACAAGCGGATTTTGAACTCAGCAGAAGGGAGCGCAATATCATACTGCGCCATATGTTCCCGCTGATTCCGCTGCCGCCCTCCTGCCTGGAGGGATGGATAGTATGTATGGTGGACAAAGGATGTTCCATCTATGAGGTATTTAAATGACAGAGAAAAATCGCAAGAAAGAAATCAAATGGGATAAACTGGACAATACGGCAAATGTCTTTCCGGTGATTGCCGGAGAGAGCATGACTAATGTTTACCGGATTTCTGTGACTTTACAGGAAGAGATTAGGCAGGAATTGCTGCAGGAAGCGTTAGAGCGCGTATTGCCATGGTTTGACGTATTTTGCGTACGGATTCGCTATGGCGTATTCTGGTATTATTTTGAGACGAACCAGAAGACTGCCCCTGTGGTAAAACAGGAATACCGTTATCCCTGCCAGTTTATTTCCCCCAACCGGAACAGGAATTATCTGTTTCGGGTAAATTATTATGGAGCCCGCATCAATTTAGAAGTCTTCCATGTGCTGACGGATGGCATGGGAGGCATTACTTTTTTGCGGGAACTCACGTACCAGTATCTGCGGCTTTCCCACACGGAACTTCAGGAGAAGCTTGGGGATGGGCTCTGCAGCGACACCTCCCTGAACCGCGAGGACAGTTATCTGAAGAATTATAAGAAAAGCCATAAGAAAGGCTATAAGACAGCGCGTGCGTTCCAGGTCAAAGGAGAGAAGCTGCGTCCGCTGGAATTAGGGGTCATGCATGGATATATGTCCATCGTGGACCTGAAGCAAGTATGTAAGTCGTACGGCGTTTCCATCAACGAATATCTGACAGCAGCCTTTTTGTGGAGCATATACCAGGAATGCCTTCATGGATCGCCGTCCGAACGCCCTATCAGTTCCTGTGTGCCGGTAAATCTGCGGCCATATTTCAATTCCATTACGATGAAGAATTTTTTTGTGATTGTCTCCGCGGTCTTTCATCCCCAGAAAGAAAGATATACGTTTGCCGAAGTCGCCAGGATTGTGGCGGAAAGTCTGCGCAGCCAGATTAACCAGGAACATCTGGAAAACCTTTTTGCTTACAATGTGTCGAATGAGAAAAATTTTATCTTGCGCGCAGTGCCGCTATTTATCAAAAATATAGCTATCCGTTATGTATATCATACCAGCGCCCGGGCAAATACTACAACCGTCACAAATATCGGAAATATCCAGGTAAAGGAAGAATATCAGGAATATATCAGGGATTTCAGCGCGATGCTGTCCATGTCCGAGGGGCAGAACATCAAGGGCACTATCTGTTCTTACCGGGACACACTGGTCTTTACCATCAGCAGCAATCTTGCTGATGTGTCGGTGCAGCGCGGTTTTTTCCGACGGCTTGCGGAGGATGGTCTTGCGGTGAAAATTGAGACGAACGGAGTGTATAGTGAATAGAGGAATTTGAGATGGATGGAGGGTATGGCGAATGAGAGAATGCAAGAAATGCCAAGTGCAGATTTTGG
>CANOHX010000195.1 GCA_947565885.1 uncultured Lachnospiraceae bacterium
AAAAAACCGCAGAATTCTTGATTTCGGAAATCATTGAGAAGAAAAAAGCATAAACTTTGCTCTGCATAAAATGGCGGCCATCAATATATGGGAGGATAAAATGAAAAAAGTATATACCTGTTTCTGTACCGACGTCATCCACGAAGGCCATATGAATATCATCCGCGAAGCGCAAAAATATGGCAGATTGATTGTCGGCGTACTGAAAGATACCGAAATGATTCGATATAATAGATTTCCGCTGATTGATTTTGAGGAACGTTACCAGATGGTACAGGCAATTCCTGGCGTCTCCGAAGTAGTAGTACAGGAGGAAATTCTCTATAACCAGATTATAAAAGATTTAAAGCCGGATTATGTTATCCATGGAGATAACTGGCAAAAAGGACCGGAAAATGCCATCCGCGAGAATGTTCTGTCGCTTTTAAACGCATATGGCGGAGAATTGATTGAAGTCGGCTATACTTATAATGATAAAGTGCGCCATACGGAAGCGAGGATGAAAGAACAGCTCGCCATGCCGGAATACCGCAGGGGAAGGCTCCGCAAACTACTGAAACTGTGTCCTATCGTGAAGACTTTAGAAGTTCACAGCGGGCTCACCGGATTGATTGCAGAAAAGACTGTCGTAGAGCACGATGGAGCTTTCGACCAGTTTGAAGCTATGTGGGTAAGTTCCCTATGCGATTCTACTGCCAAGGGTAAGCCTGATATTGAACTGGTGGACATGACTTCCAGGTTCCGAACAATCAATGATATTATGGAGGTTACTACAAAGCCGATTATTTTTGACGGTGACACCGGCGGAATGATAGAACATTTTGTGTATACGGTACGCTCTTTAGAGCGTATGGGGGTATCCGCAGTCATCATAGAGGATAAAACGGGAATGAAAAAGAACTCCCTTTTCGGAACAGATGTACCTCAGACGCAGGATAGCACGGAGCATTTCTGCAGTAAGATTTCTGCTGGCAAAAACGTACAACTGACAGATGAATTTATGATTATTGCCCGGATAGAGAGTTTAATACTGGAGAAAGGAATGGAGGACGCCCTGGAGCGGGCAAAGGCATACGTGAAAGCGGGAGCAGATGGCATTATGATTCACAGCAGGAAAAAAGACCCCGGCGAAATCTTAGAATTCTGCGATTTATTCCGGCAAGCAGACACGGAAACGCCTATTGTAGCAGTGCCATCTTCTTTTAATTCCGTTTCTGAAAAAGAACTGGCAGAACATGGCGTAAATATCGTTATCTATGCGAACCAGCTTACCAGAAGCGCTTTTCCTGCCATGGAGCAGACTGCCAGGGATATCCTCAAGTACCACCGGGCGAAAGAAGCAGACGACAGACTGATGCCAATCAAGGACATCATATCCCTGATTGATGAATTATAAGAAAGGAAGAACTATGTGTAATTTTAAATGCCGAATTTGCAACGGGAAAACATATGAACCTCTTTTTCGTTGGAACATCCCATTAGCAGCAGATATCAGGAATCAGCCGGAAAATGGCAGCAGCTATCCGATAGAGCCTGTGGTCTGCAAAGAATGTGGTCATGTTCAGCTGAGAGAATCCTTATCCATAAATATGTATGATGAATATTTGTATACGCCTTCTTTTTCCAAAGAATTTCAGCAATATATATCATCATTTGCGGATAACATCAGCCAGATGTACAATGGGGGAAGACGTGTTATTGAAATTGGCAGCAGCAACGGCTACCTGCTTGAGCATCTGCAAAACAGAGGCTGGGATGTCCTGGGCTTCGAACCCTCCCGGACACTTGCCGAGACTGCAGAAAAAAACGGCATACATACAGAACAAGTATATTTTGGCAGTGAAGAATCGGCAGAATACGTCAGAAACTGGGGCGTTCCAGACGTCATTATCACCCGCCACGTCATGGAACACCTGGACGATTTAAACGGCATTGTCCGTTCCATCAGCGATATTCTGGATAAAGGCATTTTTGTTATGGAAGTCCCATGGCTTGTTAAGATTTTAGAAGAAAAACAATTTTATGCTTTTTTCCATGAACATCTGTCTTACTTTTCCTTTACCGCCATACAGGGGCTTTTAAGCAAATATGGGTTTCATATTATCGATATCAAAGAAAATAATTTAGAGGGCGGTTCTATCGCTGTCTATGCCGGCAAGAAAGGAACCTGGAAGAATAACACGGAAAAAATTGCTTCCTATCTTGCACGAGAAAAAACATGCTGTTCCCTGGAAAATATTAAGGCATTCTCGCTGGAAATAAATTCACAGATTGCACGAATAAAACAATTAGTCACATCCAGAAAATCAGCGGGACAAAAAGTAGCAGCCTGGGGCGCAGGGCAAAGGGGCGTTTCCCTGTTAAATATC
The DNA here is from genome assembly GCA_947565885.1 of uncultured Lachnospiraceae bacterium. Classification (GTDB taxonomy): domain Bacteria; phylum Bacillota; class Clostridia; order Lachnospirales; family Lachnospiraceae; genus Petralouisia. Next base: position 2,370 of record CANOHX010000195.1, read on the forward strand.
TGCGGCCTGACCCCGCAGGATATTGATTATATTATTGACATAAACAAAAATTATTGGTGGAAATACACTTCCGGCAAAGAAAATTTCCAGATAGTGCCGCCAGAATGGCTTCAGACCCATTTTGTAGATTCTATCCTGATACTGGCAACAGGATATGCGGATGAAATTATTTCCGAAAATAAGGAATACCTAAACCGGGGCGGCGAATTCATCCAAATTTTCACCGTTTAACGAGGTTTACAAAGAATCTCTTTTTCCAGCAGTAGCCATACGAAAGAATTTTAGGAGGAACACCATAATGAAAAAGACACCATTGATTGCCGCAATTACTTGTGGAATCCTGCTTTTCGCCTGTTGCGGCTTTTTTGCATACCAATGCTTCAGCCTCAGCAGCCGCTGCCAGAATCTTGAAACTGAGGCTTTAAAGCTTAAGGAAGACAATTCCAAGCTCCAGGAAGACAACTCCGAACTTGACACGGAACTGGCAGACAGCTCAGCCCAGCTAAAAGAAAAGGAAAATTACGCAGCCGGACAGAAAGAATACATATCGGAATTATCTGAGCAGATTGATTCCCTCACCAACGGCGAAGCAGATGACACAGAAAATACGGACGGCAGTTCTGAAAACGACAACGAGGCAAACAGCAGCTCTGAGGACGACAGCGATGCGGATAGCAGCTCCTCTTCCGACTCCTACCCTAACCTTTACGCTGAGGGCTGTTCTCCCGAAGATACCCAAAAAGTCGTCTACCTGACCTTTGACGACGGTCCCTCAAACCTGACTCCACAAGTGCTGGATTTGCTGGACCGATACAATGCCAAGGCGACATTTTTTGTTGTATGTAAGAATAATGAAGAATACGAAGAATATTTATCGGACATTGTAGAGCGAGGACATACCCTTGCCCTCCACTCCTACAGCCACAATTACCATGAAATCTATGCCTCCAAGGATGCTTTCCTTCGCGATTATGAGAAAGTATACGACTGGGTTGTGGAAAACACTGGCTATACCCCCTCCCTGTTCCGTTTCCCCGGCGGCAGCAACAACGGCTCCTCATATGTGGTGAACGATATCATAGATGAGATGGAGGAACGCGGATTCCAGTATTTTGACTGGAACGTCAGCTCCGGGGATGGCAGCGAACTGACCACAACTTCAAACATTATTGACAATATCTGCAGCAATGTCGGCAATGTGGAAAATCCGGTGGTGCTGATGCACGACGGCAGGGGGAAGAATGCCACCTTAGCAGCCCTCCCCTCCGTACTGGAATATCTCTCAGATCACGGATATGAATTCCGTTCCCTTGACAAAAACGTAGAGACTGTGCACTACCGTTAAATACCGTTCTGGGAAAACATAAGCGCTTACTGTTCCATCTGTTTTCCCAGAAATCCGGCTGCCACTTTCGCCATTTTGCTTTCAGCCTCGCCTATGCTGCCATTGTCATCCCGGTTATACATTACCACGGAACCAATGGCGTCTCCTTCACAGATAATCGTGGAAACCACCTGGGACTGGAAATCTCCGGTATCATCCAGTGTAATTTTAACAAATCCTTTCTCGTTCCTACGGGCACAGAACGTCTCCCGGTCCGTAATCACGTTTTCCAACTGTTTACTGATTGGCTTGCCATCAAACTCCTTTTTCCCGCTGCCAGCAGCGGCAACCACATGGTCGCGGTCTGTGATGCACACCAGACAGCCGCTGGTCTGCGCAAGGCTCTCCGCGTACATCCCTGCAAACTGCCCTAATTCCCCGATAGGCGAATATTTTTTGAGGATAATCTCACCCTCGCGGTCTGTAAAAATTTCCAGCGGGTCCCCTTCCCGAATACGCAGTGTACGCCGAATTTCCTTCGGCACTACCACCCTCCCCAAATCATCTATTCTCCGAACAATTCCTGTTGCTTTCATAAAAAATCCTCCATTTACAAATATCTAATCTTTTCTCAGTACTAGTATCTGTAAACGGAGGCATTTTATACCTTGATTTATTTTTAATTTTAGCTATTCAAAGAAAGACACCAGAGAAGAAATACGCTCGGTAATCTCTGCCACTGACTTCTCAATATCATTGTAGATTACCGCAGACTGGGAAGACAAATCCTGCATGTTCTTTGCCACGACTGCAAATCCCGCACCTGCTTCCCCGCTTCGCGCAGCTTCGATACTGGCGTTCAGGGAGAGAATGTTCTGCTTCTTGGCAATCGCTTTCAAATGGCTGGTATTGTCATTGATAGTCTGGATAAGCTCATTGGACTGTTCCACACCTTTCTGTACGTCTCCCAGACGGCTCGCATTGCTGTGTTTGAAATATTCGAGGTTCACAAGCTGGTTAACGATAATGCCCAGCAAACTTGCCGAAGCCCGGATTTTAGGTTCTGTGCTTATGGTAACTTTCCGCAATGCCTGTATATACTGATCTGGGTCAATGCCCAACTCCACAGCGGTCTCCCGAAATTTATCTTCATCCGGCTCACTAGGCAATACCTGCCCGCCAATAATGGCGCCGACTTTCTCATCATTTACCATAATGTCGACAGAAAAATCCATCAGCCCTGCATGGCAGAAATATGTACCGGTACACTCATTGTCACACTTGACGCAGCGCCTTAAACCTTCTTGGCTGCCTCTTGTATATTTCATGCAAAAATCGGTAAAATTGCTCCCCTCTGTGAGATATTCCCCATCCATTCCCACTGCAATCGCTGCCAATCCTGTTGCATTGGAGAAATCATCTTGAATTTTCTGCAATTTCGACATATCCATAAAGTCTTTTAATTCCATGCTACACCTCTTCCTTTCGTCATCCTCTCCAAGCTACTATGATTGCGCAAGCATTGGACAAGCAGCTGGGCTTGTGCGGATTTTATGTTTTATGCTTCCAGTACTTTTTCAATCTCTTCAATTACAATTCTCAAAGCCTTAATCCTTGCATATTTCTTATCGTTGGATTCCAACACATGCCAAGGGGCATAAGAGGTATTCGTCTTTTTCATCATCTCATTGACTGCCTCCTCATACAAATCCCATTTCTCCCGGTTGCGCCAGTCCTCATCCGTAATTTTCCAGCGTTTGG
>CANOHX010000196.1 GCA_947565885.1 uncultured Lachnospiraceae bacterium
CAAGCGGCTGTTTGCGCTTGATATGGGGGCGTTGGTGGCTGGTGCAAAATACCGGGGAGAATTTGAAGAGCGGCTGAAAGCCGTTTTAGATGAGATAAAGAGCAGCGACGGCCAGATTATCCTCTTTATTGATGAACTGCATACGATTGTCGGTGCGGGCAAGACCGATGGCGCCATGGATGCCGGACAGCTTTTAAAACCCATGCTCGCCAGAGGGGAACTTCATTGCATTGGAGCTACCACATTAGATGAGTACCGCGAGTATATCGAAAAAGATGCTGCCTTAGAGCGCAGGTTCCAGCCGGTGCTCGTGGAAGAACCAACGGTGGAGGATACGGTATCCATCCTCCGTGGTCTCAAAGACCGCTATGAGGTGTTCCACGGCGTAAAGATTACGGACGGCGCGCTGGTCTCGGCGGCGGTGCTTTCCAACCGTTATATCAGCGACCGTTTTTTGCCGGATAAGGCAATTGATTTGGTGGACGAGGCTTGCGCATTGATTAAGACGGAACTGGATTCCATGCCCACAGAGCTGGATGAACTGCAGCGCAGGGTCATGCAGATGGAAATTGAGGAGGCAGCGTTGAAGAAAGAGGAGGACCGTCTGAGCAAGGACCGCCTGCAGACGCTGCAGCGTGAGCTTGCAGATTTAAAAAATGAATTCCAATCCAAGAAAGCGCAGTGGGACAATGAGAAAAATTCTGTGGAAAAAGTGCAGAAACTCAGGGAAGAATTGGAAACTATCAACAATGAGATTGCCAAAGCGCAGCAGAATTATGATTTGGAAAAGGCAGCGGAACTGCAATATGGAAAGAAGCCGGAACTGCAGCGGCAGTTGGAGATAGAAGAAGAGCAGGTGAAGAAGAAAGATTTAAGTCTGGTGCATGAGAACGTGAGCGAAGAGGAGATTGCCCGCATCATTTCACGCTGGACGGGAATCCCGGTGGCAAAGCTGACGGAGAGCGAGCGCAATAAGACGCTGCATTTGGATGAGGAACTGCACAAACGTGTGATTGGGCAGGACGAAGGGGTCACCAAGGTCACGGAAGCAATCATCCGTTCCAAAGCGGGCATCAAAGACCCCAGCAAGCCCATAGGCTCTTTCCTGTTTTTAGGGCCTACGGGAGTGGGCAAGACAGAACTTGCCAAAGCGCTTGCTGCAAGTCTGTTTGACGATGAGAACAACATGGTGCGCATCGACATGAGCGAATATATGGAGAAATATTCTGTCTCCCGGCTGATTGGAGCGCCTCCCGGATATGTGGGCTATGAGGAAGGCGGGCAGCTTACGGAGGCAGTGCGCAGGAAGCCTTATTCCGTAGTATTGTTTGATGAGATCGAAAAGGCACATCCAGACGTATTTAATGTGCTCCTGCAGGTTCTTGACGATGGGCGTATCACCGATTCTCAGGGGCGCACGGTTGATTTTAAGAATACCATCCTCATCATGACCTCCAATCTTGGTTCTGCCCATCTGCTTGAGGGCATTAAAGAAGATGGAAAGATTAAGCCGGAGTGCGAAGCGGCTGTCATGAGTGAGCTGCGGGGAAATTTCCGTCCAGAATTTCTGAATCGCCTGGATGAGGTTATCATGTTCAGACCTTTGACTAAGGGAAATATTGGCGGGATTATTAAGCTTCTGCTGGAAGATCTGAACAGACGTCTGGTGGAGCGCGAAATCTCTGTGGATTTAAGTGAGGATGCAGAACAGTTTATTGTGGACCATGGGTACGACCCGGTATATGGTGCACGTCCCTTAAAGCGCTACCTGCAAAAGACCGTGGAAACCTTGGCAGCCAAACTTATCCTTGCCGATGAGGTGGGAGCCGGGGATACGATATGGATGGATGTGGAAAATAATGAACTGACAGCAAAATGCAAGAAATAGAATTTGTCGTAACTATTCCCAGGGGGTTCTGAAAAGTTACCATTTGTTAAAAGATTTCTTCATATCGTACAGCCCTTTTGTCATACATTGCATAGAAACATCTGTGGAGTATGCAATGTATGAGCGGGAAAAGGATTTGGAGACGAATTTGGGAAAGCCACACAAAACTGCATTTTTGGGAAAAATGCCTGGTGTTCGACCTCCTCTGTATCTGCCTGGTATCTGGCGCAGTCATGAGCGGGGTAGGAAATGGAATTTCTCTGAATTCGGGCGTAATGGAAACCGCCCAGATTCAGCAAAATGCACAGGAGGAAAAGAAAAAAGTTGCGCTCACATTTGACGATGGGCCGCATCCCCAATATACGCCGGAGATGCTTGAGGTCCTGCAGGAATGCGATGTGAAAGCAACTTTTTTCCTGCTGGGTGAGGAAGTTGAGAAGTACCCTGAGATTGTAAAGCAGATACAGGAGGGAGGCCATCTGATTGGCAACCATTCCTATAAGCATGAACAGCTGAGCAAGCTCACGATGGAACAGGCATGCAATCAGGTTAACAGGACAAATGAGCTGATTTGCGACATTACCGGCACATACCCTTCTTACGTGCGACCTCCTTTTGGAGACTGGCATGAGAAATTGGACTGTCAGGTAAATATGGTGGAAGTGCTCTGGGATGTGGATACCTTGGACTGGTCTATCCAGAATCATGCAGGCATCGTAAATAAGGTCTTAAAAAATGTGCAGGAAAATGATATAATACTTATGCACGACGGATACGAGACTTCAGTCACTGCGGCAAAAGAAATCATAAATACTTTACAGAAGCAGGGGTATGAATTTGTGACTGTGGATAAAATATTATTTGACTGACAGGGCATGGCAAACTTGGGGACAGACGAAGGAGGAATCTCCCATGGATTTATTTGATTATATGAGGGAACAGAGCCAGAAAAAAGAATCGCCGCTGGCCAGCCGGCTGCGTCCGGTTCGATTGGAAGAGGTAGCGGGACAGCGGCATATTATAGGAAAAGATAAATTATTATACCGTGCCATTAAGGCAGACAAACTTAGTTCTGTCATTTTTTATGGACCTCCCGGGACTGGCAAGACAACTTTGGCGAAAGTAATTGCCAACACGACCAGCGCGGAATTTACCCAGATTAATGCTACTGCAGCCGGTAAGAAAGATATGGAAAACGTTGTGCAGCAGGCAAAAGACAATCAGGGCATGTATGGGAAAAAAACAATACTGTTTATCGATGAGATTCATCGGTTTAATAAAGGACAGCAAGATTATTTGCTGCCCTTTGTGGAGGATGGGACCATTATCCTAATTGGCGCGACTACGGAGAATCCTTACTTTGAGGTCAATAACGCGCTGTTATCCCGCTCCGTGGTGTTTGAACTGAAGCCGCTTGCCAAAGAAGATATCCGCAGTATCCTCTTGCGCGCGCTGACAGATAAGGAAAAGGGCATGGGCTCTTACCATGCAGAGATAGAGGAAGAAGCATTGGAGTTTCTGGCAGATGTGGCAAATGGGGATGCCAGGGCAGCCCTCACTGCCGTGGAACTGGGCGTACTGACAACTCCGCGCGCGGAAGATGGGAAGATTCACATTACGCTGGCAGTGGCGTCTGAATGTATCCAGAAGCGGGCAGTGCGTTATGATAAGAGTGGGGATAACCATTATGATACGGTATCTGCGTTTATCAAAAGCATGCGGGGCTCAGACCCGGATGCAGCGGTGTATTACCTGGCGAGGATGCTCTATGCCGGGGAGGATATCAGATTCATTGCCAGGAGGATTATGATTTGTGCAGCCGAGGATGTAGGAAATGCAGACCCGCAGGCTTTGACCGTGGCAGTCAGCGCAGCCCAGGCGGTTGAGCGTATCGGTATGCCGGAAGCGCAGATAATATTGTCCCAGGCGGTCACTTATATAGCATGTGCGCCTAAGAGCAACGCGGCCTGTCTGGCAGTTGGGCGTGCCATGGAAGCGGTCAGGGATACGCAGACCTCACAGATTCCGGTACATTTAATGGATTCCCACTATCGGGGCGCGGGAAAACTTGGACATGGCGCGGGCTATCAGTACGCGCACGATTATCCCCACCATTATGTAAAACAGCAGTATCTGCCGGACAGCGTTGCCGATGCCAAATTTTATGAGCCCACAGAAAATGGCTATGAGAAGCAAATTAAGTCACATCTGGCTTTTTTAGAAAAGTCCGTTGTACACGGACAGATGTAAATTTAACAAAGAAAATACTTTACAATCCCCTGTCAATAGTGCATAATATGGCAAGAGACTATGAGCAGTGCCAAAACTGCGAAAGACAGATTGGCTGCTTGCAGCCAAGTCTGGATAGTGCAGTTTTGATAGGGCGACAGCCCGACAACGAGAAAACCGAAGGTTTTCGAGTGTGCACTGCGGATAGGAAGCCAATCCTGCCAGGGACGGATTGGCTGCTTGCAGCCAAATGCGAACAAGGCAGTAAAAGTTAAAGTGAAAGAAAAACAGATCTTCAGGAGGATGAAACTATGCAGTCATTTCAGGAAATGAGCAAGGAAGAATTATTACAGGAAAAGGAAGAGCTTACGGCAGTTTACCAGAAATATGCAGAAAGTGGATTAAAGCTGGATATGTCCAGGGGAAAGCCTTCTATGGAGCAGTTGGATATATCAATGGGCATGATGGACGTGTTGAATGGGAATACGGATTTGAAATGCGAAGATGGAACAGACTGCCGTAACTATGGCGTATTGGATGGAATTCATGAGGCGAAAGTACTGCTGGGCGATATGATAGAATGTCATCCTGATAATATAATTATCTATGGGAACTCAAGCTTGAATGTCATGTACGATACGATTTCCCGTTCCATGACCCATGGCGTGATGGGAAGCACACCCTGGTGCAAGTTGGATAAAGTAAAATTTTTATGTCCTGTTCCAGGATACGACAGGCATTTTACAATAACGGAATATTTTGGCATTGAAATGATTAATGTGCCCATGCTGCCTACTGGTCCCGATATGGATATGGTGGAGGATCTTGTAAGCAAGGACGATGCCATCAAGGGAATCTGGTGCGTGCCAAAATATTCCAATCCGCAGGGGATTACTTATTCAGACGAGACGGTGCGTCGCTTTGCAAGGCTTAAACCGGCGGCAGAAGATTTTCGCATTTATTGGGATAATGCCTATGGCGTGCATCATCTGTATGATATTGACCAGGATAATCTGGTGGAAATCCTTGCCGAGTGTAAACGTGCCGGCAATCCCGATATGGTATATAAATTCTGTTCTACTTCTAAAATCAGTTTTCCAGGTTCCGGCGTTGCGGCAATCGCAACCTCCCAAAATAACCTGGTTGATATCCGCAAGCAGCTGCAGGTTCAGACCATTGGGCATGATAAAGTAAATCAGCTGCGTCATGTAAGGTTTTTTAAAGACATTTATGGAATGACGGAGCATATGAGGAAACACGCAGATATTTTAAGGCCTAAGTTTGAGATGGTGATAGATACATTTGAGAAAGAACTGGCCGGCAGGGA
>CANOHX010000197.1 GCA_947565885.1 uncultured Lachnospiraceae bacterium
TTGAATGCTTTCCGACGACTTGGCAGGTGGCGCGAAGCGACGCGTGCCGATACCTTGAAGGAGTTTTGCCATGAGAAAAACATGTAGTATCCGCTCATTTTTAGTTGGAATTATCCTGACAGCTGCTCTCGGTTTTTGCATAGGTTTTTGGCTGGGAACAGCCAAGAACTGGGAAGCGTATGAACAGCGTATCGCTTTATTGGAACAGAATATCGAAAGATTATTGAGCAGACAGCAACAGGCAGAAGCAGAAAAAGAAAATGCTGCGGAAAGCCTCAATGTAATTGAACCCTATGCATATGTGCTTTTGGCGGAAGATGGTTTTGTGGCAGTTTATCAGGCAGACCGCGAGACCTTATATGCCACGACAGGGATTTTGGTGGACAACCTGCCCGATAATCTGCAGCAGGAAATTCAGGAGGGAAAAATCATAGACAGCGAGGAACAGCTTTACAGTTTTCTGGAAAATTATTCCAGTTAAATAAAAGGTACAATGCGAGAAGAAAATAATAATTTTTTTATGAGCGCGCTCTCAGATTTTACTTATGATATTGCGTGCGGCGCGCAAATCAGGCATTTAGCTGACCTTGGACATCCAGCCAGCCAGATTGTAACAGAACTTGATGTTACCGTACCGTATGAGCGTGTTCAACAGACAGTGACAGAACATTTATGCAAAATGGGCGTCCTGCTCGTGGATAAACCAGGTAGTGAGAATTCTGCCAAAACGAAATTTATCAGGGAATATGACAGTTACGGCAGGCCAAGTTTTCGACAGATTACCGAAACAGGTACAGAGGCAGCAGAAATTTCCTGGCAGAAGCGTATATTCCGTTATTCTTTATCTGGGGAATTTTTACAGTTTCTAAACAGGAAGACAGAGGAAAACGGCGAGGAAAATTCTTTTATTTCATGTGATTTTGGGCTTGGAAAAGAAAAGATGCAGCAATCTCTAAAGGTGCTCGAACAGAAGCAGAGAGCATACATTGAAAGCATTTTATGGGAGAAATCACGAATGTATTATCAGCTTACCCCTTTTATAAGGACATTGATGTCACGTCTATATGAGTGTGGCTGTTATGATGGAGAATGTTATCTTAAGAAGACCAGGGAACATGTGGTTTTTCCACGCCGTTCTTAAATCTTGTATTGTACGTCAGTGTAATTTGACATAAGGATTTGATTATTTATGGACAGACAATTTGATATTATTATCGTAGGGGCGGGCGCTTCCGGGCTTACAGCAGGGATTTTTGCTGCAAGGAAAGGGGCGCATGTGCTGATTTTGGAACATATGGACAGGGCCGGCAAAAAAATCCTGGCAACTGGCAATGGAAAATGTAATTTCACCAACGAGAAGCAGGGAATTGCTTATTATCATGGCAAGAACCCTGCCTTTGTATTGCCCGCGCTCCGTCAGTTCGGTTTCCCAGAAACGCTGAAGTTTTTTGAGGAACTGGGGATTTATCCAAAGAAGAAGCGGGATGGCTATTATTATCCGGCAAGCGGACAGGCCATCTCGGTGGTGGAAACGCTGCTGATGGAATGTAGGCAACTGAATGTAAGGATAAAGTATAACATCGGTATCCGCGAAATTGTAAAGGAGAGCGAGCAGTTTTCTTTTCATACGAAACAGGGAATTTTCAAAAGCAGTTGCTGTATTATTGCCACTGGTGGAAAAGCTGCCAAAAAAACGGGGAGCGACGGCAGCGGAAATCTATATATTGAGAAGTTTGGACATAAATTGACAGATATTGTGCCGGCTTTGGTCCAATTGCAAGGAAAACAGTCGTTTTTGAAAGAAATTGCAGGAATTCGTGCAGATGGGAAAGTCCAGCTTTACATAGATGGAGAAAAAATGGCAGAAGATGTAGGAGAGTTGCAGATGACAGCATTCGGTATATCCGGCATTCCTACATTTCAGGTTAGCCGTTATGCTTCTTTCGCCTTATCTCAGGGAAAAGATGTGTTTGCTGCTCTGAATTTCCTGCCGGATTTGAGCAGGGAGGAAGCACAGGAATTGTTCGTGCAGCGTTTCTGCCATTATGGCGGAGGGAAAACGGCGATTCAGGCATTGACAGGGCTTTTTCCAGATAAGCTGAACAAGGTGATCTTAATAGAAGCACAGATAGCTTTGGACAAGCCGGCTGTAGAATGCACTGTGCAGGAATTAGCTGTTCTGGCAGCGCGGGCACAGTGTTTACGCATAGATATCATCGGCACGAAAGGATTTGACAATGCACAGGTTAGCGCGGGTGGCGTAGACACAGATGAGGTCAATCCCACGACCATGGAATCAAGGCTGGTGCCAGGACTTTATTTTTGCGGGGAAGTGCTGGATGTGGATGGGCTATGTGGCGGTTACAATCTGCAGTGGGCGTGGAGCAGCGGCCATATAGCCGGAATTTCAGCGGCTTCGGTCTGCAAGATAGTTTGATGCCAGGGAGGTACTTATGATACAGATTCAGCAGCTTAAGCTGCCAATTACCCATAACAGGGAACAATTATTGAAGAAAATTGCCAAAATATTGCGGATTCAGCAGGAAGCAGTTATTTCCTATACGGTTCGCAGACAGTCCATCGATGCGCGTAGGAAAAGTGAGGTTTGTTATGTCTACACGGTAGAGGTCAACGTCAGGAATGAAGCAGACGTCCTGCGGCGGGCAGAAGGGAACCAGATTTCGCAGGCCAAGGATGTGCCGTACCAGTTTCCGGAAAGCGGGGAGAATAAATTGGAGCATCCGCCAATCATTGTAGGCAGCGGTCCTGCTGGATTGTTTTGTGCTTATCTGCTTGCGGAGCATGGCTTTTGTCCCCTGATTATTGAGCGTGGGAAGCCTGTGGAGGAGCGCACCAGGGAGGTAGAGAAATTCTGGCAGCAAAATATCTTAAATCCCCATACCAATGTACAATTTGGCGAGGGCGGCGCGGGAACATTCTCCGATGGGAAGCTGAATACGCTTGTGAAAGATATAAAAAGCAGGAATAAAAAGGTATTGGACATATTTATCCGCCATGGCGCGCCGGAGTCCATCTCTTATCAGGCAAAACCCCATATAGGGACGGATATCCTGCGGACTGTGATTTGCAGTATGCGTAGGCAGATAGAATCATGGGGCGGCGCCTATCTGTTTGACACCTGCGTAACGGATTTGAAGTTTTTGCAGGAAAACCTTTGTGCCGTGGTATGCCAAAACCAAACGACAGGAGAAATTCATAGCATAGAGACGAAACTGGCGGTGCTTGCCGTAGGTCACAGTGCCCGGGATACCTTTGCCATGCTTGAGAGAAGGGGATTGCAGATGGAGGCGAAATCCTTTGCCGTAGGGCTTCGCGTGGAGCATCCGCAGGAGATGATCAGCGAGACACAGTATGGGAAAAAGGCGATGGAAATTCTGGAGGCTGCCCCCTATAAGGTGACGGCAAACCTTGAAAATGGGCGCGGCGTCTATTCTTTTTGTATGTGCCCGGGCGGTTATGTGGTCAATGCCTCCTCCGAAGAAGGACAGATTGCCACGAATGGCATGAGTTATAGTGCAAGAGACGGCAAAAATGCCAACAGCGCTATCATTGTCACGGTGACGCCGGATGATTTTGGCGCAGAGGGACCGCTTGCTGGCGTACAATTCCAGCGCAGCCTGGAGAAAAAAGCTTTTGAGCTGGGGAAGGGCAAAGTGCCTCAGCAGCTTTTTGGTGATTTTGAGCGCAAAAAGCTATCGGAAACTTATGGCAGCTTTTCATCAGAAATCAAGGGTCTGCATGAGTTTGGCGCGCTGCATGAACTTTTCCCAGCAGAAATCAGGGAATCTTTTTGTCAGGGCATGCATAAATTTGCACATCATATCCCAGGATTTGACCGTAAGGATGCCATATTATCCGGGGTGGAGAGCCGGACGTCTTCACCGGTACGGATTACCAGAGATGAGGAATTTGAGAGCAACCGTAAAGGAATTTATCCCTGCGGGGAGGGCGCCGGGTATGCCGGAGGAATTATGTCTGCCGCCATGGATGGCATGAAAGTAGCGGAAGCGATTGCACAAAAGTACAAAGGAGGGGATTGATTGTGGCAGAAATGACGCCGATGATGCAGAAATATTTAGAGACGAAAAAAGAGTACCCAGACTGCATCTTATTTTACCGTCTGGGAGATTTCTATGAAATGTTTTTTGAAGATGCCCTGACGGCATCCAAGGAACTGGAAATCACGCTGACTGGGAAAAACTGTGGGTTAGAAGAGCGCGCCCCTATGTGCGGCGTGCCGTTCCATGCGGTGGAGAATTACCTGAATAAGCTGGTGGCTAAGGGATACAAGGTGGCAATCTGCGAGCAGGTGGAAGACCCCAAAATGGCGAAAGGTTTAGTCAAGCGGGAGGTCGTACGCATTGTGACCCCCGGGACAAACCTGGATACCCAGGCTTTGGATGAGACGAAAAACAATTATATCATGTGCATCGTCTATATTGCCGACCGCTATGGCGTCTCCATTGCAGACGTTACGACCGGGGATTACTATGTGACCGAGCTGGACACGGAGAGAAAATTGTTAGACGAGATACATAAATTTACGCCCTCGGAGATTATCTGCAATGAGGCTTTCTATATGACGGGCATGGATTTTGAGGAGCTGAAGCACCGGCTGAATATCGCTATTTATTCGCTGGACAGCTGGTATTTCAGCGATGAGACAGCCAAAGGTACGCTGCTTAGCCACTTTAAGGTTGCCGATATCCAGGGCTTGGGGCTTGAGGATTACGAATCTGGAACGGTTGCGGCAGGCGCTCTGCTGAAATACCTCTATGAGACGCAGAAAAACAATCTAGCAAATATGACTTCGTTGCAGTTATACAGTACCGGAAAATACATGATTATCGACAGTTCCACGCGCCGCAACCTGGAGTTGGTGGAGACTCTGCGGGAAAAGCAGAAAAGAGGGTCCCTGCTATGGGTGCTGGACAAAACAAAAACAGCCATGGGCGCACGGCTGCTCCGCAGCTTTGTAGAGCAGCCCCTGATTGAGAAAGCGGAGATTGAGCGGCGTCTTGACGCCATTGAAACGCTAAAAGAGAATGCCATGGTGCGGGAAGAAATCCGCGAGTACCTGAACCCTATCTATGACTTGGAGCGGCTGATTGGCAGGGTGACCTACCAGACGGCAAATCCCCGGGATCTGATTGCGTTCAAATCTTCCCTGCAGATGCTGCCGTTTTTGAAAACGCTGCTTGGGGAATGCAAAGTATCCCTGCTGGAAGAAATCCAGGCAGACTTAGATCCGCTGGAAGATATCTTTACTCCGCCGGTCTGTATCTCTTCGATAGCTGCAATTTCAGGGTTTTCAGATTCATATTGGAGGGCTTCCGGCGTATCCTGTTTGGTTTCTTCCGCCGCATCTAGTCTTAGCAACCACCACCGCCACCGTGGAAACGCTATAA
>CANOHX010000198.1 GCA_947565885.1 uncultured Lachnospiraceae bacterium
GACTTTGGCTTTTGCAATATCAGTAATACAGATATAATCATCAAAATTTTCCTCTAAAACAGTAATATTAATGTTTTGCACCACAATTACCTTATTTTTTCCCATTCTTTTTCTCCCGTATTGTCTTGCCGAAAACCCTATTACATATATAAAATCATATCATATTATCTCTATCTTTTCAATCATTTCACAAACATATGTTTCTTTTCTTTACAAGTTCTACTATGATTTAAGGACAATTATTCACTTTGAGATTTGTCAACTGGCAATACAGCATCCGATCAACGCACAATAAACACTTTACATGACACCATATGTCATAAAATAAAGTGCTTATTATCCCAAAAACCTCCCCCATTCTACCCCGGCAGACTATCCCTTAAACACAGCACGCCCCAACCCAGGGCCTGGTTCGGATACTCCGGCAGAATCGGCAGCTGCCTTGCTCCCCTTATCAGATATGCCTTGACTTTTTCACCATACAGGTAAGGGTCATTGCCCTCCACGACCCCCCACTGCATCAGCAGCGCCGCGCTGCCCGTGACAAAGGGCGTTGCCATAGAAGTTCCGCTGCGTACCGCATATCCACCGCCAGGCGCCGCTGAATTGATGGATACACCAGGCGCTGCCAAATCCGGTTTTATCTGGTTCGTTTGCCTCGTATATCCACGCCCGGAAAATTCAGCTAACCGGTTATACCTGGAATCATAGGCTGCCACAGAAATCACTTTTTCCGCTGTGGAAGGGATGGTCAGCGTCGTTTCCTCCACTGGATAGAGAAATCCAGTCCCCTGATTCAGAACTGTCTGACCTGGAAGCCACAAATCATAATTTCCCCGTACAATCCGTTCCGGCACCAACAACACCCGCCAGATTCCAGAATCAATATAAGAAGAAGCCGGCAGGAAATCAATGTAGATTTCCTGGTAGAGATTGTAAGGACTCGGCTCCCCATAATAGAGCAGGATTTCTGTCTGTCCCATTATGAATCTCTGCGGTCCCTGAATTTGCCGGATAGGCCCTATCCGTCTGCCGGAAGGATGCTCCAGCAAAATGTCATATTGGTCGACATAGGATTTCCAAACCTGCAGGCTTAAAGCCGTCTCGTAATCCCCCACGCCCAGCTCTATTTCCTGTACCTGCCCTTCCACGAGAATTCCTGAAGTATGCCCTCTTGCCGCTCCCTCATTTCCAGTTCCTACTGAGATAGTCGTCTTCCAGTAGTTTGACATATCATTAATATAGCTCTCCAGCAGCGCTGTTCCGCTGTGCGAGCCATAATTGTTGCCAAAGCTCATATTGACTGCCATGGGCATCCTGAGCTGCAATGCTTTTTCCACAACATAATCCAGGGCGCGCATAAGCTGGGTTGTCCGCGGAAACCCATCCGGTTCTGCCGTTCCCAGCTTTACGACCAACAGCGGACTTTCGTATGCAACGCCACGGTTAACGCCACCGGAAGCCCTGCCGTTTCCCGCCGCAATGCCCGCTACATGTGTGCCATGGCCGGAGGTGTCACGGCTGGGCACTAGCCGGTAACGTTCCTGCTCACTTGACGCATTTATGGCCTCATTAATCTGTTCCGCCGTAAATTCCCTATCCAGGGACTCATCATATAGCGCAAGAATTCTTGTACTGCCATCTGCATTACGAAAATCGGGGTGGCTGTAATCAATCCCGGAATCCAGAACCGCCACAATCACCCCTTTTCCTGTCAGATTATACCTTGCACCCTGCAGCGGCGTGATACAGGATGCCTGTATGCCCTCCCGCACCGCAAAATACAGACGCTTAGGCTTTTCCACATATTCTACTTCCACCGCATCTGCCACCTCATCCATTGCCGATTCCGGCACATTTAAGATGGCATACTCGTTGCTGAGTTCATCCACGCGGATTTGCGGATTCTCCCGTGAAAGCCGCATGATATCGCCAGAATATTTGACAATCAGTTCCCAGCGTTTCTCCTCCGGCTCATAGCCCACGCCGAGATTTAAAGACTTCTCACGTTCTCGCTCCGTGGCGTCCAAGGCAAGATTCAGCAGGTTTTCAAATTTTTCACTTTCCATATCTGTCCCTTTCCCATTAATTTTCAAACAGCCCAGCCGGCTGCCATAACAACGGCAATCGCTGGACTGTTTATATATATCGTGCCAACGGAAAAAATATGCTCATAAACCACATATTTCCCCCATATACATAGATTATTTAACGGTAATTATGATTCTTGCTTTCTTCTGGTTAAAGGTCGTTACGGTAATCGTTGCTTTTCCTTTGCGCAAAGCCTTTACCTTTCCTTTTGATGAAACCGTTGCTACTTTCTTTTTATTGGATTTGTAGGTAATCTTGTTGCTGGCCGTACCCGCTGGCAGTTTGACCCTGATTTGGAAACTCTTGCCCTTTTTCAGTGTTTTTTCCTTAGCATTGAGTTTCAGTTTCTTCGGCGCTTTCTTGACGGTTACCCGGCAGGATGATTGTATGCCGTTGGCGGCGGTGGCAGTGAGCGTTGCCTTGCCCCTTTTCTTCGCCGTCACCTTGCCGGTATTGTATACCTTGACAATTTTCTCATTGCTGGATTTCCATTTCAGCGTCTTTTCTGCTGATGATGGGCTGATTGCTGCCTGAAAGGTAAATTTTTCTCCCACGCCGAGCGTGAGCGTCTTTCTATTTAATTTAACCTTGCTGACGGCTACAGTCTCGGGCACAAACAGCGCCGTGATTTCCTGGCTCTTTTGCACATTTGTATCCTTGCGTAAATCACTGGCATTACCATCGCTCCATTTCAGGAATTTATACCCGCTTATTGGCACTGCCTTGACTGCTTCTGTCTCTCCTCCTTTTTTGATTGTCTGCCTAGCTTTTCCTTGGATAGATCCGCCAGTCTGCGCCTGGTAAGTAACTGTCACGTTTTCTTCTTCCCCCGGTTTGGAACCATCTGGCTTCGTATCATCCGGCTTCGTGTCATCCGGCTTTGGCTTTTCTGGCTCCAACGGTTCCCCGGTCGTCTCAAACCGCTGCACTTCCTCAGCAGTCATGGCATAATTGTACACCTGATAGCCAGACAGCAGTCCCTGGTAATATTCACCATCTCCCCAGTTCGCTCTGCCAATCTGGAAAATTCCATTACTGCCCACAATATCAGGGATTTTGTTATTGCTGTCCATAGCGGCCAGCTGCTTTCCATCTACATATAGTACTGTCCGGTTCTTATGGAAAGCGACAACCACATGCTTCCAGCCCTCACCGTTAGCTGCACTCATTGACGGTTCCTCTTTCCTGCCTTTCCAGTAACGCTCCACCTTGACTTCCTTCATTCCGTCTATTATCCCGATATATTTTTCCGCTTCATATACAGGAGCAGCCTCATCTGCCGCCGCATACATCGTCCAATTGCCTCCGGCACGAGCGGCTTTGCTATAATAAGCTACCGTAAGCTCTTCCACATCCGCAAGCAGGCTGCTGCCGTCCTCTTTCGCCACCGTAAGGTAACTGCTGCCTGTTCCGTCAAATGACATTGCCTTTCCACGCGTTTCATCTTCCACAAACTCTGCATTGCCCACTACGGATGCCGTTGCGCCGCTCCCTTTGAGCCCCTGTGCATCCTCCAAGGAAAAGTCGGCAATCTTTTCTTTCACTGCCCCGGCATTGTCAGTAATCTGGCTGGATTTCCAGGCATAATTGTAAAGTTCAATATCATCAAAGCAGCCTTTAAAATAGGTATCCGCACCGTAGAAAGATTTGCCGAAAAATGCGCTGAGGTTCTCGCCCAAATCAGAAACTGCTGCCGTAACCCCGCTCTTTTCCGCAATAAGCGATTTTCCTTCATACAGCTGCATACTGTCTGGCTTCACCACAATCGTCACATCCAGCCATTTTCCAGTGCATGAATCCATGCCGCCCTGAGCAACCTGTTCCGCACCGCCGCCGGACGATGTAATGACAGTTTTCATCGCCTTATCCATGGTCTTGAAATAAAGATATTTCTGGTCGTTGATACCTACGGCAAATGTAAAGAAATTACCCTCCGTACTCTCCGGCTTCACCTTCATGCGCAAGGTCCAGCTGTCCATACCGTCAAATAATCCCTGCGGCAGTGAGGCAAAGGTATCTGCCGTACCATTCAAACTCAGAACCTTGGAACCAAGCTGTGCATCTTCTTTGACTTCTGCCTCGCCATGGTAGTCCAAAAGATTCCCTTGCAAACTGGTGTCTGCCGCAAAGATTGCATAATCTGCCTCAAAATCAAAGGCTGCAACCAGACCATTCTCATTGCTGTCTGCTTTCGCAAATACAGCCTTCACCGACTTATCTGCCGACACAAACGTATCCTGACGTTTGGCTGTTGCAATGCCATCGCTCCAGCGCACAAAACGGTAGCCCGCCTTGGGAACTGCTTCCACCTCCTGTGTCTTAGAGCCTTTCTTAATCCGCTGCTCTGTCTCACCCTGGACGCTGCCGTATGCTTCCTCTGCTGCATAGCGGACTGTGACATACTCTACCTTGGACGCTTCGCCAAGCTCCTCCTTTGTCATGGCATAATTGTACACCTTAAGGTTGTCAAAGGAACCGTTAAAATAAGCGTCCGCCGGATAAAATGATTTCCCGAGGTAGGCCCTGACCTGCTGCCCCAGCCCGGAAACAGAAACGCCTGTAATATCCGTCTCCGCGGCAAGTTCCTGGTCCCTGTATAACTGGAGTTTGTTCCCTTTGATGACAAGGGCTATATTGGTCCATTCTCCTAGGCTTCCCTCAATGGCTGCATTCGCACTCTTCTCCCCGCCATTGCCGTTATTTGTCAGCGCTCCCCTCAGCTGCGTATCCGCCAGCTTGAAAAACAGGTATTTCTCCATATCCTGCCCGACCGCGAACGTAAAGAAATTTGTCTTTGCGCCCATATACGACCTTACATCCATAAGCACGGTCATCTCGTCCATGCCATCGAACATGCCCTCTTCAAATTCACCAAAAGTCTCTCCCGCTCCATTTATATTGAGCACATTGCTGCCAGTGATATCATCCTTAACAATCTGCGCATTCCCACGCAGACGAATTGGATAACCGTTTTTCGTGCCGTCCTCCACGCAGATATCATCCAGGGTCTCAAAATCGTAGGAAGCAACTAAACTATCCGGCTCCACAGACTCTTTCCCGAAAATAGCAGTGACCGTAACGTCCTTCCCTATCATAACTTCCTGACGCTCTGGCTCTTTGCTGCCATCGCTCCAACACACAAACCGGAAGCCTTCTTCCGGGACAGCAGTTACCTTGCTTGCCGTATTGCCCTTGATGACAGTCTGCTGTGCCCTGCCCGCAATCCTGCCTCCTTCTTTGGCCTGATAATTTACAGAGACAGTCTCCGTATAGGCAATGTCCGCTGCTGTCTTGGCATAATTATATACTTCCACATTGTCAAACGCCCCC
>CANOHX010000199.1 GCA_947565885.1 uncultured Lachnospiraceae bacterium
ACATACGTTTTTCTTTATGCCACATAAGGGCGGAATTTCCTATAAGAGAACAAAGGGGGCAAGCCCACAGGGGCTCCCCTACCCCTGAATCTTGAGGGCGCTGGACATCCGGTGGATGTCCGTTCAGCGCGGACCGAAGCGAAGCGCAGACCTTGCACACTTTGACGCGCCGAGTACAATTGCGAAGCAATATATACCTCTTGTGCGAGTGCGCATATTATTTTTTATCTTATAGGAAGGCACTTTCACGCTTTAGCGTTACAAGGTCTTTCCTATAAGAGAACAAAGGGGCTGCCGCACAACTCGCAGCTTGTAATTCATGCGAGTGCGACAACCCCTTCTCTATGCTGTTCTCATTATAAACCAGGTATCCTTGCAGGCTAATTAATTCCCGCCGTCCATATCTGAAAATCCAAAAAACCTCACCGCATTGTTATAACAGATATCCGTAACCAGCCTGCCCAGCCATTCCCTGTCATCGGGATATTCGCCGCGCTCGACCCAGCCGCCAATCAAATCACAGAGAATGCGCCGGAAGTATTCATGGCGCGTGTAAGACAGAAAACTTCTGGAATCTGTCAGCATACCGATGAAATTTCCCAAAAGCCCCAGGCTGGCAAGGGATTCCATCTGCTCTCTCATGCCATGCTTGTGGTCGTTAAACCACCATGCGCTGCCCTGCTGTATTTTGCCCGCCGCGCCTGATTCCTGAAAACAACCAATCAATGCGCCCAAAGCCGCGTTATCTCCGGGATTCAGGCTGTAGAGGACTGTCTTGGGCAACGCCTGTTTCTCACACAGTGCATTCAGGTAGGAAGATAACTTGGTAACCGGAACGCGGTTATAAATCCCATCAAACCCGGTATCTGCGCCAAGTTCCCGGTACATTTTCGAGTTATTGTTCCTGGTTACGCCAAAATGAAGCTGCATCGCCCAGCCGCGCTTCTCATACTCGCTGCCCAGCCAGATTAATGCTTCTGTCTTGAATTTCATTTCTTCTTTTCGGGGAATTTTTTTGCCCTGTAGGCCCATGCGGAAAATCTTTTCAACCTCTGCTTCCTTTGCCGGTGACCACGGCACGTACAAAAGCCCATGGTCGCTAATCACACAGCCCATATCTGCAAAATAATCCATGCGTTTGCTTAACGCCGCTTTCCAGTCGGCAAAATTACGGATGGCTATGCCGGAGACAGCAGAAAGCCTTTTCATGTAATCCGAAAAATCATCTTTCTCAATGGACAGGGCGCGGTCAGGCCGCCAGGTAGGAAGCACCTGGAAGCCTACCGAGCCATCCCTGGCAATTGCCCGATGCCAGCACAGATTATCCACCGGGTCGTCCGTAGTGCACATCAGCTTCACATCAGACGCGCGTATTATCCCGCGCACACTCATATCCTCCTGCGCAAGGCGCTCTTCGCACAACTCCCATACCTCCTGTGCGGTTTGCTCATTGAGGACGCCATCGTAGCCGATATAACGCCACAGTTCCATGTGGCTCCAGTGGTACAGCGGATTTCCAATTGCTTTTTCCAGGGTCTTTGCCCACTCGGCAAATTTCTCGTAATCCGTGGCATTCCCAGTGATATATTTTTCCTCCACGCCGTTGCTGCGCATCTGCCGCCATTTATAATGGTCTTCCGCAAGCCATACCTGCGTCATATTGTCAAACTGCCAGTCCTCAGCAATTGCTTTAGGGCTGATATGGCAATGATAGTCAATAATGGGCAGCTTCTCTGCGTAGGTGTGGTACAATTGACGCGCCGTCTCTGTGGACAGCATGAAATTTTCCTGCAGATATTTCTTCCTTCCCATAAGCTACACCCCGGAATAAGCGAGGAAGCCGCCGTCAATCGGCAGCACCACCCCGGTGATGAACCCTGCCGCCTCCTCACTGAGGAAAAAGAGCACGCTGCCAATTAGCTCTTCGGTCTTGCCAAAACGCTTCATCGGCGTTGCCGCCAGGATTTTGCCAGTGCGCTCCGTAGGGGTTCCGTCCTCACGGTACAGTAATTTCTCATTCTGATTCGTGACAAAAAATCCCGGCGCAAGGGCATTGACACGGATTCCTTCTTCTGCAAAATGCACGGCAAGCCACTGCGTGAAATTGCTGACTGCCGCCTTTGCCCCGCTGTACGCAGGAATCTTCGTCAGTGGAGCATACGCGTTCATGGAGGAAATGTTTAAGATATTGCAGCCCTTCCTGCCCACCATGTCCCGCGCAAACACCTGCGTAGGCAGAAGCGTGCCGATGAAGTTAAGGTTAAATACAAACTCCACGCCGCTCTGTCCCAAATCAAAGAAAGTCTTGACGTCTTCTTCCAAATCCTCTGCTGAAAAATATTCCTTATCGGTAGTCGCCAGGGGATGGTTGCCGCCCGCGCCGTTGATGAGGATGTCGCAAGGTCCGAAATCGTCCAGAATCTTCATATGGGCTGTCTCCAGGCTGTCCTTTTCCAGTGCATTTGCCTGGTAGCCTTTGGCTATACCGCCCGCTGCGGTGATTTTATCTGCACACTGCTTTGCCGCATCTCCATTGAGGTCTAAGAGGGCAACTTTCGCCCCGCATTCCGCAAGCGCTCCCGCCATTGTCGAACACAGGACGCCTCCCGCCCCGGTAACAACTGCTACTTTTCCCTGTAAATCTATTTTAAATGGTACGCTCATTTCTGTTCTCCCTTCTCTATCTGTTAAAATTATATATTTACTTTCTTTCTACTCCTTTTTTCCATAACTGCATATTTACTTTCTTTCCGTTCCTTTTTCAATCGCTTCCCACAGGCCGTTGAGGTAGGTCGCGCCCAATGCCCGGTCATACAGACCGTAGCCGGGCCTCCCGGTCTCTCCCCAAATCATCCTCCCATGGTCCGGGCGGATATAGCCGCAGAATCCATGGTCGTACAAAGCTTTCATAATCCCATACATATCCAGGGAACCGCATTCCGATAGATGCGCCCGCTCCTCAAAACCGTTATCAAGCACCTGGACGTTGCGCATATGCACAAAATGGATTCTGCCCTGGGAAGCATACTTCTCTGCCATATGCACCACGTCATTGCGGCAGGAGCACCCCAGGGAACCGGTACATAGGGTAATGCCATTATGCGGGTCATCCACCAACTTGAGAAAACGGTCCAGATTTTCCTCACAGGTAATAATCCTCGGCAGGCCAAAAATGCTCCAACAGGGATCGTCCTCATGGATTGCCATATTGACATGGCAGGAAGCGGCAACCGGGATTACCCGCTCCAGGAAATATTGCAGGTTCGCCCACAAATCTTCCTCCGTCATCGCCTGGTACTCTGCCACAACGTCCTTCAGCTGTTCCCGGCTGTAACTTTGGTCCCAGCCTGGCAGCGTCAAATCACTGTCACTCTGCAAGGGATTTACCGCATCTACCTGTTCCTGGTAATACACCAAAGAGGTGGAGCCGTCGGCAAGCTCATGGTCCAGCTGCGTCCTCGTCCAGTCGAAAACCGGCATGAAATTATAACAGATGCATTTTACGCCCGCCGCCGCCACGCGCCTGATATTTTCACAGTAATTTTCTATATAGTTATCACGTTCCGGCTTTCCCAGCTTGATAGCCTCATGCACCGGAATGCTCTCCACCACCTCAAAATGCAGCCCCGCCTCTTCAATCTGGTTTTTCAGTGATTCAATAGAAGACATGGGCCAAACTTCCCCCGGCGGCACGTCATACACTGCCGTGACAATGGTATGCATACCGGGAATTTGGCGGATATTTTCCAGTGTCACCTTATCGTCTTCGCCATACCAGCGGAATGATAATTTCATTCTTTTCATGAGAGTTCCTCCTTCCTGCGCTCAGCAAGGATTTCTCCGTTTCTCTCCACTACGCCCTTGCTCAGCGGATATGCAAAAATCAAAATCAGCGCCACGATGATATAACAAACGCCCGGAAAAATCGTGGCAATATTGTAAATTCCTGCGCGCACCGCATCGGTCTGCACTGCCCCCGGCTCAGACACATAGCCAATCGCTGACAACGCAAACCCGCTGACGCCTCCCGCCAATGCCTGACCGATTTTCCTGGCAAAGGAATACACGCCATACACCGTACCGTCTTCCCTGGTACCGGTCTTAACTTCCTGATAATCAATGACGTCCGTGATATACGCCCACACGACCATATTGAAATAGTACATACCGAAATTGGCAATAAATGTAATGGCAACGAATACCCAGGGATTTTTCACTTTAAAGAAAAACAGCAGCACAAAAATGATTCCCGTAAAAAGCATGCCTGCCGCTCCGGCTTCCTTCTTGCCGAAACGCTCCGAAATCCTGCCGGTAAACGCCGCCAGAAGCAATGACGTCGGCACGCCCACAAACCCCATTACCGAAAGCGCATTCGTGTCCTTAAACCATTCTGCAAAAAGGTAATTATTCATAGACTGCCCCAGCAGGGAACTCAGCAGCAGGAAAATTGCCGCCCCGATGATGGCGAGCAAGGCGCGGTTGGATACAAGGGCTTTCACGGTCTCGCCCGCACCCGGCATTTTGCCGTTGTCTTTCTTTTTGATTTCCACACGCTCCGTAGTCATCTGGTAGCACAGGATATAGCACACGACCGCCAACACGGCAAATACCCCGGCAATAATCGTAAAATTCCTGCCGCTTACTATCTGGTTGCCATTGGCATCCGTGTAATAAACGACCATCGGCGCAACAACCATAATTACAACGCTGGCAAATGTCGCTCCCATAGAGCGGAACGTAGACAGCTCCGCGCGCTGCCTGGGATTGTCGGTGATTGCCGATGCCATAGAGCCGTAAGGGATATTGATTGCCGTATACAGCAGGGAACCCCACAAAATATAGGTGATAAACATATAGATAATTTTCACGGTCATGGAAGCCGGAGCCAGTACCGACTGATACATCAGGAAACTGACAAACGCCACCGGAATGCAGATGCGTTTAATCCATGGACGGAATTTACCGTCTTTCGCCGCCGGCAGCCTGTCCACAATCCGCCCCATGCCGATATCGGTAAAGGCATCCACCACTCTCGCCACCACGAAGAGGATACCTACCATCTTAGGGTCAATCCCCAAAACATTCGTATAGAATACCATCAAAAAAGAGCTCGCGAAAATAAACGTGAAGTCATTTCCGAAATCTCCAAACATGTACCCCAGCTTGTCTCTCATGCCAAAGGGTCTTTTCTCGCTTTTCCCACTCATATCATTTCCTCCAGGTATCATAAAGTACACATATTTAAAGCTATTGTCTGCAAATGCAGGGAAAATATTCTTTGGCAATTGATTTTTTATTGACAATTATATCGCACTGCGATATAATTTTACTATCGTACTGCGATATATCGCAGCAAAATATATGGAGGTGATGGTTGTGGATGCACATATTA
>CANOHX010000200.1 GCA_947565885.1 uncultured Lachnospiraceae bacterium
ACCAGAATGTCCCAGCAAAACCCTGCGAAGCCCAATATCTGCCATATAATACTTTTCTAACGTTTTCAGATACTGCTTCCCTTTGACCTCAAACCGCTTTGCCTGATAAATAACATAAGATTCCATAAATGCACTTAGATAGGATTCCACCGTCTTAACATTGATATGACGCCCATTGGAAGTCATTGTGTCGCTGATTTTCTTTGTGGATAGCGGATTGCCGATATTATCTGCCAGAAACCGTATGATGCTCTCCAACATCATCACATCTGCAATTTTCTTACGTCCAACGACATCTTTCAGGATAATCGTATCGTAAATGCTCCGCAGGTAATCCTGTATCTGCCTGGAATCAGACAATATCTCCGATACAAAGGGAAAAGAACTAGTCTCAATATATCTTCGGTAAGCTTCCTCTGCCCCTTTCTCCATTCCATTCATCTGCACATACTCCGCAAATGAAAACGGCAGCATTTCTATCCGTACATATCTTCCGGTCAGCAAGGTTGCCAGTTCCCCGGACAGCATGTAAGAATTAGAACCCGTCATATAAATATCTATGTTATCCCTGAGAAAAAAACTATCCACCACACGCTGGAAATCCCTGACATTTTGAATCTCATCCAAAAAAAGATATGTCATTTTGTCCAGGCAAATGCGTTCTTTTATATATTGATATAAAACTTTCGGCTCCCACAGGTCTTCATATTCATAATCCTCAAAATTGATACTGATTATCTGGCTGTCTTCTATACCATGTTCCAGCAAATAATCTCTAAATAACTTCAATAATGTGGACTTCCCGCACCGCCGGATTCCAGTGATTACTTTAATGACCTTTTTGTCTTTCCATCCCAGTAACTGCTGAAAATATTCTTTCCTGATAATTCTCATAACATCACCTCCTATATATTATAATATAAAAACTTTAGATTATTCAATATTTTTTGTATTTTAATATAAAAACTTTATACTATTTTACAGTTTTTATACTGTAGAATAAAAACTTTTTATTATAAAATATTTTTATTGCATCAATGCAATAACTTTTATCTTTCTATGTCCATATATATTTCATAATCTATTTCATAAATTCTTTCGAAATCTTTATCTTTCTTTTAGAAATTGTCCACACTTTGCACACAATTATCTTTTATACTTGGTTTATCAAATGAAGTTGATGGCACAAACATAAGCGCGCACCGTTATCAGCTTCGACTAAAAACAAATAACTAATTGATAGTTATATTACATATATATGTGGTCGGTGCCACCGCCCAAGATGTGGCACCCCATGAAACATTTCATAAATTTACTCCCCCAAAAGCGTTGCCGCAAGGCAGCGCTTTCCTTCCGTTTATACAGTCTTCCTTTCTGGACACTTCTTTATTACCTCAAGCAATGTATCTACAGGGCAGCGTGCTGGGATATTTGACTGCAATTCTTACCTTTAGACAAGTTCCTCTTTCGTTAAGGCAGTTTTCTGTCTTTCGGTACATTTTCCAAAGCATATGTTACTTTTCCGTCAATAATGACATACTGGATGACAGTAGATGATACCATGGGATTGCCGGCTGCAATCACAAAATCTCCATCTTTGCCAACTTCCAGGGAGCCAACCCGCTCTTCCACTTCAATATGCCTGGCGGCATTGATTGTGATTGCCTGTAAGGCATCAAATTCATCCATACCGGATTTTACGGCCAACCCGGCGCATAATGCCAGATATTGTTGTGGAATTACCGGAGAATCCGTGATGATAGATACCTGGCAGCCCGCGCGCGCAAGGTCTCCTGGCGTGGTAAAGCTTTTATTTTTCAGTTCAAACTTGGTCGCATGCCCTAAAGTAGGACCTACCGCCACCGGATATCCTTCCTTTGCCAAATCCTCTGCTATCAGGGAACCATCTGTACAATGGTCAAGCGCAAGCCGCAAATGGAATTCCTTGGCAATACGAATTGCCGTATAAATATCATTTGCCTGATGGACATGAGCTTTTAACGGCAGCAAACCCTCAATGACAGGAATCAGAGCTTCCAGCCTGGGGTCATAAGGCGGAGCTTTGAGAATATCGTCCCCTGCTGCCTCTTTCCTTGCCAGGTACTCCTGCGTTTTTTCCAGCATAATCCTCAATTTAGACGCCGTGCTCATGCGGGAATAATTATCTTTATCCTTATAGCAGGTCTTAGGATTTTCCCCAAACGCGCACTTCATGGCAACCTTTTCCTTCACAATCATATCGTCAATCCGTTTTCCCGCTGTTTTATAAGCCGTGAACGTCCCTCCCAGCACATTCGAACTTCCCGGTCCTGCTGCCACGCAGGTAACGCCTCCCTCCATGGCAAGACGTAGGCTTTCATCTTGAGGATTAATGCCATCTATGGCGGATAGCTGAGGTGTAAGCGAATCTGTCACCTCATTAAAGTCTGCCCCTTCAAACCCCACACCGTAACCATCGAGCCCCAAATGGCAATGCGCTTCTACAAAACCAGGATACACCTGCAGACCAGACGCATCAATTGTTTTTGCCCTTTTAATCCCTCTGCTCTTGAGCACTGGGGCAATCTCCGTAATCTTCCCCTCTTCTACCAAAATATCCGCCACATAGGATTTACGCTGGACAGCGTCATGAATCCATCCCTGCTGGATTACCAATTTTTCTTTCATAATTTCCTGTTCCTTTCGGATGACTTTTTTACTTATTATGTCAGGTTATGCAGGAAATAATTCCCTAAAAACAAGACTGCCGCACCTGACTGGAATTCCCAGCCGATGCGGCAGCCCTATCGTTACTTCATATACATGATTTGCAAGATATTATTTTACGGTAACCTTAATCTTCTTAGTCTTTTTATTGAAAGTCTTAATCGTAATTGTCGTCGTGCCTTTCTTCTTTGCTTTTACCACACCGCTCTTGCTGACGGTGGCAACTTTCTTCTTAGAAGAAGTGTAAGTAATCTTGTTGCTGGCAGTTCCCTTAGGCAGGGTTACCTTGAACGTTCCTTTCTTACCTTTCTTCAGCGTTACCTTATTTTTCTTGACTGCTTTCTTATTGAAAGTCACTTTAGCAATCTTCTTCGGCGCTTTCTTAATCGTAATATTGAATACCTTCGCCTTATTTCCTGTGCTTGGAATGACTTTGACAACAACAGTTCCCACTTTTTTCGCCTTTACCACACCATTCGTCACGCTGGCAATATTTGCATCGGAACTCAGATATGTGCAGTTCTTGGTCTTTACGGAATATGTCTCTCCCACGCCCAAAGTTACTTTCTTGGTAGAGGAAGCTGTCAAGGCTACAAGTCCTTTCACTGCAGCATCTAAATTATCTTTCGCCGTATTTACCTGTGCCTGTGTTGCCTTGGCATCGTTTGCCACTTTCTGTGCAGCTGTAAGCGCTGATGTAAGTTTCGTCCAGGTTGCTGGCGTATAGTCAATCTGCTTCTTAGCTGCTGCTGCCGTGATAGATGCATTCAGGGCTTTCTTGTCAACTGTGGTCTGCTGTGGCGATGCGGCGCCCTCTTTCAGTCCTTTAATTGCTGCCTCTAATGCCGCCATAGCCTCATCTACCTGTTTCTGTGTTGCATTCTGATTTGCTGCGACATTTTTTGCCACTTCCAAAGCAGCGCTATACTTGCTCCAGCTGTCTGCCGTATATTTCGTCTGGTTATACTTACCCTGCGCTTCTGTAACAAGCGTACCTAAATCCTTTACTGTCTGCTCACTTGCAGGAACTTCTACCAGACTGCCCATTGCTTTTTCCAAAGCAGCCGGCAATGTATCCATCTGTGCCTGTGTAGTATTTTTGTTATCCATAACTCTTTGGACTTCTGCCACTGCTTCCATAAATTCTGCCCAGCTGTCTGCCGTATAATATTCCTGTTTCATGTTGTTGGCTTCGGCAACTGCTGCTGCTGCTTTGTTATAGGATGCCATTGTTACTACCTTTTTGGAGGCGTCTTCTAACATTCCCGGTATTTTCTTAATGCTATTCTCACCTGGGTCATTCGCTACCTCTTCAGCTCTCTTCAGAACTTTTTCGAGCTCAGCCCAGCTTGCTTCTGTATAATCTTCTTTTTTATACTGCTGTTTATAGGTATCCAAAGTATTCTGGAATTCTTGTGCCTCTGCAGCGGATGCTTTCTTATCCAATGCCGCTTTCGTATCATCAATTCCGGCAATCAATGCATCTACCGCCGTCTGGCTTGCAGCTGCACCTTCTGCGGAATTCTTCATGTTGTCTAATAACAGAACGAAATCTGCCCAGCTTTCCTTTGTATAGTCATCCTGGCTGCAGGAATTCTTTACTTTATCTATCTCCTCATTTAACTGACTTACTGAGGCAGCTGACGCTTTCTTTTCCAGCTTATTCTCTGCTGTTTCCAGAGAAATCTTAGCGGCATCGATTACTTTCTGTCCTGGATCTGAACCATTTGCAATAGCCCTTACCTCTTCCAAAGTATAAGCAAAACGTTTCCAACTGTCCGCCGTATACTCTTCCTCCTTAAAGGATGCTACCTGGCCCTTCAATGCTGATACAAATGCTTCCGTAGCTTTTTTATCTAACTTGGAGGAAGCTGCTTCTAATCCGCTGGCTGCTTCTTCGACTTCTTTCTGCCCTGGATCTTCGCTCTTAGCAACACCATCTGCCTTAGTATATGCATCGTTGAATTTCGCCCAGCTTACTGCTGTATACTGTGCTTCTGTATAGTTTGCTACAGCAGCTTTCAAATCATTAACTGCACTGGCTTCTGCCTTTTTATCCAGACTCTTGGCTGCTTCGTTAATATCTCTCTTGGCTGTATTGATTGCTGTCGCTCCAGAACCCCCATTCAGTACTGTCTTAGCTTCTTCCAGTACTTTGGCAAATTCTGTCCAGCTTGCAGCTGAGTAGGTTGCCTGCTCAGATTCATATTTTGCAATCAGTGTCTCCAATGCCTTTTTCGTTGATTCATCTGCTTTCTTGTCCAGCTTCGCAT
The DNA here is from genome assembly GCA_947565885.1 of uncultured Lachnospiraceae bacterium. GTDB lineage: Bacteria > Bacillota > Clostridia > Lachnospirales > Lachnospiraceae > Petralouisia. Next base: position 4,980 of record CANOHX010000200.1, read on the forward strand.
ATGCTTCCACTAATGCTTTCTTTGCCTCAGCGCTAGCAATCACTCCTGCATTGGCATTGCCTGCAACTGCCTTAGCGTCACTAAGCGCTTTCTGCAATGCTGCCCAGCTCTCAGCAACGTAATCTTCTTCTTTGAGACCACTTAAAGCCGCCTCAACCTCAGAAATCTTGCTTGTCAGTTCTGCCTTTGACTCCTCTGTTGCCGGTAAATCACCTGACAGCTTCCAATCGGTAACTGCCACTGCTACTTTTTGCCCATTAACTGTGGTATTGTGCAATGTCACTTTAATCTTAGAGGTCTCCACTTCCGTAAATGCAGCCTCTACTTT
>CANOHX010000201.1 GCA_947565885.1 uncultured Lachnospiraceae bacterium
ATCATATTTTTTCTCAGCTTTTACCTTTGCCATCACCGTATCAAGTTCCTCCGGGTAATCCCCGAATTTCCAGCGGAAACAGCCAATCAGGGCAGCGCCTATGGTACACACTAGCAAGGGGTAACAGGGGATGGGAAAACGCTCTGGAACCCATTCCCACAAAAAACCGATGCCCAGGGACATCGCCTTTAAAAATGCCCATATCACACTTCCCGCCACGGCTCCCATTATGCCGCAGAAAATTATCAGATACACATTATTTTTTATTGTCCTGCTCATCTCGTCTCCTTATCCATCCTCGTGAAATGACGGCCCGCAATGCCTTATCGCCTATCCTATCCTAACGAAATTTTTGGTTTTTGGGGCAATTTACACCAATTATGCAATTTTTGCAACAAATAAGATGGATAGAAAAATAAAATTATCCCCAAAAAAACATTGTTCATCCCAAAATCTAGCAATGCATACATAAAAATAATATAATTTATATGAAAAATCAGTACGGAAGAGGTGTATAAAAATGCTTCGTCTTGCCATCTGCGACGATGACAAAAAAGATTTAACAAAGACAGCAAATCTGAGTCGAGAATGGTCCCGCAGACAGAATAAACCAGACATAAAATTAAAGACATTCCACTCCCCCTTTCACTTACTCGATGACGTTTCCGGAGGAGAGGTCTTTGACTTTTTCCTGCTTGACATCCTGATGCCGGATATGACAGGGATAACTCTGGGAGAGCAGCTTTGCCATATGCTTGCGGAACCTTTGATTGTCTATCTGTCCTCAAGCAAAGATTATTACTCAGATGCATTCCGCCTGTATGCTTTTAATTATGTCTGCAAGCCCGTGGAAAAAGACGTCCTGTTTCCAATCTTTGACAGGATTGCAAACCATCTGGAACAACAAAACAGCAACATGTTCATCCTTAAAACGGCAGATGGTATCCGGCAGATTCCCTTTCACCTGGTCGTATATGCGGAACTGCTTTCCCATGTCTGCCATTTTTACCTGGCAGATGGGCGGCATATCAAAAGCATGTACCTGCGTTCCAGCTTCAACCAGTTTTTGGCGCCGTTTTTAGAGCAGCCTAATTTTATTAAGACACACACGTCCTTTGTGGTAAACCTGAACTATGCGAGCAGCCTGGCAACCAACACGCTGTCTTTGACTACCGGCGATGTCATTCCCGTTGCCCGCTCCTTTACGGCAAAGGTTCAGCAAAGTTACATCAGCTACTGGCTCAGGGAGGGAGAAATGATATGACATTGGGGAATTTCTGTGAAAACAGCATAGTCGTCAACATTATCCGCGTAATCCTGATTACCAGCCTCACGCTGGGCATGATGTCAAGCCTAGCTTCTTTCAAATACCACGCTCGCAAAGTACTGTGCTTATTTGGCATCTATCTGCTATGGATTGGCGTAAGCACCGGGCTCATCATCCATTTTGCTGGATTTTTCACATTCACCCGCTGCATGTTCTTCACGATTTCTGTGCCCGCCATCGCGCTCGCATACGCTATGGACTGCAATTCCCCTGCCTTGTCCGTGTTTAATTATGCCACGCAGGTCATGTTCTCTTACATACTGGCAATAGCTACGCTTCTGATAAATACTGCTGTCCAAGGCGGAATTATCAGTTATTTTCTGATACTCACCGCTGCCTATGCGCTTGCAATATTCCTGGAATACAGATACCTGCGCAGACCTTTCCTGGAATTGACGAAAGCCGTGCAGATTGGCTGGGGTTCCTTATCGCTGATTCCAGTATTTTTTACGGCGTTGCTGCTTTTTGTGGTAAACTACCCCATCTACTATACCAAAGAACCCAAGCGCATCCTGTACCTTGGGGGTATCCTCTTATTAATTTTGGTGGTCTATGTTTTTGTCTATCAAAGCATCCTGCGGCAATATCAGTTCCAGATGATTTCCCATCAGAAAGATATCCTGACGCTGCAGGTTTCCAAGATGGAAACCCAGGCCAGAAACATGTATGCTACCGAAGAGAAGCTTAGAATACTGCGCCATGACATTCGGCATTTTGCCAATATCATGAATACCTGCCTGCAAAACGGCTCTGTGGACGAAGCCAGGCAAGTATTATCCGAACTGGAAACAGCCGTCGGCAAAATCAAGGTCAGAACTTACTGTCAAGATTATACCATCAATGCTGTGCTGACCTTTTACCTGGAACTTGCCGAAAATGAGGGCATAACGGTACAGACATCTTTCCTTGCCCCTCCCTCTGGCAGATTCAGTTCCCTTTCCTTTTCCATTGCGCTTGCCAACGCCTTAGAAAACGCGCTGAACGCCTGTAAGAATGAATCGGGACCATGTGTCGTCAAACTAAAAAGCCGCATGGTCGGCAGGCAATACCTGATGGAACTCTCCAACACATGCAGCAAAACTATTCTGCTTGACAAAGATGGGCTTCCTGTTTCACGGAAAGGTAATAACCACGGTATCGGCACAAGAAGCATCCTCTCCTTTGCCAAAGAAACCAATGCCATGGTAAATTTTCTTCAGGAAAAAGGTTTCTTCACCTTACAGATTATTCTTCCATTAAACCTGCCATGATATCCATGGCATTGCCCAAAGATTCGCCCTCCATCAACAGCAGGAGGGTACTGCAAAGCACCTCATAAATATTCATGAGCATTTCCACAATGCTGAAACATTTTTCCAGTTCCGCCTCATCGTCCAAATCTGTCAGCATCGTATAGCGGATGCCGATAAGGTGGCGTACCTGCTCCTCTGCCTCTTCCTGCATATAGAGAAACTGCCCGACTGGAAGCTCCCTGTTCAGCGCATTGATCATCTGATAGATATTCAGTTCTGTGAACGCCTGGGGATTTTCTTCCATGATGGAAGTCAGTTCCAACTGTCCATAATACTGCAGGACATTGCCAAAATCCGGCGCATAGACAAAATTGCAGCTAATGTCTATGCTCAAATCTTCCTCCATCTCCAAACCCAGCAGCAGCGTGTCCATCGCCGCTTCTTTTCCTTCCTCGAGAAACATATTCTTAATTCCCTGCTCGCCTACATATGCCTCCAGCCTTTTTAATCCTTCCCGCAACTCTTCTTTATTCATGATTTCCTCCATTCTGCGTGCCTGATACAACAGAGATTAAGTTCTGCTGCACCAGTGCCTTGTATTCTGGCAAATCTCCTTGCCCAAATTTCCACCGGACTTCGTTGCTTTCATTCAACGCTGCCACCGGGATTGAGAATCATTACCTCATGTCTTATAAATATAATACTCTTTCAGCTCTGCTTTTCCAAGTATTTTTCCAGATTTCTCATATTCCTGCTGCAAAGCCTGCATGATATGTTCCATGCCGGTAATCTCCTTTCGGGAAGCAGCAATGAACGCCGCGTTTAAAGCAATATTTTTAATGCTTGCCCCCGAGAGTTCAAAATTGCCGGCAAGATAATCAATGTCGATATCCTTATCAAGCGGCATCTGCTGGGGAAACACTTTCTGCCAAAGCTGCCTGCGCTGTTCCTCCTGAGGAAATGAGAAGCGGATGATGAATTTCATGCGCCGCTTATAGGCGTCGTCAAAATTCTGCATCAGGTTGGTGGCAAGGATGGTGATGCCATCGTATTCTTCCATTTTCTGCAAGAGATACGCCGTCTGCGCATTGGCGCTGATATCCCTGGCATCGGAAACGTCCACGCGCTTTCCGAAAAGCACGTCCGCCTCGTCGAAAAAGAGGATGCTCCTGCTCTTTTTCACTTCGTCAAAAATCTCCCGCAGGTTCTTCTGCGTCTCCCCAATGTATTTCGACAGGACGCCGGAGAGATCCACCTTGTACAGTTCGAGATTCAGTTCCCGGGCAAGTACCTGCGCCGCCATAGTCTTGCCAGTCCCCGGAGGTCCTGCAAACAGGAGTGAAACGCCCCTGCCATAGGCAACCTTCTGTTCAAATCCCCATTCTTCATAGACTTTGCCGCGGCAGGATATTTGTCCGCATGCCTGGCGCAAAAGTTCCTTAGGTCCATCCTCAAGCACCAAATCGTCCCAGGTATATGCCGCATTTACCCGGCTGGCACGCTCTCCTAACCGATGGGAAATTTTCTGCTGGCAGGCACGGTATAAGAAAGACGCAGAGACTTCCTTTTGTCCCTGTATCTGCGTCTGTCTGCAAGCCGCCTCTGCTGCCTCCTTAATCACGCCCGGTGAGAAATCAAACTGTGCCGCCAATTTATCACCAATCTCTTCCTCTTTGAGGAACATTTTCCTCGCCGCCAAGAAAGATTTCCACAATATGCTCCGCTCCTGGATGGAGGGAAAACGCAGGTAGAATTCTTCGCACTCATACCCTTGCGGGTATTCCCCGCCAAAAATATCCTCGCCCAGACCCTCCTCTACCGTAAGGAATGCCTGTGCAAAAAACAGAGACGCTTTGCGCAAAAATTCCAGCGCCATCTGACGGCTCTTCTGCTCTTTCGTCCAGACCAATTCCCAATGTTCAAATACCAAAACTGCCCGGTCTAAGACGGCACGCACCACAGCATCGCAGACCGCTTCTGCCATCTGCTCTTCTTTCTGGCACGTTAACGCCCGCAAATCTACAAACAGAACTGCTTGCCCCAGGCTGCCAGCCGCCTTTATTACCTGCATCTTTTTCCCGCTGCCATACATTCCCCGCAGCAGGAACAGCCGCATTTCCTGTCCATCCTCCTTAGCATCCGCCCCATCCTGCATGCGCTTTACAATTTGTTCTGATACCTCACGGTTAATGTTGCATTCTTCCTCAGCAGCTGCAAAGGGAAGAACGACACGGTAATTTGCTTTCCTATCCAGTAAATCAGCTTCATAGAAAAACACAAAGTCTATCAAATCTTTCCTCAGCTTAAACTGCCAGGACCTTTCACTCTCCTGGGTCATGGGCCTTGCACCAAACACACAGCACAGGATTTCCCGGCGGGCAAATACGCGGTGGATGAGCATATTCTGTATGTTCTCATCCATCACATACATTTTGACGCACAAATCCAGGGATGGATACCTCCAGGCAAGGTCGTCCTGGAGATAGGCATACATGCGCTCAAACTCCCGATTCAGTTCCGGCGCTATGGCAAGACAGGCGAGGTACTGCTCAAACTCATCCAGCCCCAGCCTGCGCAGCATATAAGCAAAGGGAAGCATCACATCGCCTTCTTTGATGGTGCGGTAAGCTTTCTCATGGAAAGCGCCCCACTGCGCAAAAAGCTCTTCCCGCTCCCTGTCATAACTACCGCGCTCCATATGTGCAAAGGGGTCCTGC
>CANOHX010000202.1 GCA_947565885.1 uncultured Lachnospiraceae bacterium
CTGCAGGAGATAGAATCCCAGATGGAAGGTTTTGAAGGAAGCAAGGGCCTGAAATGGGGACAGGAAATGGAAGGCGGATGGGAAGATTATTTCTTCTGCGTTCCGCAGACGCCGATTATTACCAGCGTATCGGCAGAAACATATGATGAGATTGCCGCAGGATGTAAAGATTTGCAGCCCCTGTATGGGACGGCGCTGCCAGACGGTTACAGTCCGGGGCGTCCGGAAACATATGTGAGCAATATCAGCGAATTGGCAGAAAAAACAACGGTAGATCTGGATTCCGTGTTGGAAGGCAGGACAAATGCAGGCGATAACGGTGACCTTGGAGATGGATTCATCAGCAGCACGGCGATTTCCGCATCATCTTCCGCACCAAGCCAGACCATCGCATTTACGGAAGAAAATGCCAGGACGACCAGTATCGGCAGCGAGTTTTCCTCGGAATTGACGGTAACCATCAGTGAAGTCAAGGGAGGGGTTTCTGTTTCCACAGAAAATTCGGCGACAAGGAGCAGCACAACGACGAATGGCTGCGAATACAGCGGGCAGGTCCCGAACCTCCCGAAATGCCCGGGCTACATGACGCAGAAAGAATATGGCAACTACGATTACCGATGGAAGCTTGTCTCCTACATGGCCAGCATGAACGGCACGTACGTGCCAGTGGTCGGATATTATACCAGATATGCAAACCGCAACCAGATTCCGTCCTCCGCGCCTTCCGATTTAGATTTTGAGGAGGTAAAGAGCAACAGCATTACGCTTACATGGAATGCAAACGGCCGTGCGGCAGACCATTATAATGTTTATCAGGTATCCGGCAGCGGTAACAAGAAAGAATATAATAAAGTAGGGACGGTAGCTGCAAACGAAGCGGGCGCATACCGGTTTACGCATCAGGGACTGTCGCAGAATCAGACTTATGCTTATGTAGTGGCATCATGTAATGCGGATGACTCCATCCGCAGCGTATACAGCGATGAGATTGCGACGACTACGCCGGTTCCAGAGTTTGACGTTGCTATCAAACTGGATGGGCTCGATAGCACGAAGAGTTATCTGGCAGGAAATGAACTGACATTGACGGCAAGCCGGGTGACGCAGAATTATCCACAGAGTGAGATTGACCAGTATATTTGGCAGGTAAACGATGGAAGCGGATGGCGGAAACTGCCAGATGGCGCAGACCAGAACACTTATACATGGAAGATTCTTGACAAATTAGACGGTTACCAGTACCGCTGCGGCGCTTATGTTGCAGTTGACAGCCGCCTGTACCGTCTGTATTCCGAACCGGTAACGCTGCATGTAAGCAAAGCCGGGGTGCAGGTTGTTATCAGCGCAGATAAGAAAAATGGGGCTGCCGACCGTTCCAGCGAGTTCGGGGCTGCTGTCTATAATGGAGACGTCCTGAAACTGTCAGCACAGGTGCGGGCACAAGAAGGAGTTAGTCCTGCCGGCAGCATCGCATTTGCCATAGCCGACCAGAATGATGCTTCCAATGTGAGGGAATATACGGCGACCGTATCCGAGGAGGGGAGCGCAGAAGCAGAATGCAGATTTCCGAAAGCAGGCCGGTATACGATTACTGCCCGCTATGTAGAAAATGAAAGGATTCAGGAGGCAGCCGCGGATAACAGCCTCTCCTACTATGCATATGAACCGGAGCTGGAAGGCGACCGTGTCAAAGGGCAGGAAGTAGAAGATGGTATCTATGGGCAAGATTGGGATAATATTACAATAGAAAATGCCATTGCTAGGAAAGATGAGTTAGAATCTTTAATAAATGATTACAAAAATCTGACAGACTCGCAGAAAGATTTCGTGGAGACAGATGCGAAAGCGAAGCTGGAGGGCGCTGCAGACTTATTAAAGGCGGCAGAGGCTGTTGAAAAGATAAAAGCGATTGGGGCAGTTACAGAAGATAATGCGAAAGAGAAGAAAGCCCTGATTGAGGAAGCCCAAAATGCATACAGTGCACTGACAGATGCGCAAAAAGCGCTCGTGCCCGATGAGATGAAAGATGCTCTGGATACCGCAAGGAAAGCTTATGAGCAGGCAGGGAAGCCAACGGAGCCAGGAAAGCCGGCAGAGCCAGGGAAGCCGACAGAGCCAGGAAAAACGGATGGCCCCAAGAACAACCTTACGCCGGAAGAAAAGAAACAGGTGGGCAGCATGACGGAAAAACTGGGCGTGAGTGAAGAAGATGCCGTTTCGCTTCTGCAATATGCAGGAAAACAGGGCATTGAGCTGGATACGCTTCTCCTGACGGAAGAGATGATATTAAATACTACTTCCGATAAAGATGTAAAAGGCTCGGCATTTGGCGGGCTGCAGGCAAAGGCTTCCAAGGTAACTGCCAATCAGGTAAAGCTGACGTGGAAGAAATTTAAGGGGGCGGACGGCTATCTTATTTACCAGGGAGAATGCGGTAAGCGGAGCGGATATAAGCTTGTGAAAACGATAGCAAAAGCAAATGCCAAGAGCTATACAGCCAAGAAACTGAATCAGGGCAAAGGTTACCGCTTTATCGTACGCGCTTATAAAAAAGTAGGAGGAAAGCTGGTTACCGTTTCTGCCTCCAAATCAATCCACATTGTTACTAACGGCGGCAAGAAGGTAAATGCTAAGAGCATAAAGCTGGGCAAGGCGAATTTGACTTTAAAGAAAGGCAAGACGCTGAAACTGAAAGCTTCCATAGCGAAACAGAAAAAGCCAACGCCAAAATGCAGGCCGCTCAGCTATGAATCAAGCAATAAGAAGATTGCGACAGTGACTAAGGCCGGAAAAGTCAAGGCGAAAGCAGAAGGCAAATGTACGATTTACATTTACGCACATAATGGGATATGCAAGCAGGTAAAAATTACAGTCAAAAATAAATAGCTGAAAAAATGGAACCGGAACACGAGCGATAGTGTTCCGGTTCCATATATTTGTATTACAGGAAAGGGAGTTTTTTCACAGCCCCTTTGTTTTTTCAGCCAAACATGTGAACAAAATAGGCTTCCTTAAACGCTGCATAACAGTTTCGTGAAATCGGTATTGCTGCATGGCAGGTTGTAGTCAGCGAGGTCTTAGAAAATTGTTCTACATGATTTAAATTAACGATATAGCTGCGGTGGCAGCGGTAAAAGCCGCTGTCTGCTGAAAATATTTTTTCGCATTTGGAAAACTGCTGGTAAACTTCGACGACCCTGCCGTTTGAAAGATATATAAGAACATGTTTGTTTTGGGCTTCAAGATAGTCAACATCGGCAAGCATAATTTTGCAGAAGCCTTCTGCCGTCTTTGCGGTAAAGCTATGTTCGGACAGGCAGACTGTTTTAAGAAAGTCATCCAGAGCATGAAACAGCTTGCAGGCCTCAATCGGCTTAAGAAGATAATGGAATGCCCGCACCTCATAGGAGTCAACAGCAAATTCCCTTGCAGAAGTAAGGAAGATGATGGGAACTGCCGCATCGCTGCCTCTGAGTTCTTTGGCAGTTTCCATACCGTTTAAGAGCGGCATGATGATATCTAAAAGTATCAGGTCCATGCATTCGCTCCTATGGGCGTCAATTAAGTCGTCTCCATTTGTAAAACGGAAGAGAGATAGCTGGATGTCTTGTTTTTTTGCCCATGATTCCAGTAAAAGGCAGACTTCGTCAATAAATTGTTTTTCATCGTCACAAACCGCTATTTTCATAATGACACCTCTAAATAATAATTTTCAGAATAAAAGAGTGTTCGGAAACAGAAAAATGATAGGTTCCGTTTAGCTGATCTACATAGAATGCAATGCTTTTTACGCCGATGCCGTGTCCCTTTTGGCTGGAAACCGGCATGCCATCAACAAATTTGGGAATCTGCTCTATAGGGTTTTCAATCTGAAACAGAAGATGGTTTCTTTTCTGAAACATTAGCAGGCTGGCTCGTTTGTCTTTCAGTTTTGTTTTTTCAAGCGCATGCATGACGTTTTCCAGAGCATTGGATAGGATTGTGCAAACCGCGGTATCCGGGCAGGAGAGATTTGCGCCTATGGAAATACTGCAGTCCAGCGCAATTCCTTTGTCTGAAAATCGTGACTGGTAAATGGAGATGACAGAGTTGACCATTTCATTTTTGCAGTAAGATGTAATCATGGTATCGTCATAGGCATTGCTGATTTCGCGGATATAGTCAATGGCCTGCTGCGTATTGTCATGCCGAAGCTGCGTGAGGATAATGTTCAGATGATGGCGCATGTCATGCCTTAAGATAGCGAGCATTTGTTCGCTCTTCCTTACCTGCTCAATTTCTTTCTGGATGGAAGAGAGCCGCATCTCCACCAGGTCGCTATATTGTTTTATTTCCTGCCGGTTCTCATATTCCCGGAAATATACAAACAGAAATGAGAGATAAGAGATGCAGAAAACAAAGCCCATAAATTCAATAATTGTCTGATTGCCAGAATAGAGAAGGTCTGAAAGTTTGGTACAGGCATAGTCGAAGATATAATAAGCGCAAGGCAGAAACCCGATAATGCAAAGTTCCCGCTTCTCCTTGGCAAAGATTGCCTCCGTTGTGTGGCATGCGTATGTGCATAGCAGGAAAAACGTGGCCAGCGTGGTCAGTATCCGTATGGCATAATAACACCACGGTGCGCCCGTGAGCGCCAATGCGAGCAGCCCAATCCAGTTGCTAAGCTGGCAGCACAGATAAGCCGAGCATACGGAGATGCAGGAAGAAAGGGCGGAGTACTCATAATACAGGACTAGAAACAGAATCAGCGGTATATGTATGATGAGGGCATAGAGCCGGTCAGTCGTTGCTGTGCCCAACAGAAAACAGATACAAATATACAAGCTGCCCTCGAAACAGGAAAAGGAAAGAAGCGTACAGAAATTCTTGAAGTTTTGTTTCGTTCCAAGAAAGAATGCGGAGATAAAAATGCCGAACAGCATGGTTGTTAAATTATGCAGGAAAGACAGTATCTGTAAAAACATTGCCAGCATCTCCTTGGAGCTTTCATTTTTTTAATATTTTACCATGTAGCATGTATGATGTCATTTGCTGTTCGCGCTATATGATTACCGTTCGCGCTAAATCGACAATATCAGATAATAATTTTATGGGAAAAACAGGTAATTGCAGGCAGGAGCAGCAGTATGGTATAATATCGACAGATATTATACGCGCCGGAGTGCGCATAGGAAAGCATGGGATTGCGAAGCAATTCATGGTAATATCGACAGATATTATACGCGCCGGAGTGCGCATAGGAAAGCATGGGATTGC
>CANOHX010000203.1 GCA_947565885.1 uncultured Lachnospiraceae bacterium
ACCTTGCCAATATGATAAACGAAGCCGCCATCAATGCGGTCAAAGACGGCAGGGACACCGCAAGCTTGTATTTGTAGGACCGGAATTTTCCACAGATTCCACCTGCCAGCAGGCGCCGGAATTGCGCCGGAAGTTTTTTACGGATTATATGAAGCGGTATGAAGAAGAAGCGGAGGGCCTCTTGCTGGATGCAGAATGGCAAGGAGACGATGTTGCAGAACAGATTATGCAGTATGTGAAAAATTTCAAGGAATCAGAAGAAAGGCCTACTGCATTTTTTACATATAATGAAACTACAGCTTTGGGAGTATTTCGTGCTTTGCAGATAATGGGCTATCAGGTGCCGGAAGATTTCAGTATCCTGAGTTACAATGATACAGCGCTTGCAACCATGATGCAGCCCAAGCTTTCAGGAATCCATATCAATATTGAGGAGATGGTCAAACATGCAGTGTGGCTGATGGAAAGGATGGCGACAGGAGAGGGTGAAATCCCCTTGCGGATATCTGTACCGGCTACCTTGGTAGTGCGGGAAAGCGTGGGGACAGTTTGACAATATCAAATCTGAAAGGGAAAGGAAGGCTGCAATGTATAAGATGATGACGCCGGGTCCCACCCAGGTGCGAGAAAATGTGCGTCTGGCGCGGGCAAGGGAGTGCGGAAACCCGGACATAGATGAGGAGTTTTTTGATTTTTATAAGGAAACTTGTAATTTAATCAGCCGATTGCTGTACACGGAGAATGAGACTCTGATTTTGAGCGGAGAAGGAATTCTGGGGTTGGAAGCTGCCTGTGCTTCCCTGACGGAACCGGGCGATAAAGTGTTGGTATTGGACAATGGGATTTTTGGGAAGGGATTTGCTGATTTTGTGTCCCTGTATGGCGGCATACCGCAGATGTATACGGTGGATGGACGAAATCCTATTGATGCGCAGGCATTGGCGGAGTTTCTGGAAAAAGACCATGATTATAAATATGCAACGCTGGTGCACTGCGATACGCCCAGCGGTATTCTGAATGATATCGGCAGCCTTTGCCCGCTTCTGAAAAAATATGGCATCCTTACAGTGGTGGATGCCGTCTCCTCCATGTTTGGGGAGGAAGTGCGTGTGGATGATTGGGGGATAGATATTCTCTGCGGCGGTTCGCAGAAAGCAGTTTCCGCACCGCCGGGGCTGACGTTTGTGACTGTCAGCGCGGATGCGAAGAAAGCGATGGAAGAGAGGAAAACCCCGATTGCCTCTTTCTATGCCAATCTGCAGGTTTTTGAGGGATATTATGAAGCGAAATGGTTTCCCTACACGATGCCAATCAGCGATATTTACGGGCTGCGCCAAGCCATGGACAATATTGCCGCAGATAAGGATATGCTGGCGCGTCATGCGAAGATAGCAGAAGCTTGCAGGAAGTCATTGATTAAGGCTGGGCTGAAGCTGCATTTACAGAGCGGGTTTTCCAGTACAGTGACAGTGTTCGATGTGCCCGAAGGGACAACAGCGCAGGAAATTTTGGATATTATGCGAAAAGAGCACAATATTTTGCTGGCGGGCTCTTTCGGCAGCCTTGCCGGAAAAGTTATCCGTATCGGGCATATGGGCAGCAATGCCAATGAAAAAGACATGGAAGAGACGATGGAAGCTTTGCTGCAGACGTTAAAGAAATAGGATTGATATAGGCTGAAAGGAAGACGAAAGATGGGCAGTGGAGGGAAAAAAGCAAAAAAGGAAGAAGATTTCAGTTTCCAGGTGGATTTGAAAGGCATTATCCGCCTTCTGAGTGAGAATCTTTATTCCAGCGGGGATGTGTTCCTGCGGGAACTGCTGCAGAATGCAGTGGACGCTATTGCGGCGCGGCGGGAACTGGAGTCTGAGTTTACGGATGGCAAAATTAAGATTACATACCATGGTGACACTGATGGGCAGGCAAACCTAGTATTTTCGGACAATGGAATTGGGCTTACGCGCGAGGAAATCCATACATTCCTCTCGGTCATTGGGCAGTCATCCAAGCGGGGGAAGATGGAGCGCACAAGTTTTATCGGGCAATTTGGAATCGGGCTGCTGTCCTGCTTTCTGGTGACAGATGAGATTGTGGTGAAGAGCCGTTCCGTGCGGGAGGAGAAAGGCTGGCAGTGGCTTGGCAGGAGCGATGGCACTTACCAGGTGATGGCTGACACGGAAATCTCTGAGCCTGGCACCCGCATAGAATTGAAGTTAGGCAGGAAGATGGCGCGACGCTATCCTGAGGAAAGGGCGATAGAACTTTTGAAGGAATACGGATTCCTGATTAAGGTTCCGGTAGAATTTGCTGGAGACAGCGGCAATAGGCGCATCAATGATGGATTTATCCCCTGGAGGCAGTCTTTCTGCAGCGGAGAAGAGATTCTGCAGTTCGGAGAAATGATGTTTGGAGAGGAGTTTTTTGGCGTAGTCCCCATCTTGGGGGAGGGGCTGAAAGGGTATGCGTTTATCTCGGAGCGACAGACCAGTGCAGCCACCATGGGAAGGCATAAAATCTATCTCAAAGATATGCTGATTACCGAGGATGGCAAAGATTTAATTCCCAAATGGGCATTTTTCACAAGATGCATTGTCAATGCCGAGCATTTAACGCCCATGGCTTCCAGGGAAAGGTTTGCCGTTGACCATGCGCTTGCCAAAGCGCGCAATGCGATAGAGAAATGTCTCTTTGAGTATTTTGTAAACCTCTCAAAATTTGATGTCAATAAACTGAAACGTCTGACAATCATACATAATGTGGCAATCAAATCCCTGGCAGTGGAAAATGAGCAGATTTACAAGCTGTTTTTCCCATTTCTGACTTTTGTCACCAATATAGGGGATTTGACTGGGCTGCAGATTTTGGAGGCGGCTAAGCGATTTCCAGTCTATTACTGTGCGGAAGTAGACGATTTCCGACGGGCGCGTCCGTTGGTGGGAAATGCCAGGGTGCTTATCAACGGCGGGTATATTTATGACACCAAACTTCTGCAGCTTTTGAAACATTATTTCCAGGGCGTGCGCGTGGAGATGTTTGACGAGTCGTCCTATGCGGAACTTTTGGAAGAACCCTCTGAAAGCAGGAGGAGGGAGATGGCATATTTCCTGTCTGCAGCGGTGCAGGCGTTGGATAAATTTCGCTGCGGGGCCATGCTGCGCCAGTTTGAACCAGCAGAAGCGCCGGCTCTCTATGTGGCAAGTGCGGACGGCTTTTTGGACAGCGCCTTTTTGGACAGCGGCCCTTCAGGATTTCTGGAAGGATTTGAGTTTGGCGATTCTGGCGGGTATGGCAATAAGCTGTATATCAATGCTGCCAACCCCCTGATTCAGCGGTTAGCGCGTGTACGGGATGCGGAAATGATGGACAATATGGTGCAGATAGTATATATCCATGCCATGCTTGCCGGGCACTATACCCTTTCTGAGCGAGAGCTGGGCGTTTTGAATCATGGCTTGATGAAGCTGATGGAATACGGACTGGGAGGAGAAATATGATACTGGAATCCCTAAAGAGAAATCATGTAAAAACGGATAAATTGTGGGAGATGGTTGACCGGGCGAACCAACTGACCCAGGGAGATTATGACAGCTGGGATAACAACGCGCCGGCTTTGGTTCCGCTGATGGAACGGATTCTTGTGCTTGCCAGGGAGCAGGAGGACTGGCAGGTTTATTTCTATGATATGGCAAAACTGTTCTGGTATATCCGGCGGTCCACGGTAAACAATATTTCGCTTGCCCTGAAAATTTCTGAGATGTTCCATCGTGATTATGAGCAGCGTGTAGGTGAGGGCGTGGGACCTTTTGCCAGGGAATGGAGGGTTGACCTGGCAGCGAAAATTCTCGGCTTCTATTGTGAGTACCCCCAGATTGATGACGGAAAAATTGCGCGGATGCTGGCTATTTTCCGGGAGTGTGAGGCACGTTACGGCAGTGACTGGAATTATGGGGATTACACCGAAATTATGACGCTTGCGCGGCTTAACAGAGATAAGGATTTGGCCAGGGAAGCGGCAAAAAAACTGGAAAAAGCGATGTTTGACAACTATTGTTACTGTTATGTCTGCACGTATGCCAGACCAATGCTTGGCTATCATATCCTGCATAACGAATATGAGGAGACGGTCGAACTGGTATCCCGCGTTTGCAGGAAAGCGATTCCTGCCAAATACCGTTGGTGTTTTGAAAAATGCCAGCAGGCGAATGAGGAAGATCTGAAGGATACTGTGCTTATGAACTGCCTGGAGCTTGGCAAGAGCGGGCAGTTTGGCCGGTTCTTTGCCGAGTGGCAGGAACTATACCGTAAGCCGGGGCAAGGAGAAGCTGACGATACGTTCAATATACTTTTCCGTGCATTGGCGGGGGACTGGTCGCAGCAAAAAGAGCGGCTTTTGCTGGCAGAACAGGATGACCGGGAGCGAAGGGAGCAAAAAGAGACGCCTCTTGACAGTCTGTATTGGTCATTGTGCTGGTATTGCTATTTTAGGATGATGGATGAGGACGGTGCAGGAAATGTCAGCCTGTTGCTAGGCGGGAACGCAGAAAACCGGCGTGAGTACTCCTGCCGGGAGGCGGCGGAGTATTTTGAGCGGCAGGCGGACTTGTTGGGGGCGCAGATGGACAGGGCGCGTGAGCGGTTCCATTATAGCAATGTGAAGAAAGCGTTTGCGGAAAGCCTGCAATACAGACGGTCAGTTTAGGGATTGACAGAACGCCATTCTTGTGAGATAGTAAGCAGAAAAGGAAGGCAACAATCCTTATGTAATTCATAGTAGTGACTATTCCTGGCACAGGAGTAGGGAAAGCGGGAACCATATGTCAACGATAGATAAAATCAAGGAACTGAAACAGCAGAGAAATGCCGTCATTCTGGCGCATTATTACGTGGAGGATGAGGTACAGGCGATTGCCGATTATGTCGGGGATTCTTTTTATCTCAGCAAGATTGCGGCAAAAGAGGAAGCAGATGTCATCTTATTCTGCGGCGTGTCCTTTATGGGGGAGAGCGCCAAGATTTTAAGTCCGCAGAAAACCGTGATTATGCCGGATATGCAGGCGGATTGCCCGATGGCGCATATGGCAGATATTGAGAAGATTCAGGAAATGCGGGAGAAATATGAGGATTTGGCAGTTGTCTGTTATATCAATTCCACAGCAAAGTTAAAGACGTGCTCCGATGTGTGCGTCACATCGTCGAATGCCTTAAAGATTGTGAAAAAGCTGCCAAATAAACATATTTTCTTCATTCCAGAT
>CANOHX010000204.1 GCA_947565885.1 uncultured Lachnospiraceae bacterium
TCCTTTCGTTCGTTCTCATTAATCATTGAACACTTTGATATTAGGGAAGACTTTCTTCAATGTCTTCTTGCGGTTTGCTTTCTCTTCTTTATAGCGGTCTACTTTTGCTTGACTCATGGTAATTCTCCTTAATTCATAGTATAATATCATAATTTAAGTACAAGTATACACCATTTTTGTGAAAAAGTCTTGAACTTTTTACAGAAATATTGAAAAATTTTGGATTGTGGTGAATGAGGTTCTGTTATATAATATAGTGATATTATGTCGTTTCGATAAAAGGAGAACGTATGAGCTTAGCAGATAATATTTTTATAGATATGTGTCGTGACATCCTCGATAATGGCGTCAGCACCGAAGGGGAGAAGGTGCGCCCTCACTGGGAGGATGGCAGCAGCGCCTACACGATTAAGAAATTTGGCGTGGTCAGCCGCTACAACCTTGCCGTGGAATTTCCAGCAATTACCTTGCGCAAGACGGCAATCAAGAGCTGTACGGATGAGATGCTGTGGATATGGCAGAAAAAATCCAATAATATCCACGACCTGCATAGCCATATCTGGGACGAGTGGGCAGACGAGACAGGCTCCATCGGCAAGGCGTATGGCTATCAGATGGGCGTGAAGCATAAATACCGCGAGGGCATGATGGATCAGGTGGACAGGGTGATTTATGACTTAAAGAACAATCCATTCAGCCGTCGGATTATGACGAATCTGTATGTCCATCAGGATTTGAGCGAGATGAACCTTTATCCCTGTGCATACAGCATGACGTTCAATGTCACACAGAAGAAGGGGCAGGACAAGCTGACGTTAAATGCCGTGTTAAATCAGCGTTCCCAGGACGTGCTGACGGCGAACAACTGGAATGTGTGCCAGTATGCGGTGCTGATGCATATGCTGGCGCAGGTCTGTGGCATGCAAGTGGGTGAGCTTGTACATGTGATTGCGGACGCCCACATTTACGACAGGCACGTTCCGTTGGTGGAGGAGCTGATTGCGAGGGAGACATATCCTGCGCCTGAATTTTGGCTGAATCCTGAGGTAAAGGATTTCTATGCATTTACCAGGGAGGACGTAAGGCTTGACAATTATGTGACAGGGCCGCAGATAAGGGACATTCCTGTTGCAATATGACCTAAGGAGGGACCCAACGAAGTTGGGAGGATGCCTTAGGTCTTCTAACGGCTTCAAAGAAGTAAACAGGAGTTGGGAGGATGCCTTAGGTCTTCTAACGGCTTCAAAGAAGTAAACCAAAGGAGGCATTTATGAATTTAATTGCAGCAGTAGATAAAAATTGGGCAATCGGCATGAATAACCAATTGCTCGTGCGTATTCCCGATGACATGAAACGTTTCCGTCGCATGACCGTGGGAAAGGCAGTCGTGCTGGGCAGGAAGACCTTGGAAACCTTTCCGGGCGGACGCCCTTTGAAAGACCGCACGAATATTGTGCTGAGCAAGAACAGGAGCTATCAGGTCGAGGGCGCGGTCTGCGTACACAGCCTAAAGGAACTGGACGAAGAACTGGCAAAATACCAGAGTGAAGATATTTTTGTGATTGGCGGGGAGAGTATTTACAGGCAGTTGCTGGACCGATGTGATACGGCGTTTATCACCAAGCTGGACTATGCGTATCAGGCGGACGCCTGGTTTCCGAATCTGGATAAGGAGGAAGCATGGCAGGTCTGCGAGGAGAGTGAAGAGCAGACATATTTTGATTTAGAGTATTATTTTGTGAAATATAGCAGGAACTGCTGAAAAGGTGGCGGCGATGGAGAATTTTATTTTCAGTATCAATGTGACGCTGCCTATTTTCCTGGTGATGGTGCTGGGATGGGTGCTGAAGCAGACCGGAATGCTGAACGACAATTTTGTCACGGTGGCGAACAAATTTAATTTCAATGTGACGCTGCCGTTTCTCTTGTTCCGGGACATTTCATCGGTGGATATCCGGGCGGTGTTTGACTTGGAATATGTGCTGTTCTGCGCAGTCTCAAGTTCTGTATGTTTTTGGCTTATCTGGGGCGGGGCAAAGCTGTTTCTGAAAGACAAGGGCATGACAGGGGCGTTTGTGCAGGCTTCGTTTCGCAGCAGCGCGGCTGTGCTGGGGCTTGCTTTTATCGAGAACCTCTATGGGCAGTCGGCGATGGGGCCGTTGATGATTATTGGGGCAGTGCCCTTGTACAATATCTATTCCGTGATTGTGCTGACCTTTGAGGGAGCGCAGGAAAAGGACATGGACAGGTCCGGCAAGATTCATGAGGCGTGCGTCAACATCCTCAAAAACCACATTATTATCAGCATTCTCCTGGGACTTGCCGTCTCCCTATGTGGCTTGCAGCTGCCTACGTTGGTAAATAAGACCGTGGGCAATATTGCCCAGATGGCAACGCCGCTGGCGCTCGTGACCTTGGGCGCGGGATTTGAGGGCAGGAAAGCGTTGGCGAAAATCAGGCCTACGCTGGCAGCTTCCTTTATCAAGCTGGTTCTGCAGGCGGCGGTCTTTATTCCGGTGGCGGCAGCTATGGGGTATACCGGGGAAAAACTGATTGCCATATTGATTATGCTTGCCGCCCCGGCTACGCCGAGCTGCTATATCATGGCAAGGAGCATGAACAATGATGGGACGCTGACGGCAAGCATTGTCGTTATGACCACGCTTCTGTCTACTTTTACCCTGTTAGCGTGGATTTTCCTGCTGAAAACGCTGGGGCTGATATGATAGGTGTTACAGTTCACTCGTCGGCCAATATGGAGATAATCACATGCTTGCATGATGATTTCTCCATTTGTGCTGACGGAGGGAACGCCGGTTTATGAGCAAAGTTAGCTGTGAAGCAGCGAGAAAGCGCTGTAAGCGCCTTTGCGAATGGCGTGGGAGTGAACAGTAACTTATAGGTTGGAAAAATAGGTAAAAAAGAAAATAGGACTTTCATATTAAAATAAATTCTGTTACAATAACAGGAAAACCATTAGTTGAGGTGAAATTATGGCAATGGATATCACAGGTAAAAAGTTATTTGTAAAAGCGCTCTCCGAGGAGGGCGTAGATACGGTATTTGGCTATCCCGGCGGGATGGTGACCGACATTTTAGATGAATTATATAAGCATGAAGAGATTGAACTGGTCCTGCCGCGCCATGAGCAGGGGCTGATCCATGAGGCGGAAGGATATGCCCGCGCCACTGGCAAAGTGGGCGTCTGCCTGGTGACCAGCGGTCCCGGCGCGACCAATATCATGACTGGGCTGGCGGATGCCCATTATGACAATATCCCTCTGGTGTGCATCACCGGGCAGGTTCCTTTGAATTTAATCGGCAACGATGCCTTTCAGGAGGTCGACATTGTCGGCATGACCAGGAGCATCACCAAGTATGGCGTGACCGTCCGTGACAGGAAGGATTTAGGGAAGATTCTCAAAATGGCATTCCACATTGCCCAGACCGGGAAGCCTGGTCCAGTGCTGATTGACCTGCCCAAGGATATCCAGACGGCAATTGGGCCGGGGGAATACCCGGAGTCTGTCTCTATACGCGGCTACAAACCCAATGCGAGCGTACATATCGGGCAGCTGAAAAAAGGCTATAAATTGCTGAAAGCGGCAAAGAAGCCGTTGATTTTGGCTGGCGGCGGCATCAATATTGCCAAGGCGAACAGTAAGCTGTTAGAACTGGTGGAGAAGACAAAAATTCCGGTGGTGACGACAATCATGGGCAAGGGTGCAGTACCGACAGACCACCCTTATTATGTGGGGAACAGCGGGATGCATGGACGTTATGCGGCAAATATGGCAGTCGGGGACTGCGATGTGCTGTTTTCCATCGGAACCAGGTTCAATGACCGCATTACGGGGGACTTGAATGAATTTGCCCCCCATGCACAGATTGTCCATGTAGATATCGATACGGCTTCCATCTCCCGAAATGTGGTGGTGGATGTGCCGATTGTGGCGGATGCCAACCTGGCGTTGGAGAAATTATTGGAGTGGGCGGTCCCCCAGGAGACGGACGAGTGGCTGGCGAAGATTCGCGAATGGGACAAGGAGAACCCCTTGGAAATGCGCCGGGATAAGGGCATGACCCCGCAGATGATTATAGAGGAAATCAATGCACAGTTTCCGGAAGGGATTATCGTTACCGATGTCGGGCAGCACCAGATGTGGGCAACCCAGTATGTGGAACTGAACGAGAAGAAGCAGTTTATAACATCGGGAGGCCTGGGCACGATGGGCTTTGGTTTTCCGGCGGCAATCGGGGCGAAGATTGGCTGTCCTGACAAACAGGTTATCTGTATCAGCGGCGATGGCGGGATGCAGATGAACATACAGGAGCTTGCCACGGCGATGGCACAGGAAGCGAATGTCATCGTTTGTATTTTCAATAATTATTATCTGGGCATGGTGCGCCAGATGCAGCAGCTTTTCTATGGCAAGCGTTATGAGGCAACATGCCTGAGGCGGCGAAAAGGCTGTCCGGGTGACTGTAAAGGACCCGGGGAACAATGCCCCCAGTATGAGCCGGATTTTGTAAAGCTTGCGGAGAGTTATGGGGCATGCGGCATCCGCGTTACCAGTGAGGATGGGATTGTTCCGGCATTTGAAAAGGCAAAGCAGTGCCATACGCCGGTACTCATCGAATTCATGATTGCCACTGAGGAGATTGTGCTGCCGATGGTAAAAGGCGGCAATCCCATGACGGAAATGATTTTAAAATAAGGGAAGGAGACGGAACTCATGACGAAAAACAGATGGATTGCATTGTATGTGGAAAATCAGGTGGGCGTCCTGGCAAAAGTCTCCGGTCTTTTTTCTGGGAAATCTTATAACCTGCAGAGCCTTACCGTGGGGACTACGGAGGATGAGACAATTTCTCGCATGACAATCTGCGTGACCAGCGATGATATTACTTTTGAGCAGATTAAAAAGCAGCTGAACCGGATGGTGGAGGTAATAAAGGTTATGGACTTTACCGACATGCCCATCCATATGAAGGAAATCCTCTTTGCCAAAGTGAAAGACTGCTCGGTGGAGGACAAGGCAGAGCTGTTTCAGATTGCTCAGGTGTTCCATGTGGAGGTGGCAGACATCGGCACAGACAGCATTCTCTTAGAGTGCAAGGCAACGGAACGCCGCAACAATGAACTGATTGACCTGTTAAGAAGCAAGTTTAAGCAGATAGAGATTGTCCGGGGAGGGGGAGTGGCGATTGAATCCATCAGCACATCCTGTGCCGGACGTTCGGAATATTTC
>CANOHX010000205.1 GCA_947565885.1 uncultured Lachnospiraceae bacterium
ACGGTTTTTTCTAATGTCTCCGCCTGTTCTTTCGCTTTAAAATAGTCATCCGCAATGTTGAGTTCCAAAAGCGTTGCCTTCATGTCTGCCGGTATCCGACGGAATTGCTCTATCTCATCAAATTCATTGAGCTTATTATTGATATAATTTGCTACTTTCTGCAAATATTCTTCGCTCTCATAACCGCTCAAAGTATATATTTTCCCACCAATCAACACATCCGCGCTGGTTTTCACTGACATATTTATATTTCCTCCCTGAATTACAAATTAAGTGTTACTCCTTGCCGTTCCAGCAGTATGTGCACAGTTTACATTTATCAATGCCCACAGAATCCAGCATATCATCCAGGCGGTTGAACCTCAGGGTAGTAAAATTCTGCTCCTTGCGGATTTCCTCCACCATCTGTTCATATTTCGGCGATTCCGGGTCTGCATACTCCTCCAACACTTTATCCGTCACATTCCCATGCTCCAAACGGTCAATGACCCTGCGGGCAATCAAGTCCATTTCTGAGGTAGAACGTGAAAAATTCAGATATTTACAGCCATAAAGGAGCGGCGGACATGCCGGACGCACATGGACTTCCTTGGCTCCGCTCTCATAGAGGAATTCCGTTGTCTCACGAAGCTGCGTCCCCCGGACAATGGAATCGTCAATCAAAAGCAGGCTTTTGCCGCGTATCAGTTCCTCCACTGCCAGAAGCTTCATTTTGGCAATCAAATCCCTCTGGCTCTGTATGGTAGGCATAAAAGAACGCGGCCAGGTCGGCGTATATTTGATAAAGGGCCTGGAAAAGGGAATCCCGGATTCATTGGCATAGCCAATCGCGTGGGCCGTTCCGGAATCCGGCACCCCTGCAACAATATCCGGGCTTACATTGTCTCTCTTTGCCATCCGCTTGCCACAATCGTATCGCATCTGCTCTACGCTTGTCCCTTCATAGGAACTTGCCGGGTAGCCATAGTAAACCCACAGGAAAGTGCAGATTTTCATCTCTTTGCCCGGAGCCGATAAAGTCGTGCACTCCTTGTCCGTAACTACGGCAATCTCTCCCGGACCCAACTCTTTATAGTCCTTATACCCAAGATTCCTGTATGCAAAATTCTCAAAGGAAATGCAGAAAGCATCGTCTTTCCTGCCAATGACAACCGGCGTGCGGCCATATTTATCCCTTGCGGCATAGATGCCTTTTTCGTTCATCAGAAGGATGGAAACGGAGCCTTCCACGGATTCCAGTGCATATTGGATGCCCTCTATGAGGTTCTCTTTCTGGTTAATCAGGCAGGCAACCATCTCCGTAGCATTGATGTCCCCTCCGCTCATTTCCAGAAAATGGGAGTGCCCCCGCTCAAAGAGCATTTCGGTCAGTTCCTTGATATTATTTATCTTGCTTATCGTAGTGATGGCATATGTCCCATGGTGGGAACGTACCAAAAGCGGCTGCGGCTCATAATCAGAAATACAGCCGATTCCCATGTAACCAGACATTTTCTGGATATCTTTATCAAACTTGGTGCGAAACGGAGCGTTTTCGATATTATGGATGGCACGGTCAAACCCGCCCTCTCCATAGACCACCATTCCACCGCGCTTCGTCCCTAAATGGGAATGGTAATCAATTCCGAAAAACAAGTCAAATACACAATCATCTGCGGTTGCCGCTCCAAAAAATCCTCCCATAAATCATCCTCATTTCTTTCTATATGTACAAAAGTTACTTTCACTCATTATAGCAGATGTCATAACTTTTTCAAGCCGTTATGCCAAAATGCTTATAAGCAAAATCTGTTGCCACCCTCCCTTTGGGAGTCCGGTTGATAAAGCCGTTTTTTACAAGATAAGGCTCATAGACGTCCTCTATCGTGCCGGAATCCTCCCCCAAAGCAGCCGCCAGCGTGTCAAGCCCCACGGGGCCTCCCTTGAATTTTTCAATCATAGTCATTAAGATGCTGCGGTCGTTCTGGTCCAGTCCAAATTTGTCGACTTCCAGAAGGTCCAGCGCAAAAACAGCCACATCTTTGGTAATTCTGCCGTCATATTTTACCTGGGCGAAATCCCTCACGCGCTTCAGCAGACGGTTGGCAAGCCGCGGGGTTCCCCGCGAACGTCTTGCCAATTCAAATGCGCCGCCTTCGTCAATCTCCACTTCCAGCTTGGATGCCGAATGCAGCACAATGGTCTTTAATTCCTCAGGATTATAAAATTCCAGATGGTGTATGACGCCAAAACGGTCCCGCAGCGGCGCAGACAGAAGCCCCGCCCTCGTCGTCGCCCCCACCAGCGTAAAATGCGGCAAATCAAGGCGAATCGAGCGCGCGGTGGCGCCTTTGCCTATCATAATATCAATCACATAATCTTCCATGGCAGGATAGAGCACTTCCTCCACCTGCCGGTTCAGGCGGTGGATTTCGTCCACAAAGAGGATATCCCCTTCCTGAAGGCCGCTCAGTATAGCTGCCATCTCCCCCGGCTTGCCGATAGCCGGACCGGAAGTGATTTTCATATGCACGTCCATCTCATTGGCGATAATCCCGGCAAGCGTTGTCTTGCCCAGGCCCGGCGGTCCGTAGAACAGCACATGGTCCAAGGCTTCCCCCCTCTGTTTTGCCGCTTCTATATAGACCTTTAAGGTCTTTTTAGCTTTCTCCTGTCCGATATACTCCTCCAAACGCTGGGGACGGAGGGTTGTCTCAATCTTCTGATCCTCCTCCTGTATCTGGGTGGAGATTACACGTTTTTCCATGAAAGCAAATCCTTTCTGATGTTCCGTTCAAAATCTCTGACAATTATAGCCTAGAATCTTCAAAAAATCAATAGACCTTGCAGCCAACATGAAAATGGCTCTCTGCATAGAGATACCCTACTTTTTAATGCTGAAGTTGATAACGACAGTACCCAATGCCGCCAGCGCCCCGGCGATAAGAATCATTGCCTGGAAATCAAAAACGTCTATCGCTTTGCCGCCAACCAGGCTTCCCATTGCTGTCCCCAAGGTGAACGCAGCCACGACAACAGCCTGTCCCTTTGCCATATCCTCTTTGTCTATTTTCATTTTAGCAAAATAAAATAAGGACGGGTAAATGAACCCATAAGTAACCGTCTGCAGACAGACAATCGCATAAACCTGCCAGATGGAGGAAGCAAAAAACATCAAAACTGCCTTCATTACATAAAAAACACCTGACAGGCGCATCAATAGCATAATATTGATTTTCTTCTGTACTTTTTCAAACAGCAGCATAAAAGGCGCCGCCGAAAAGCTGGCAACTGCCAAAGCCGCGCCGACATGCTGGCTGCTGCCGCCCATGGGCAAAAACATCTGGAACAGGTAATTTTCTGCCATGGAGTGGCACATGGCAATCGGCATGACGCCTAAAATGGTAATCATAAAATACTTATATTTAAGGAAAAATGAAACCAGGGACACACGCTGCCCCCTATCATGTGTTTCCGCAGATTGTGACAGAAATGATTCCTTGCCCTCAGATATGTTCGGATATCCC
This sequence comes from uncultured Lachnospiraceae bacterium, assembly GCA_947565885.1. GTDB lineage: Bacteria > Bacillota > Clostridia > Lachnospirales > Lachnospiraceae > Petralouisia. Next base: position 3,507 of record CANOHX010000205.1, read on the forward strand.
AACGTAATGATTATCTGCAGGCTTAAAGACAAAAGGACCACCCATATCATAAAATCCGTGCCCAGATAAGCAATCACATATCCCATCCCGAACGTAGACACTGAATAAGATAGAGAACCAATGCCGGAACCAATGCCATAATTAATCGCATACCCGCGCTCACTGTAAAATACGCAAAGCGCGTTGCTGACGGAAACTGTAACTGTTATTAACAGTCCGCCAATTGCATATAAAGCGCCAAAAACTGTCCGCGGCAGATGGCAGAACTGGATAACCGTAAAACACAAAAAGCTGCAGCCCAGGCACAGTATGATTAACTTCGGCAGCCCTATCCAGGGAAAGCGGTCTGCAAATTCTCCCAACAACGGCTGCAAAATACAGGCAAGAAAATAACTTGCCGAAATTATGATTCCCACCTCTGCCGCCGTAAAGCCATTGGCAATCAGATAGGTTGTGGCAAACCCGAAAATGCCCGCACAGGACAGAAAAAAAGTAAACTGATAAAGGCCATAGCGGAATGTTAAGTTATGGGAACGGCTCTGGCTCATAAATGTTATCTCCTCCTTGTCTGATGCGGGAAGATTTACAGTTCTTTTATCATTTCCAGATAGGGAAGTTCCTCATAACCACATTTTTTATAAACTTCCACTGCCACAGTATTCTCTCGTTCCACTTCCAGTTTTAAGAGAACTGCCTGCTCCCGGAAACGCTCTTCCACAAAAGAAAGAAACTGTGTGCCAATCCCTTTGCCACGGTATCCTGGTTTTATATAAAGATCTTCCACCCAGACACAGGCCTTGCCGAATTCTGTGGAAAAACTGTTAACAATCATGCCATATCCTGCAATCTCCTCCTGTTCCCAGAATACATAGCCTTCTATCAGCGGATTGTCGCCGATACACGCTTCAATGTCACGTTTCATCGTGTCTTCTGCCACATCATGCGAAACGGCAGGGGAATCGTAAAATATTTTCATCATTTCCAGTACCGCTTGCGCGTCTTCTGCTTTCATTTCTTTGATTGTAACCATGATATCCTCCATTGTTTAAAATCCGCCATTGTTATAAGCCCTTGTAATCACATAAGACGGTTCATAATAAGCGCTTCCATTATAATTGTCAATAATTTCACAGATTTCATCGTTATACACTCTTCTCAAGCCATCCACATAGTCTTCTTGGGGCATCAAGGTGTTTATAATCAGCCGCATATATACTTTCCCCATCTGGATTGCCGTAGGAATCTTATCCACCAAATCATGATCTACATCTGATATATCAAAATCACCTGTCTGCAAATCATATTCGTTTATCCATTCATTTTCTAATTTCAATGGATTTTCGCAGTGGAGTACATTGGCAAGGCTTATCAGCCTACGCCATTCACTTTCTGTGACAGCATTTACCACATAGACATTTTTCTGATGTAGCTTTCGGGCAACGCGTTCTATCATATAACAAATAAAATAAAGGTCATCCTCAGTAACATTTTCATCTTCAAAAAAAATGTTGGTCATAGCTGATAGCTCCTTTCAAACCTTAATGACTTCAACGCCTGTTCCGTACAGAATGCAATCTGGTGAGTTGGGTATTTAAATTTTACCAACTCCCAAAAAGCTTCTTTTGATATATTGCCCGCAACATAATCTTCAATGTAATCCCAGATAGTATCGTCTGCCATTGGTCCTTCTACAATATCAAATGGATGGTTTATCCCTCTACGGCAATCTAC
>CANOHX010000206.1 GCA_947565885.1 uncultured Lachnospiraceae bacterium
TGCACTTTATTGGAATATCCCTTGGTTATAATAAATCTTTTCCGTTTATTGTTTCCGTGGTGAAAGAGGAAAGCTGTCTGCTTATGTGGGCTTTTATAGCTGTTATGCAAAAGATACCCTGTTATTTTCCATGTCTGCATAAGATAATGCCACGACAGCATGTAAAAAAAGCCGGATTGTAATCTTGCCATCTGGTAGGCCGCTTTCACATTCAATATGGTATTTCTTCTGCACTTTTCCGAAAATCCTAAAATTCGTATCAGTGATACGCTCTTTGTCTGCCTCATCCTGCTGATCTATAAAATGCTCATTGGGAAAAAACTGAATTTCTTCTTCCTTTCCATAGGTATCGGCACGCGTCGCTTTGCGCCACCTGCCAAATCGTCAGAAGGCATTTTAAAAATGCTTCGCATTTGCCTTCCTCCTCCCTGTATATGTCTCCCCAAAAATCTCATTGATTATCGGAATAATCAGTTTTCGGCAGTCATTTAAGATTGTCCGAAATGCCCCATCATATATATTTGCCATGTATTATCTCTTTCCTAATTTTATAGCTTCATCTTATCATCATTTCAACATAAATTCAAGAAATCACCAGCATTTGTCAAAAAATTAAGAGTAATTATGCAATATTTCACTGCATAATTACTCCGATTCTTTTTCAAACAAAATTTATAAATTTATTTCGCAATCAGCTCGTCCGCCAAAGCTTCCATATCCGCAATGGTGTCTTCTTTCATGGCCGACTTAATCGTTACTACCTTGTCGCAGACTGTAATGTCCTTCATCTGTTCTAAGAGCGCCCGCATATTTTTTGCTGCAATCGGAGCCCAGGAACCATTTTCCATCAGGGCAACCGTACGTTTGCGGTAGGTCTTGCTCTTTAAGTGATGGAGAAAATCTTCCATACAAGGGAATATCCCTCCGTCATAGGTCGCTGCTGCCAGCACCATCTTATCATAGCGGAACGCATCCTCAATGGCTTCCGCCATATCATCCCTGGACAGATCGGTAATCGCCACTTTCTTAGCGCCCTTAGCTTCCAGGATTTCTTTTAATTTCTTGGCAGCCGCAGCCGTATGTCCATGGATGGAAGCATAAGCCACCAGGATTCCCTCATCCTCCGGCTCGTAGCTGCTCCACACTTGATATTTGCCAATATAGTATTCCAGATTCTCTTTCAATATCGGACCATGCAAGGGGCAAATCATCTGAATGTCCAGACCCGCCGCTTTCTTCAGCAATGCCTGCACCTGTGCGCCATACTTGCCCACAATGTTGAAATAATAACGCCTTGCCTCACATGCCCAGTCTTCCTCGGTATCCAACGCGCCGAACTTGCCAAAGCCATCTGCGGAAAAGAGAATCTTTTCAGAACTCTCGTAAGAAACCATAACTTCTGGCCAGTGAACCATTGGAGCCATCACAAATGTCAGCTCATGGCTTCCCAGATTCAGGGTTTCCCCCTCTTTGACAACTAAAGAACGCTCTGACAAATCAATATCGAAAAACTGCCCCAACATAGGGAATGTCTTGGCATTGCCCACTACAATCATCTTGGGGTATTTCTCTGCAATCTTCTGGATATTGGCCGCATGGTCCGGCTCCATATGAGAAACTACCAGGTAGTCTACATCTCTGCCATTCAGCGCCTGTTCCAGATTTTTCATCCACTCTTCCCCTCTTCTGGAATCAACCGTATCCATGACTGCTACTTTATCATCTAAAATTACATATGAATTATACGATACTCCATTCGGCACTACATATTGGCTTTCAAACAAGTCAATATCCTTGTCATCTGCCCCAATATATTTGATGGTGTCTGTAATGGTTATGTCTTTCATTGTGCTCTTCCTCCTTCTATTTGCCGGAAAGGTATTCATCAATTCCCTTTGCGGCTGCTTTTCCTGCCCCCATGGCAAGGATTACTGTTGCTGCTCCCGTCACCGCATCTCCACCGGCAAACACACCCGGCTTGCTGGTAGCCCCATTTGCTTCCTCTGCCACAATACATTGCCAGCGGTTTACATCCAGCCCTTTCGTGGTAGAAGAAATCAGCGGATTGGGTGATGTGCCTAATGACATAATGACCGTATCAAGTTCCAAATCAAATTCAGAACCCGGTATTTCCACCGGTCTTCTTCTTCCGGAGTCATCCGGCTCGCCCAGCTCCATACGGATACAGGTCATGCCCTTTACCCAGCCATTCTCATCCACAAGAATCTCTTTGGGATTCGTCAGCAGGTCAAAGATAATTCCCTCTTCCTTAGCATGATGTACTTCCTCCACCCTCGCCGGAAGCTCTGACTCACTCCTCCTATATACAATGTGCACCTCTGCACCCAAACGCAAAGCTGTCCTTGCCGCATCCATGGCAACGTTGCCGCCGCCTACCACGGCAACCTTCTTGCCCTTCATAATCGGCGTATCGTACTCTTCCTTAAACGCTTTCATCAGGTTGTTCCTGGTCAGGAACTCATTGGCAGAAAATACTCCGTTAGCCTGTTCTCCGGGAATACCCATAAACTTAGGAAGCCCTGCGCCGGAACCGATAAATACAGCTTCAAAACCCTCTTCTTCCATCAGTTCATCAATTGTTCCTGCCTTACCGATTACCACATTCGTCTCTATCTTAACGCCTAAGGACTTCACGTTCTCAATTTCTTTTGCCACAACTGCGCTCTTTGGCAGACGGAACTCAGGGATTCCATAAATCAATACCCCGCCTGGCTCATGGAGCGCCTCGAAGATTGTCACATCATAACCCATTTTCGCCAAATCCCCGGCACAGGTCAGGCCTGCCGGACCGGAACCGATAACAGCTACCTTGTGATCCTTTTTCTCTGTTGCCGGCTGCGGCTTGATGTTATTCTCCCTTGCCCAGTCAGCAGCAAAACGCTCCAGCTTGCCGATAGACACCGGCTCACCCTTGATACCGCGGATACATTTGCCTTCACACTGGCTCTCCTGAGGACATACGCGTCCGCAGACTGCTGGCAGGGCGCTGGCTTTGCTAATTACCTGATACGATTCCTCAAAATTGCCCTCTTTAATCTGGGAAATAAATCCCGGAATATCAATGGATACCGGACAGCCCTTGACGCACTGCGCATTCTTGCAGTTCAGGCAGCGTTCTGCTTCCCCCATAGCTTCTTCTTTATTATAGCCAAGGCACACTTCCTCAAAATTCGCTGCGCGCACCTCGGGTTCCTGCTCCCTTACTGGTACTTTCTTTAATACATCCATCATTTGTCACCTCCGCAATGTCCGCAGCCCCCATGGTGGGTATCACCCTCCTGAAGCTTGAGCATACTTCTTCCTTCTTCTGTTTTGTACATCTGCTGACGCTTCATCGCCTGGTCAAAATCTACCAGGTGTCCGTCAAATTCTGGTCCGTCTACACAGGCAAACTTGACCTTGTCACCCACAGTCACACGGCAGGCGCCGCACATGCCCGTGCCATCCACCATAATGGGGTTCAAGGATACAATCGTGGGAATCTCTAGCTTCTTGGTCAGCAGACAGACAAATTTCATCATAATCATCGGTCCAATCGCGATACACTGGTCATATGTATTACCGGCATTCACCAATTCTTCCAATTGGTTCGTACCCATTCCATGGAAACCGTAGCTTCCGTCATCGGTGGTCACATAGAGATTCGCAGCTACCTTCTCCATCTCATCTACTAAAATCAGCAGGTCCTTGGTCTTAGAGCCCATGATTACATCACAGCCCACGCCGTTTTCATGCAGCCATTTTACCTGAGGGTATACCGGCGCTGTTCCCACGCCTCCTGCAATAAATACAATCTTTTTCTTCTTCAATTCATCAATTGGCTGTTCCGTCAGTTCAGAGGCACAGCCGAGAGGCCCTACAAAATCCTGGAAAGAATCTCCCTCCTGCAGGCTTTCCATCCTCTGTGTGGATGCTCCCACAGTCTGGAATACAATGGTGATGGTCCCTGCTTCCCTGTCATAGTCGCAGATGGTAAGCGGTATGCGCTCGCCCTCCTCATCCATTTTTACAATTACGAATTGTCCAGGCAGACAGGACTTTGCCACACGCGGCGCTTTAACGTCCATAAGAAAAATCTTATCTGCCAGCTTTTTCTTCTTTACGATTGGGTACATATCCGAACCTCCGTCTAAGTTATCTCTCTATAAATTACTGTAACGTTCTTATTTTAATATACTTCCTGAGAAAATTCAATGTTTTTCTTTAAATTTCAGCACCGAACTGCCACGGTCAAACCGAAACAGCCGCCATTACTTCACATTCACCTTCACTGCCTTTGCATACCCATTTCTGGCATAAACATAAATGATACAGGAACCTCTTCCCACTGCCTTAATCTTCCCCTTCTTTGAGACTGTCGCCACCTCTTTATTTGTGGTCGCATAACGAAATTCCTTGGCATGTTCATCCGTAAGCTTTTTTTTGCGCTTGCTGACTAATACCGTACTCGCTTTAATCGTTGCGGTCCCGCCTTTCTTCAGCGTGTAAGAACCTTTCTTTACCTTAACAGCTTTTACATTCGTATATTCCGTGTTCTTACTGCCCACGACATGGGCGGTGATGGTCTTCGCAAGCGTCTGTTTCCTGCCGCCTGACATCTGATACGCCCGCACACAGACTTTACAGACTTTTTTCAGATCCAGCCTTTTGCCGTTAATCTTGGTCACAGTCAGCTTCGTAGTATTGCCGTTCTTTATGGGATTAATAGATTTCGCGTTAAAATCCTTATAGCAGTACTGCACATAAACATCATACCCATCCGCCCCGGACACCTTTCCCCAGGAAATCTCAATCTTTCTGCCTTTGAATTTTACTTTCAGCTGCGCATTCAGTTCCAGCTCCTTCTTTTTCTGCTCTTTTGGGTCTATCGGTTTGGGAGGTTCTGATGGCCTGGACGGTTCTGTCGGTTTTGTTGGCTTGGACGGTTCTGTCGGCTCCGTCGGTTTCGTCGGTTCAGACGGCTCTGTCGGTTCTGTCGGCTCTGTTGGCTTAGACGGTTCCGTCGGCTCTGTTGGCTCCGTCGGCTTGGACGGTTCTGTCGGCTCTGTTGGCTCCGTCGGCTCTGTTGGCTCCGTCGGTTCCGTTGGTTCGGACGGCTCTGTCGGCTCCGTCGGTTCGGACGGTTCGGACGGCTCTGTCGGCTCCGTCGGCTCTGTCGGCTCCGTTGGTTCCGTC
>CANOHX010000207.1 GCA_947565885.1 uncultured Lachnospiraceae bacterium
GGTTTCTGCAGTCGGGGCTGGGAATGAGAAAAAATATGCAGAAAAATATTTATTAAGCCTACCAATTATGTGTTTGTTGTCGTATAATAAGTTTGTCGTATGAGATCACTTCTTTCGTATGTTTTAGTGTGCAAACTTATTATACATCAAAGTGACTCATACGACATTTTTTATTCAAAAACTTGTAAAGTGGTGTAGATTAATATTTGTTATTATAATGCTGCAGGATGATATTGAGGGAGCGTGACTCTTCCATCATTTGCTGATATGTATCGAAGATTGCGGAACAGGATTTCTGCGTCTTTTCGATTATGTTGTCAAAAGAATGTTCAACCGTTCTGAGGATACGGTCATCTATGCCGCTGCTTTGGTATTTATCTTTCAAAAGAGCTCGTAGCCTGGGATGGTGGCAGTAGGAAACGCTCATGTCCAAAGACAGGGAGTTGCTCATCAGATAAGAAAGAGCTACTGTCTCGGCAGCGGGAGTCGGAGAGAAAGTTATAGCTTGGTTTTCTTTCCAGCATTTCAGCACATGGGAAGATTCTTCAATGATGTTCAAAATCTGTTCGTCCACATTATCGGCAAGTATCTGTCTTGTAATGTCATAGGTGGAATCATGGTACAAGGACTTCAGGTAACCCAGATAATCCTCTTCCTTGGAAATTGTCTCCGTCAGCGCTACTTTTCCAGCATTGTGCAGCAATGCGGCGGCGGTAATCTGTTCGCTGACATATGCAGGAAGATGCAGCACATGAGCAATATTTTTGCTCAGATGAACAGCATATTCCGTGTGCAGCATTGTATACTCGCTCCGAAAGTCAATGGAAAAAGTGAGGGTCATAAGGTACTTACGCGTTTGGTCCCTCATGAGATTAGAGTGTTCGCGAATGTACTCTGTGACCTCTTTTTGGAATTCCATGGACCGTAAATGCTCCAATATATGGTATTTTTCCTGCGAACTCCAAAACCAGCGGATATCAGACGGATAGAATTTGCGGTCGCTGTACTGTTCCAGAAAAGACCATAAATCCCCATCTGGATCCTGTACGCAGAATACATCTATCCGGTCGGCAAGGTAAATAAGCTTGGCGATGTCGCGGTGGTAGCTGCTGATAGGGACACAGTAATACTGTGCATTGCCATGGTGATGGTATAAAATAACATCAGAATACTGTGGCAGGGGGGAGAAATTCTTAAATAAAAGGTAGCCGAATACGGAATGTTCCATAGAATCATCCGTATCAAAATTAAGCATGGAATCAATTTCCCCTTCCTTATACGCGCCGATATCATGAAGCAGTCCCAACATAAAAATATCGTGTTTTTCCTGCGAAGTATAGCGTCTGGTTTCCTCTAACATTTTCATGAGGATATAGGCGACACGTTCGCCGTGGCTGGTAAGCCGTGGATTCAAGTGCTGAAAAGAACAGCGGATAATATCCACAGCATTGATAGGTTGAGGTTTATTCATAACATCCACCTCCATTTTCAAATTGAGTAAAATTATATTTGCTTTTGTCCCGGTAACTATACTATAATTATAGTACAGTTCAATTGAAGTGTCAATTCAGGATAAGGAATGTGAAGGAGAAAAAATGTGGTGGAAATTGGCAAATAATTTGTTTTATTATTGCTTGCTGGCAAAGGCGGATACAGATACAGTGACGGACAATCTGGCGGAGCTGGAAGAACTGCAGAAAATGGCGGAGCCAGGGGTGCTGAAAGGGTACTTAGAGGACATTGTCCCTATGCTTGTAGACTTCGGGGTACGGGTCTTATTTGCACTTTTGATTTACCTAATCGGCAGGAAAATTATCAAATGGATCCGCAAGATTTTAAAGCGCGGCTTACAGCGTTCCAATGTAGATGAGGGGGTCTGCCAGTTTCTTGATTCGGCAGCGAAAATTCTGCTGTATGTGCTTCTGGTGATGGCGGTAATCAATCAGCTTGGCGTGGCGACAACGTCAGCGGTAGCCGTGCTGGGTTCTGCCGGTCTTACTTTGGGACTTGCCCTGCAGGGAAGCCTTTCTAATTTTGCCGGCGGCGTGCTGATTTTATTGTTTAAACCATTTAAAGTCGGGGACTATATTATTGAAGATACGCATAAGAATGAGGGGACTGTGACGGAAATCCAAATATTTTATACGAAGCTTCTGACAACGGATAACCGCACGGTAGTGATTCCTAATGGGACGCTTGCTAATTCCAGCCTTACGGATGTGACGCATCAGGATAAGCGAAGGATAGACCTCTATGTAGGGATTTCTTATGATGCGGATGTCAAACAGGCGAAGGAGCTTCTGGCTGATATTATTGCCGAAGAAGCAGCCAGAATAGAGGGCGAAGAGTCGGTGGTGTTTGTGGATTCCCTGGAGGACAGCAGCGTCCGTCTTGGTCTGCGGTTCTGGGTACCGACAGCGGATTATTGGAATGCAAGATGGAGGGTGACCGAGGAGATAAAGGTAAGGTTTGATGAAAATGGGATTGAGATTCCTTATAATCAGCTCACGGTATCGCTGAAAAAAGAATGACAGGGTATTTATCAACAGAAAAATAAATAGAGTATATGCAAACAGAACTGAAAGAAAAAATAAATTATATGAAGACAGAAAGGACTTTGGACGATGAATTTAGGTAATTGTAAGGCATATGAATTGTTGGAAGAAAAGAAACTGGAGGATATTCAATCCATGGGATATCTGCTTCGCCATAAAAAGAGCGGCGCGAGAATCAGCCTGATTTCCAATGATGATGAGAATAAGGTGTTTTATATCGGATTTCGCACCCCATCGTTGGACAGCACGGGGGCAGCGCATATCCTGGAACATTCCGTGCTCTGCGGATCCCGGAAATTTCCGGTAAAAGACCCATTTGTGGAATTGGTGAAGAGTTCCCTCAATACCTTTTTAAATGCCATGACTTATCCAGATAAGACGATTTATCCGGTGGCAAGCTGTAATGATAAAGATTTTCAGAATCTGATGGAAGTTTATCTGGATGCCGTGCTCTATCCCAACATTTACCAGCACAGGGAAATTTTCGGTCAGGAGGGGTGGCATTATGAGATGGAGGATTTGGAGTCTCCGCTCACTATCAATGGCGTGGTCTACAATGAGATGAAAGGAGCCTTTTCTTCGCCGAATGAGGTCTTGAGCCGGGCGATTATGAGTACGCTTTACCCAGATACTTCTTATTCTTTTGAGTCTGGCGGTGACCCGGAGGTGATTCCAGAACTTACCTATGAGCAATTTCTTGCGTTCCACCAGAAATATTACCATCCCATCAATTCCTATATTTATCTGTATGGAAATATGGACATGGAAGAGAAACTGAACTGGATGGACAGGGAATATCTCAGCAAATTTGATGCTATTGAGGTGGATTCCCAGGTGAAGGAACAGAAACCCTTTGATAAAATGTGCGAGGTAGAGATTCCATATAACATTGCCAGCGGGGAGCCTTTGGAAGACAACACTTACCTCTCCTATAATGTGAGTACCGGCAGTATTCTTGATAAGACATTGTATGTGGCATTTGATATCCTGGACTATGCGCTGCTTTCCGCGCCAGGAGCTCCGTTAAAGCAGGCGCTTTTAGATGCGAAGATTGGCAAGGACATCATGGCGTCTTTCGACAATTACACGCTGCAGCCCATGCTGTCCGTGGTAGCAAAGAACAGCAATATGGAACGTAAGGAAGAATTTATAAAGATTATACAGAACGTACTGAAAGAACAGGTCGAAAATGGCATCAATAAGAAATCACTGCGGGCGGGGCTCAATAGCTTTGAATTCCGCTATCGGGAAGCAGATTATGGGCAGTTTCCCAAGGGGCTGCTGTTTGGCATCAAATGCCTGGACAGCTGGCTCTATGATGACAGCAAGCCGTTCTTGCATCTTGAGGAGCTGGAGATTATCGAATTCCTCAAACAGCAGGTGGAGACCGGATATTTTGAGAAACTTGTGCAGGAATATCTCCTTGATAACACCCATGCAGCGGTTGTTATTGCCAGACCAGAGTATGGGCTAAATGCAAAAAGGGAAGAAGCGCTGGCAAAGAAACTTCAGGAATACAGGGAGTCGCTGAGCGTAAAGGAACGTCAGGAGATTGTAGATTTTACCCACCATCTGCGTGAGTACCAGGAAGAGCCGTCCTCACCGGAAGATATGGATAAGCTGCCGGCGCTTACCAGAGAGGATATTAAAAAGGAGGGGGAGAAACTTTATATCCGGGAAAAGTATGTAGATGGTACGCTGCTTTTGTGCCACGATATCGACACCAACGGCATCGCTTATTTCAGCCTGATGTTTGATGTGACAGATTTGCCCAAGGAGCAGATTCCCTACCTTGGCATCCTTAAATCCGTTCTTGGGTATGTAGACACGCAAGTCCATACTTTTTCGGAACTTGCCAATGAAATTAATCTGCATACTGGCGGGATTTTCAGCAATATCGGTATTTATCCGCATGTGGAAAAGGAAAGCATTTCCTTGAAATACGAGGTGAAGGTTAAGGCTTTGTACCATGAGGTTCCAAAGACGATGGAGATAATCCGCGAGATTTTATCTATGAGCAATTTCCATGGGCAGGAGCGTCTTTACGAGATTATCGCTGAACTTAAATCCAGGCTGCAGATGAATCTGAGTGAAGCAGGAAATTTCATCTCTTCCATGCGCGCCATGTCCTATTTTTCAGACAGTGCAAAATACACGGATATGATACAGGGCATTGAATTTTACCAGCTGGTCAAGGATTTGGAGGAACATTTTGAGGAGAAGAAAGATGCACTGAGCGAAAGGCTGGCGGAACTTGCAGAGGAGATTTTCTGTAAGGAAAATCTGATGTTCAGTATCGGTGCACAGAAACAAGGCATGGAGCAGATTGAACAGGAAGTGGGTGATTTGAAAAATGTCCTGCATAAGAAGCGTCAGGGCAGAGGGGTGAGCCCGCTGCAGCTTGTGAAGAAAAACGAAGGCTTCCTCGATGCTTCGCAGGTACAGTATGTGTCCCGTGCTGGGAATTTCCGCAAGGAGGGTTACCGATATACCGGGGCGCTGCGGATATTGAAAGTATTGCTCAGCTATGATTATCTGTGGCTCAATGTCCGTGTCAAAGGCGGCG
>CANOHX010000208.1 GCA_947565885.1 uncultured Lachnospiraceae bacterium
AATATGAGGCGGAAGATGGATATGAACATGAAATTGTGGAAATTCCCAGCATCTCTTTAAATCTGGAATCAGGAAACTTAGATTTATATTCTTGCGGGAGCGATACCAGGATTCTCTTTAATAAGAGTGCATCGCTGGCGGATTATACCTTGATTTTAAATGATGCAGATTATCGTCTGCTGAGATCGGACTGCAATTATTGGCCTGGGACGCTGAATCTTCTACAACTGCAGGACTGGAAAGAATCGCATGCGGGTATTTCGGCATTCCAGTCCTTTCTGCAGGAGGCAAATGGACTCTCTCAGGAAGAGCAGCAGTATTTCCGGGCGCATTCCAAGATAGAATATTTTCAGGTTGCCAGCCAGTCTGTACAATTTGCCATGTTTTTGCTATGTTTTGTAGAGGCGCTTTTGCTGATGGCAGCGTTTCTGCTGATTTATTCTCGGATGATGGCAGAGCAGGAGGAAAACAGGCGGCTGCAGAAAAGCCTTTATATGATTGGCATTACTGAGTCGGAACAGTATCGCCTGCTTCTGTTTAAAAACCGTATGCGCCTTTTGCCTCCGCTGCTCATTGCCCTGGTGTGTTCAATGCCTGTCAGTTATAGGATGGGGGAGGGCACGTACCATTCTGGGAACATAGGGTGCGTGATAGGAACGTTCACAGCGATTGTCTTGTTGTTGGTTGCAGTTAAATTTCTGAGTTATTTTTCCAAAAAGGAATTATTATCCACGTAACCGGAATCTGTTTACAGAAACCTTAAGCCCTTCTGCCTGGGTCTGCAGTTCCCTCGCCAGTTTTGCAGATTCCTGGGCTGTGGACGCATTGGTCTGCACAACTTCAGAAATCTGCTCCATGCCCTGTGTAACCTGCTGCAGGGATTGGGACTGTGAGATAGCAGACTCTGCAATCCGCTCAATCATTGCGGAAGATTCCTGGGCGCTGGAAACAACAGCGGAGATAGATTCTGTCGTCTCTTCAGTCAGAGAAGAGCCGTATTCCACAAGCTTCATGGAATTCTCAATCAGTTCAGAAATATCCTGTGCAGATACGGAACTCTTATTTGCAAGGTTCTGCACTTCGCCGGCAACAATCGCAAACCCTTTGCCGGCTTCGCCTGCACGTGCAGCTTCCACGGAAGCATTTAATGCAAGGATGTTAGTCTGGAAAGAAATATCTTCAATCGTCTTGATGATGCCGCCTATCTGGTGGGAAGCTTCTGAGATATCGTTCATGGCATTTGTCAGGGCATCCATTTTCTGACTGCAGATCTCCAGCTGCCTGGTGGCTTCTGCAGAGTGGTGGCTGGCAGTGTCGGCATCTTTGGAGGTGCGGTCTACCTGCCCATAAATATCCTGAATGCTGGCGGACAGTTCCTCGACCGCAGCAGCCTGCCGTACTGTTCCGCTGGACAGTCCCTCTGCGTCGGAAGCCATTTGCCTGGATTCATTGAATACCTGTTCTGCGGTTATGCTGATTTTGGAGAGCGCCTGGTTGAGTGAATCGACAATCTGGCGCATCGCATTCTGGATTGGCAGGAATTCGCCCCGGTAGTCATCGCCGATGGTAAGATCCATGGTTCCGTCTGCCATCTGTGCCAGTTTATCATCAATATCCTGTATGTACTTTTTCAGTTCGCGCTTTGTCTCATGGATGGATTCTACTAACATACCGATTTCGGAAGTATTTGACTTCAGGGCGAAGTCGGCAGAGAGGTTGCCTTTTGAAATTTCACCCATCTGGTCACGCACGGCAATGACCGGGCGCAAAACCCGCCTGTTTGTCACAAGCATGATGGCAAATTGGATAAGGGCAATGACAATCAATGAGATAAGCATTGCCTTTCTGATAAATCCAGCCTGATAGTTCAGATCGTCTATACGCGCCAGGGTTCTTGTGTCCAGTGCGTTCAGGAACTGCTCTTTCAGGGAATTTATCTTTGTAATGGCCGTGCTGTAATCTTTGCCGTATACATAGGCAATGGCGCTTTCACGGTCTCCGCTTTTTACCATGTTCATGGATTCTTCTTCCAGTGGGACAAGTTCGTTAGACAGCGCTGACATTTCGTCAATCATCGCCTGTTCTTCTTCGGTGATGCCAATTTCCTGCATGGCGGCAACGCCGATGTCGCGGTTTTTCCACTCGTTAACCTCAAGCATGTAGTTGTCATAATGCTGCTGCTCCCCAGTTGCCGCAAACGCGCGTACTTCGTTCGTCAGGTACGCAGAGCCGTTCATGAAGCGGTTAGCATTGTAAGTAAGGTCAAACCGTTCTGCATTAGCCGTATTCAGCAATTCGCGGATATGGCTGTTGCCAAATAGGGCAATCCCCATAAAAAGCAGGGCGAGAATTGAAAATCCGTTCAAAATTACGGTCAGCGTAGATTGGTTGATAGATTTTTTCATGATTTAGGACTCCTTCCGGTGTATCTTGAGTATTTTGCCTTTTGCTAAGGAGAAATACTTAATTATGATACTGTCTATTTTACAGGAAATACGACAAAAATGCAATTCCCTTTCTTGTTCCAGTTTTCCCATTTTGTAATTCAGATCTTTCTTGGCAGAGAGTAAAAATAACATAAAAACAGATACTAAGGAAAACGATGCAGTTTGGAGGATTTGCAGATGAAGGAAAGGATGTATCTGTGCATAGATTTAAAGTCGTTTTATGCTTCCGTGGAATGCGTGGAACGCGGGCTCGATCCTATGGCGGCAAATTTGGCGGTGGCAGACCCGGAGCGTGGGAAAGGCACGATTTGCCTTGCCGTTTCCCCAGCCATGAAAGCAATGGGAATCAAGAACCGCTGCAGGGTGTATCAGATTCCGCAATATGTGGAATATATCATGGCTCCTCCGCGGATGAAACTGTATATAGAGTATTCTGCAGAAATTTATGCGGTGTATCTAAAGTATTTTGCAAAGGAAGATATCCATATGTATTCAATAGATGAAGCATTTATGGATGTTACCTGTTACCTTTCGCTATATCGGCTTACTGTCAGGGAACTTGCCAGGAAGTTAATGGCTGATATCAGGGAGACGACTGGGATACCGTCAGCTGCCGGAATCGGAACGAATCTCTATCTTGCCAAAGTCGCGCTGGATATTACGGCAAAACATGTGCCGGAAAATATTGGCTGCCTGGATGAGGAATCGTACAGAAGAACTTTGTGGAGCCACACGCCGCTAACGGATTTCTGGAGGGTAGGGGCGGGCACACAAAAACGACTGGCAAATGTGGGGATTATGACAATGGAAGACATTGCCAGGGCGGATGAAGAAATGCTGTACCGGATGTTTGGCGTAGATGCGGAACTCCTCATAGACCATGCGTGGGGCAGGGAAAGCGCCACGATGGCGGACATAAAGTCTTATAAGCCCCAAAGCAATTCATTTTCCAGCGGACAGGTTCTTTTGCGTGATTATACGTTTGAGGAGGCCATCCTGTTATTAAAAGAGATGGTAGATGCCCTCTGCCTTGATATGATGGCTCAGGGGACAATGGCCCATTCTTTTACCGTAACTGTCGGGTATTCTTATGAGACGGAACTGAAACCTGTTTCCGGGACTGTGTCAATGCCGGCAGCAGCAAACAGCTACCGTACGATTATGCCATATATTCTAGGCCTGTATGAGCGTATTGCACAAAAGGACAAGCCCATCCGCAGGCTGGACGTATCTTGTAATCGGCTGGTGCTAGACCAGTATGAGCAGTATGATTTGTTTACCGATTATACAGCGGTGGAGCGTGACCGCAAGCTGCAGCGGGCAATTCTTGACATAAAAAGAAAGTATGGCAGAAATGCCGTTGTCCGCGGAATGGATTTACAGGAAGCAGGTACGGCGATGGAGCGCAACCGACAGATAGGGGGACACAGAAGTGGAGAATAATGCACATCCAAGGATGGACAGAGAAAACAGGGCGAAACAGTTCATGCCGTTTGACGCTTTAAAAGGGTTTCGGGAAGCTCTTGCTGACAAGGAGCGGCCCATAGTTCCCAAAAAAGAACTGAGCGAGGAAAGGAAAGCGGAACTCGACAGCAAGCTGAGGAAGATACATCAGCTGGATACCATTACGGCAGAGTATTTCCAGGATGGGGTATATTTGCAGGTGACAGGGGAAGTTTCCGGGATAGATGAAATAAGCAGGGTGCTGAAGATTGCCGGCATGGGAATTCCGATAGATGACATATCGGATTTACACTAGGAAAGCCGTGGCTCATCAGCGCTTTATAGAATTTTCACACAATTTTAGCACTCACCTCTTGACAGTGCTAACAAACGGTGCTATTGTTATGTCAATCAAGGAGTAAGCTGGCAAGTGACGCAAAGCGGCGCGTGCCGTTACCGATTGGAAGGAGGAACCCTTATGAATATTCAGAAATTTACGCAGAAATCAATCGAAGCTATCAATGGCTGTGAAAAGCTGGCATATGAATACGGCAACCAGGAAATTGAGCAGGAGCATTTGCTGGTCTCCCTTCTGTTACAGGAGGATGGCCTGATTCCCAAATTGATAGAAAAGATGGAAATCAATAAAGAGCATTTTGTTCAGAATGCCCAGGAGCATCTGGCAAAGAGGGTTAAGGTGTCCGGCGGGCAGATATATATGGGGCAGAACCTGAATAAGGTGCTGGTGAGCGCAGAAGACGAGGCAAAGAAAATGGGGGATGAGTATGTGTCTGTGGAGCATCTGTTCCTGACCTTGCTCAAATACCCCAATCAGGCGCTGAAAGAAATTTTTAAGGAGTACGGCATCACCAGAGACCGTTTCCTGCAGGCGCTTGCAACGGTACGGGGCAATCAGAGCGTAGTCTCTGATAATCCTGAGGCAACTTATGATACGCTGGCAAAATATGGATACGATATGGTGGAGCGCGCCAGGGAGCAGAAATTGGATCCGGTGATTGGGCGCGATGGCGAAATCCGCAATGTTGTGCGCATCCTTTCCAGAAAGACCAAAAATAACCCGGTGCTGATTGGAGAGCCGGGCGTGGGCAAGACGGCAGTGGTAGAAGGGCTTGCGCAGCGTATTGTCCGCGGCGATGTGCCGGAGGGATTGAAAGACAAGCGGCTGTTTGCGCTTGATATGGGGGCGTTGGTGGCTGGTGCAAAATACCGG
>CANOHX010000209.1 GCA_947565885.1 uncultured Lachnospiraceae bacterium
ATATCCTGGATTCAAAATCCGTACAAGGTTCCTGCCCCGCTGCCACTTCCCCTGCCGTAGCGTCCGTGGTGCAAAGCCCCAGATTCATCAATTCATCACCATAGCAGGCAGAACCGCTCAAACTGTTGCGATAGCAAAAATCCGGGTCCAAACCTGCAAGCCGCAGCCTTGTATAACGGCCATTCACCACATTTAATACCCGGTACCAGCCCACAATCGCCGTCTTCTTGTCCTCGCTCACTGCCATCCACGCCATTTCATTTCCCTCAAAGGGGCTTTTCAGGCGGTAAAACGTGCCAAACTGCAGGATGCTGCGGTATTTCTTCATAAAAGCAATCTGTCCCTTCACTTCCTCAATCTCTTCCTCTGTCAGACGGTTTAAATCAAGCTCATAGCCAAACGTCCCGAAATAAGCCACATTCGCCCTGGTATGGAGGGACGTCTTGCGGAATACCTGATGGTTGGGAGCCACAGACACATGGGAACCCATACTGCTAACCGGATAGCACATGGAAGTGCCATACTGTATCTTCATGCGTTCCACCGCATCGGTGTCATCGCTCACCCAGCCCTGGGGCGCGTAATAGAGCATCCCCGGGTCGAAACGCCCACCGCCGCTGGCGCAGGATTCAAACAGCACCTCGGGAAATTCCCGGGTCAGCCGCTCATACAAACGATAGACTCCCAGAATATAGCGGTGGTATACTTCCCCCTGGCGGTCAGGGGGCAAGGCAGCGCTGTAGCACTCCGTGATGCTGCGGTTCATGTCCCATTTGACATAGGAGACCTTTGCCTCGCTGAGAATCTTCGCCATCATCCCATAAATATGGTCCACTACTTTCATGCGCGAGAAATCCAATACATATTGATACCTGCCGTGCGATTTTGCCCTCTGCGGCGTTGCCAGAACCCAATCCGGGTGCTCACGGTACAAGTCCGAATCCTCATTGATCATTTCCGGCTCAAACCAGAGCCCGAATTTCATGCCCATATTTTCAATGCGTTCTGCAATGCCCGCGATACCCTGAGGAAGACGTTTTGGATTTGCCACCCAATCTCCCAGCCCGGCGCGGTCGCTGCTCCTTTCGCCAAACCAGCCGTCATCCAACACGAACAGTTCCACGCCGCATTCCTTGGCCTTTTTGGCAATCTCCACCAGTTTATCCTCTGTAAAATCAAAATAGGTCGCCTCCCAATTATTGATAAGGATTGGGCGCGCCTTATCCCGCCATTGTCCCCTTGCCAGACGTTTCTGGTACAGCCTGTGGAAAGTCTGGCTCATACTGTTCAGCCCCTGGTCTGTATAGGCCATCACCGCTTCGGGCGTCTGAAAACGTTCCCCCGGATCCAGTTTCCATGAAAAAGCATCCGGGTGGATTCCTACCAGGATTCTGGTATTGTCATGCGCATCCACTTCCGCCTGCATGAGGAAATTCCCACTGTAAATGAAACTGAATGCAAGGGCTTCCCCCTGATTCTCTGTGGCAGAAGGTCGTTTCAGCACAAAAAACGGATTATGCTGATGGGAGGAATTGCCGCGTAGGCTGCCGATGGACTGTATGCCCATGGTTAATTTCCTGGTCTTGACATGGCGCTCCCTTGCCCACGCCCCGGACAGCTGCAGCCACTCATAGTCACAGTCTGGCAAATCCAGGCAAAGGCTCATGGCGCGCGTAAGCTGCACGGATTGCGCACCTTCGTTGTGATAGCAGATGCTTCTGGCAAGAACCCCTCCCTCGGCAAATATCGTATAGAATAATTCCGCACAGATATTAGTCACACTATCTTTCACATTGACAACCAAAGTGGAAGCCTCTTCTTTCTGTTCAGCATACGTCGCCGGAAGTCCCAACAACTGCGGTTTTCCAGCTTCTACACGATGCGACTCGTATTGGAAATCAGAAATCCGGCTGCCGTTTTGCTGCAGGACTTCCACTGCCGGGCTGCGGTAATCACCAGTCCCAAATGCTGGCAGTTCCTGCTTCACATGCTCCAGCGAAAATGACCTGTCCCCCGGAAATGGGCAGGACGCCATGGGACGAACAGCCAGTTCCAGCAAATCGGACAAATCCTCCCTGTCGTGAATCCTTTTCCCGAAATACAGCTGCCCCAGCTGCCCATTTGGCAGCACCATCATCACGTAACTGATACTGCCATTCCACAGATGAAAAACCTTCGAATTTTCATGATAGACAATCTTCATCGCCATTTCCTCCTTCTGGCTTTTGCTTATTTTTAAAAGGTGGCCGGTATCCCGACCACCTTTTTACTGTCTCATATCCATCTGCACTGACTGAAAATCTGCCTGAAACATCATACCGCTGCTGCCGTATAAGCCTTTGCCACGGAAACCGCCTGAAATCTGTTTGACAGTTCCTGCCTCAGCTGCATTGCTCTTGCCTTCAAACATAAAACTCTGCACTTGCTGCGTGTAATGAGCTTTTTGCCTGACTGCTTCCCGCTGTTCTTTCTTAAGACTTTCTACATCTGCGCCTCTGGCTGCATCTTGATTGATTTCTGCTTCCCGTATTCTGACATTTCCTTCTGCCTGTGCAGCAACATTTGTTGCTATGCGGACTTGTCTGAGCGTGGATTGAGTAGATAAGCTTTTTTGAATAACACCCGGCTTCGCTTCCCGATTGTCTTCCTCAACCTCACGGACAGCCGCTTTGCTGCCATCCTCTGAGCCAGACTGGTTGTCTTGCTGCCGATTATCTGTCTCCTGTACAGACTGTGTCTTCTGCTTTTCCTTAACAGTATCCTGCGCTGTGCTTTTCTTGCGTTCTCTCTCTGCTTCCGCTGCTCTCTGGGCTTCCTGCTGTTTCTTCTTCTCTTCCGCCTGCCGCTGTCGCAGCTCACGCTTCAAATCGCTGATTTCCTGCTGGATTTTCTGTCTCACGTCCGCCTTTTCCTCAGCAGACATTTCCATATCCGAAGAAAGCTCCTGCCTCCGCTTCTGAGCATTCATAATCCTGCCCTGAATCTCTTTGCTGACAGTATCCACCGCCACTTCTGGCTGCTCTTTCGCTGTCTGCACATGATTCCCCATTGCATTCACATTGCTAACCTGCATCATAACCTCCGCCCCCCTTTCCTTCAATTATGTAATACATGAAATTAGAAAATCATCTTTATCTTATATATCGGTTACTTATGGCCATTAATTAATTACATTTTTGTAATAATATATGGATTATTGCAAAAATTTGACACACTGCTTCCATAATGTGGAGAATGGAACATCAGCTTTGTGCCGCTTGGGAAATAAACTCCAAAAACTGCTGCTCAGAAAGCGGTTTGGAAAAATAATACCCCTGAATATAACTGATTCCCAACTCCTCCATCGTCTCATACTGCTCTTTCGTTTCGATTCCCTCCGAGACAATCTCCAAATCCATGCCATGCACCATATGCATGGCCGCATCCATGACGTATTTTGCCTTTCCGTTCTCAAAATAGGCATTAATCATATCTTTGTCGAACTTGACGATATCCACCGGCATATCCACGATATAGTTAAGATTCGACTGCCCCGTCCCAAAATCATCCAGAGAAAATTTGACTCCGTAATCCATCAGGCTCTTCATATTGTTCAGCAAAATCCTCTTAGCATCCATGGACGCAGACTCCGTAATTTCCAAGTTGATAAAATCAGAAGATATCCCATATTTCTCCATAATCGCAATATAGTCTTCCGCCAGCTGCTCGTAAGAACACTGTACCACCGATAAATTAATTTCTATATAATGCAGCCCAAACTGCTTGATATCATGCTCTTTCACAAATCGGCAGACTTTCTCAAACACCATCTCCCCCAGTTTCAAAATCATGCCATTCTGCTCGGCAACATCAATAAAAATTCCCGGCGGCACAATCTTTCCCTCTGCGTCCCGAATACGCACCAACGCCTCTGCCGATGTAAAACGCTGCTCTTTGGTGGAATAAATGGGCTGGTAGAACACCTCTACCCAGTCTTTCTCCATAGCTTCCAGAATCAGCTGCTCCGTACGCTTCTTCTTATACATCTCCTCAGCTTTCTCTTTATCCACCTGGAAGAACGGATTTTCCGAAAACTCTTTGCTGTCATGCCGGATATCTCGAATCAGATAGAGCATATCCTCCACATTGGTTAATATCCTCGCCTCAGGAATATATATCCAGCTAGGCCGGATATGGATACGTCTGTTTTCTCCCCATCCTTCCTCAAACCGTTCCAACAACGTCTGTACGCATTTCTCCGCCTTGGTGCGATCTTTAAATACCAGCAGAATCTCATCCTCAGCGCTTTTAAAGACAAACGTGCCAGAAAGCCCCAAAAAATATTCCACTATTTCCATCCGGACTGCCTGCGTCTGCCTTGCCGCCAAATTTTTCTGGAATGAGCGTTTAAAAGTGACTGCCAGCACGGAAAAATCCTTACCCTCGCTATATAGCTGACGGATATACTGAACCAATGCACCATGGTTAAACAGCCCAGACTGCCTGTCCAGATTTGTCTCTGGATTTTCCAATTTGAGGTAGAGCACCACCATGCCTATGGAACAGGCATACCCAAGCACCAGCATCCCATCATAGCAGTACTGCAGCATCGCCGCGCATACCCAGATAACCATCCACGTCAGCACTGCCTCGCGCCGCCTGGGGTTGATTTTGTCCCGCTCTTTCTTCATAAGGAAGAAATTCACGACAAGAAAGGCAATCGCAACCCAGAACGCCACCAGGTTGCTCGGACCGTAAGTTACTAAAAAAGTCGTCCCATCTTCATCAAACTGATAATAGATAGGCAAAATATATACAAGGACAGCGTCCGCTAAGGTAATGATTTCATACCTGCGCGCTGCCCTCCTATACTCTTCTTTCCCCACATAAATATCCACACAAATATAGAGCAGGCTGCAAAGCGCCACGCCCACCAGCGTAATAAGATAGCTTTTACAGATAAAATCTACAAACCATCCCGGCAGATATTCTCTCTGATAAATCACAACTACAGAAAAAACATCCAGGACAATACAGAACAGGTTCAGGCAAAAAGCGCGTAAGAACGCCTTTTCCGTGTTCAGGGATATCCGTTTCTGCCTCATATAAAAGAACAACAGAACC
>CANOHX010000210.1 GCA_947565885.1 uncultured Lachnospiraceae bacterium
TTGGTCACATAATCATCCGCACCAATATTCAGGCCCAGAATCTTATCTGCATCTTCCGATTTGGCTGACAGGATAATAATGGGAATGCTGCTCTCCTCCCGGATTTTCAAAGTAGCGCGGATGCCATCCAGCTTAGGCATCATCACATCAATTATCAGAAGATGTATTTCCTGTTCTCCCAGCACCTGAAGCGCCTGCTCTCCATCATAAGCTTTGAGGATATGGTAACCCTCCTGCTGCAGATATATCTCTATGGCATCTACAATTTCTTTGTCATCATCGCAGACTAAAATATTTTTCATCATTTCACCTCTCCTTTGCGCCTGATTCCCGACATTTCTGCTTGCAGACATTGTATCAGCAGTTTTTTAAGTATCAGTCGGGAAAATTATTAAGATTTTTTGAATAGTATTTTTCTTCTTAAAAAAATGCCTGCCGCAGATACTCTTACGGCAGGCACTTGTAAACTGTCAATTTCGTTCACGACCTTCTCCCAAACAAAGACTTCCGTGTTTTCTTCTGTGGAACGTCAGGCTCCTCCTTGCCGCCCTCTTCCTTCCACTTAAAATATTCGGCATCCAAATCCACACGGATTTCCGGTTCAGCAGCCTGGGATGCTCCTCTTTCTGTTACAAACCCTTCATCCGCAAACGCCTCAGCCTGTAACGCATCCACAAATGATTCTGACTGCAGCATATCCGTATACTGCCCCTGCAGCGTTTCACCCGCTAATTCTTCTCCCTGCGGCATATCCGTATACTGCCCCTGCAGCGTTTCACCCGCTGTTTCTTCTCCCTGCGGCATATTCGTATACTGCCCCTGCAGCATTGTACCTGTTAATTCGCCGCCCTGCAGTTCTGCTGAAAATTCCTCATTAGAAAACGAATCCGCATATTCGCCGTCCGGCATGATATCCGAATAATTCTCTCTCTGCGGCACGGCAGGGATATTTATATTCACAGACATATCTTCGATTTCTAAGTCCTGCTGCGACTGCCCCCGGCTCTTTGCTGCCCTGCGGCGCAGGCTCTCAGCAAACTCCTTGCCCGTCACCCGCGCAAGGCTTTCTTCCTCTTCTTTCCTGGCGTTGATTTCTAACGGCGTCAGCTCATAGCTCCTGCCCATCCGTTCCAGATATGCCTCATTCACATGGATTTCCGGTTGGGAGCTGGGATAAGATTTCCCCTCGTTCTGGATACGTTTCTCTTTCTGCGCCTGAATCTCTTCCATGCGTTCGCGTTCTAGTTTCTTATTAATCTCTTCGATAAGCTTGATATATTTGTTGGTATCTGCAAAATCCTGCAGCTGGCTCGTCAGTTCTAACTGGTTATGGCGTACCCTCTCGCGCTCGCGCTCCATTTCATTGTTCAGCCCGCGAAAAACTTTACGCACGGAATCATTGGC
Source organism: uncultured Lachnospiraceae bacterium (assembly GCA_947565885.1). Lineage (GTDB taxonomy): Bacteria > Bacillota > Clostridia > Lachnospirales > Lachnospiraceae > Petralouisia. Next base: position 1,405 of record CANOHX010000210.1, read on the forward strand.
ATCTTCCATGATATGGCAGATACGGTTGATGGCGTCGTCCGTATACATAATAGATGCAGCATAAATATCGTCTGCATGGCGGTTTGCTTTCTGGATAATCTCCTCCCCGCGCTTCTCGCAGCGCCTCTGCGCAAGCTGATGCTTCTGATTCGTCATCTCATAAGTATCCATCATCTCATAGACGGCAAGATTCAGCTGCTCTAACTGCGCAAAGACCTTTTCCTTCTCCACTATTATCCATTCCCCACTCTCATCATACGGCTTGCTGGCAGAAAAAAGCAGATGGATATTTTTCAAAATTTGTTCCATCTTATCCTGTAGGCTCATGGTCTCTTCCCCTGATTATTTTCTTTATCAGTTCTATTATATCCAAAGCCTGACAACATATCAAGAAAAATGAGGGCTTAAAACCGGAAATCACGTTCTCCATTATGGATATTTGCAAGATAATCTTCTACCTTATCCCTGACTTTGGGATTGGTGATGACATCCAGCTCCTTCTCAATAAGCTTATCGCCAATCTCCTTCGTCTCCTCAGAAGCATAATCCTCCAGATATTCCTTTAAGGTCATTAACGCATTGGGATGGCAGCAGTTCACTATCTGCCCGCTTTTTAACAGGGACATGAAGCGGTCTCCAGTCCTGCCTTCGCGGTAACAAGCTGTACAGAAACTTGGCACATAATCCATCTCCATCAGCCACCGTACGACCTCATCCAAGGTACGGTTATCGCTGACATCAAACTGCGCTGAATTCTCTTCTTCAGGCTCTGGCTCAGCATAGCCGCCGACACTGGTCTTAGAACCTCCGCTAATCTGGGAAATCCCCAGGTGCAGGACTTTTTCCCGGCATTTCTGGCTCTCCCTGGTGGAGACAATCATGCCCGTATAGGGCACTGCAATACGGATACAAGCCACAATCTTGGCAAACATCTCGTCTGAAATGCCATTGTCAAATGCATCCGGATCGATATCATCCGCCCTGCGCAGACGCGGTACGCTGATGGTATGAGGTCCCACTCCTTTATAGGCTTCCAGATGCTCTGCATGCATGAGAATTCCGGTGAAATCATAACGGTAATTATTCAGCCCATACAATACCCCCAATCCTACATCATCAATTCCGCCATCCATTGCGCGGTCCATCGCTTCCGTATGGTATGCGTAATCATGTTTCGGTCCGGTGGGATGCAGCTTCTCATAAGATTCCTTATTATAAGTCTCCTGGAATAAGATATACGTGCCAATCCCCGCTTCCTTTAATTTGCGGTAATTTTCCACCGTAGTTGCCGCGATATTCACATTTACGCGGCGGATAGCCCCATTTTTATGCTTAATACCGTAAATGGTCTTGATACATTCCAGGATATACTCAATTGGATTGTTGACCGGGTCTTCCCCCGCTTCCAATGCCAGACGTTTATGTCCCATATCCTGCAGGGCCGTAACTTCTTTTACAATCTCTTCCTGCGTCAGTTTCTTTCTGGCAATATGCTTATTCTTGGCATGGTATGGACAGTATTCACAGCCATTGACACAGTAATTGGAGAGATACAGCGGCGCAAACATGACGATGCGGTTGCCATAGAAATCCTTCTTAATCTGTTCTGCAAGCTGATAAATCTCCTGGTTTTTGTCTTCCAGCTCACAGTCCAGAAGCACTGCCGCTTCACGGTGTGAAAGCCCTTTTTTCTCCCGCGCCTTATTTAAAATCTCGTCAATCAATGGACGGTTCTGCTTATTTTCTTCCGCATAAGCCAAGGATTCCAAAATCTCCTCATGGCTGATAAACTCTTCTGCTTTCGGTGACATTACATTGTACATTTTCTTATGACCTCCTCATGGATAATATATTTCTTTACAGTTTCCTTGCGAAACCATTCTTTTTCTTTCAATCCTGACCCATTTATTGGCAGAAATCCCCTCTGTCGACAACCAGCTGATACCCTATGCCCTCCATCCTGTGGCCTAAGCAGGCCCAGCATTCAGCGGCTTCATCACCGGTACAGATTTTATTGTCGTATAATTCATACTTTTTGCGCACGTCTGTGGGGGACAGATTGGGCATAACGACATTCGCTCCTGCCAAAATGCCTTTCTCCCTGCCGCGCGCATCAATCGTACCCAACGCTGTGGTGGCAGGCAGCAGCAGCTTAGGCAGCATAACGCGCAAAAGCCCAATCAAAAAAAGCGTCAGTTCCGCCGTGCCTCCTTTTTCGGCTGCAAAAGGCGTATCATGATGTGGAACGAAAGGTCCAATCCCCACCATATGGGGCTCTAATTTGCGGATAAACATTAAATCCTCTGCCAAATGTGCCGCTGTCTGCCCGGGGCTTCCTACCATAAATCCTGTACCCGTCTGGTATCCAATCTCTTTTAAATCCCACAAGCATTGCTTGCGGTGCGCTGCGGACAATTCCTGCGGATGAAGCTTCCGGTAATGTTCTTCGTCCGCCGTCTCATGCCGCAGCAGATAGCGGTCCGCCCCCGCTTCAAACAGCCTGCGGTAACTCTCCCTGGAACGCTCCCCCAGAGAAAGGGTGATGGCACAATCCGGATATCTTTCCCTTATTGCATGAATGATTTCCTCAAGCTTTTCCTGCGAAAACCATCCATCTTCGCCGCCCTGAAGCACAAATGTTCGGAATCCCAGCCCATATCCTATCTGGCAGCACTCCAATATCTGCTCCCTGGACAGCCGGTAGCGTTCGGCATTTTGATTGCTCCTGCGGATACCGCAGTAATAGCAGTCATTTTTACAGTAATTGCTGAATTCAATCAGCCCCCTGGTATAAACATGGTTTCCATAGTACTTGTGCTGCCATTTCCGCGCTTTCTCAAACAGATACTCCGCCACAGTTTCGCTGCGGTTTTCAATCAGGGAGATCCATTCTTCTTTGGAAAGCCTGGATGCCTCTTCCAATTTATCAATCAACTGTTTCGGTTTATCCATAAATCCTCCCGCACATACAAATTTATTCCCACGAACATTGCACCCATAGGACATTTGATTATGAAAGGGACTGAGATTCCATTTTTATCAATGCAATTGCCCCATACCAAAAGGTATGGGGCAGCCAAACAATATCTGTACTGTCTGCTACAGATATCTCCATTCTCAATCTTTGCTGCACCATCCCTTTCAGGACATCCTTGTGGTCTGGCCTACGTTCTTAATTATGTTAAAGGTTTGCTGTCAGAAGTCCTTCCAACTCACCTGTCTTCGATATCTTATCATAATTTTTTCTAAATTTCAAGATTTTCAGGGGTTTTCTGCCTCCCTATCTGGGGACCCAACAGATAATCCAAAGCATTCAGGCGGCGAATCCCATCGTAATCCGCAGGAGGGTCCATATCCAGGGTGAGAATGCATTTGGGATAATTGTCCGCAATTTTCTTTAAGGGCTTCAGCTCCCGCTCCAACGTATCCTGGTCACGCACAGTCGCCGCCACCTGGATATACCGGATTCCCTCTTCGTCCATGGCAACAAAATCAACCTCCAGATTATCGACTTTCCCTACATAGACGCGGTAACCGCGGCGCAAAAGTTCCAAATAAATGACATTTTCCAAAATGTGCCCGGTATCCGCCTGACCAGAATGTCCCAGCAAAACCCTGCGAAGCCCAATATCTGCCATATAATACTTT
>CANOHX010000211.1 GCA_947565885.1 uncultured Lachnospiraceae bacterium
CCGCTGCCCTGGTATCCACGCTTTCTTTCAGTTCTGCCGCCTTAATATCTACATTCTCTTTAATCACCCCTCCTTTTTCTACGGCAACGCTGACCCCTCCATAGATATTTTCGCCAATTTCATCAGAAACCACCTTAATCTTGCCAGCGATTTCATCTAAGAGCCTAAGCCTTTCGTTGAACTTAAGGATGCTTGCCACGGTGATAGCTAAATCGACAGTGAAAATTATGCATAATAAGATAAGTATCACGCTCCCTGGCAGCTTTGGCAGCAGCCGAATACCCTTATAAACGATGGGATGCAGCACTTTTAAGACCAGCGTACAGCCTAATCCCCACAATACAGAAAATAAAGGACATATATATCCACAAATATTGAATTTCCTCTCTGAATAATCCCACCATTTGTTATGAAACAGTTTTTCCAGCAAAAATCCCGTCAGAAATTCAATCACCGACGTAAGGATAAAAGAACCCAGAAACAGCAGGAAGAAATTTTGCTGCAGAGGGGTTAACGCTACGACAACCAACAGCACACCGCAGCCATAAATCGGACAGACCGGTCCATTGAGAAATCCTCTGTTTACGAATTCCCCAGAATGAAATGCTGCAAATGCCACTTCCAGACACCATCCCAGAAATGCATATACTAAAAATATCCAGACTACTTCATAAATTGACACCAGCATGAAAGTCCTCCTCTTTTAAAAATCGAGTAGGGAAGATTTCCCCCTACTCGCCGCGCGGGGCGCACGTTGCATAAGCAACAATTTCATCTGTGCGCCCCTGTGCATAAAAAAGCCCCCAATATGCAGTCGAGGGCTTTTCGTTTATCGTCCTGTATGGACTAAAAATACTTATTAATTTGACAGAAACAGCCATCTCAAAAATCTGAATCTATAATTCCCCCATATCATGCCTCCTAAGCTTCTCATACTCCTTATTGATAGGACGTTTGCTGGTCTGCGGCCATTTCTTTGTCTCAAAATTATACTGCTCCCAACGCTTGTCTTTAAAACGGAACAACTTTATAATTTCCGTCCCTCCGAGAATCTGGAACTGGTCTTCACCTTCTCCCACCGTACTTCCATCTTTCAGCCCCAGGAGCGGTGAATTGGGGATTATTTTATATGCAAACACATCTGTTCCTGATTTGGCAAATGCCTCCGCTGTCTTGTAATCTAACGCATGGGATACGAACTGGCTGGGAGGAGTATCGGAAGACTTGGTAGAAAGTGTCCGTAAAATAGTGGAGTATTCATACTGTTCCGTATTCTGTTTATCCATGTCAATTGTCGGTTTATATGTAACTTTCCTCTTCTGGGCCTTGGAGATTATTTTACGGTTTTCCGTGATATATTCCTGCTCTCTGAATATTGTTGCACCTCTGAAAACATACTGCGGCGTATTGACAAACATCTTGGTAACATTGCTTGTTACAATATCACTTTTCCTCTGGTCCAGATGCTTGTTACATTGGCTTCCGGGTTCAGTGGCAGCCAATGTTTTTTTATACATGCTTCCCATTGTTAATTCATCAAAACACCCTCCCTTTACGGCATCTGTCAGGGAACCTCCCTGCAGACCTTGTATGGACGATGCATCTGACTGACCGGCGTTATCTTCCAACAAAATTCTGGCTGATTTCATAGAACTTACTTCTAGTTCATCATTATCATTCTCAGGCGTCTCGCCCTGCAGCGCATACATGCCCACGTCTATGCTGCACATATAGCCAAAATAATCACCGCTCAAAGCAAAAATCTGTTCCCCATTCCTTGCCGTACAAGTAAAATCTTTCATATCCCTGCAGCCGTCCGTTGTTCCGCCTGACAGGGAACGCCCCTTATTAGTGCGAATTTTTATTGTACACAATGTATTCGGTCCCTGGTATTGGTAATAGCCGGTTTTGCCGCTGATGGAAGTAATATATTCATCTTTCTGCAGTTGGAGCGTATACCTCGTTCCTCCCATTCCCCCATGATAATGCGTTTCTTTGTCCCCATCATAGACAAGCTGTATGCCATCGACCACCCATCCTGCATTCAGCCTGATTTCCGTTACCCGCAGCATGTTCTGGACATATAAAGAATCATCAAAGCGAAGCAGCCTCTGAGGACGGTAATACGCCTTGCTGAATCCCAACAGATATCTGTCATATTTGCCAGCAAACGAATGGAAGTAAGTCCCTTCATCCGCTTGATAATAAAGTTTTTTTATGTTTCTGCAATTATCTTTGTTTCCTGCTGAAAATTTCCTGTTCAGATTTGTCTGGAATGTAACCTCAGCCACTACCTCCAGCGGATAATCCTCCCACATGCCCGTCACCCAGTCGACGCGCGTAACATACTCCCCTTTCTGAAAAACAAATTCGCTGAGATACCCGCCAGGTCCTCCGTACCATGATGTGCACTCATCTTCATTATACACAAACTGGATTGCGTCTATCACTGAGCCTGACATAATTCGGATAGCTGTAAACAGCCTATTATATCCAAAAAACCGATTGTCAAATGTCTCATATGCCTCTTCCTCATTGTTCTCGGCAGATAAGGAAAGGGCTTCCCTTTTATTGCCAAAATCATCCTCTGCCGTGCTTCTGCATTCATATTGTTCTATCATTCGTACCTCCTTAATTTAAGTTATTTATACCTCCTTAAGTATAGCCCTTGTTGTTGCAATTGTCAAAAGATTAGCGTTTTTTCTTAAATCTGCACGCAAAAACCCCCGCCGGGATCGGGCGGGGGCCTTTGCATGTTTATAAAGAAGGGATATACAAATAAAACCTATTTGACTTTTATGGACACCGTCTTGCTATAGTCGGTGTAAATCTTCTTCTTTCCAGAAGTCTTATATGCTCTTACTTTGAAGTAGTAGGTTCCTTTCTTCATGTTCTTGAAAGTCTTCTTCGTAGTCTTCGCTTTCTTGATAGTGGCAACTTTCTTGAACTTGCCTTTCTTCTTCGTAGAGCGGAAAATCTCATATCCTTTGGCTTTGGCTACCTTGCCATATGATATGGTGACATTGCGCTGTTTCGCTTTCGCCTTAACCTTTGCCGGCGCTTTCAGCTTATAGGCGCTGACCGTCTGGCTATAGGCGCTGCTAGCGCTTCCTTTCGTAGCAGCAATCTTGTAATAAGCTGTCTTCCCTGCCGTTGATGTCTTGTCAACATAAAATGTATTTGCCACAGTTGCAATCTTCTTGAAGTCGGCAGCTTTCTTATAGGAACGGTATATGTCGTACTTCTCGGCATTAGCTGCCGCTTTCCATGTAATCTTGATATTCTTCGTGCCAGTCCACTCTGCCTTGACAGAAGTAGGCGTTGCCGGCTTCACTTCGCTAGTTCCAGGTCCTGGCTGTGTTCCAGTCCCACCGCCGTTCTGTTCTTTCAAGTTCTTGACAGCTTCATTCACTGCTGTTACTGCTGCTGCAACTTCATCTTTTGTTGCAAACTTATTATCATATACTTTTTTTGCTTTGTCAAGAGCCGTTTGTAAATTTTTCCAACTATCTTCCGTATATTTGCTCTTATCCAAGGCAGCTGCCGCATCCATGGCAGTTTTCAATGAAGCTATCTCTTCCTCTGTTGGAGGATTCACCAACTGTAGGCCAGCGACTGCCTTATCAGCTGCCATCATTGCCGCGCCTAAATCAGCCTTTGTTGCAGAGCCATTATCATATGCTTCCTGTACTTTTGAAAGCGCTGCCTGTAAGCTTTTCCAGCTTTCCGGCGTAAATCTGCTCTCATTCTCGGCTGCTGCCACAGACTTAATTTCATCAAGCGCGGTTTTCAGTTCTGTTTTATCTTCTGCCGTTGCAGGCAGGTCGTTGATTACCTTCCAGCGGTAAATGCCATTTGCAGCCGCTTCTGGGTGGACAGTCATTACCAGTCTGACAGCAATCGTAGTAATTTCGTCAAAATAAACCGTGTTATATTGGTCTATGGCAACAATATCCGCAAAATTGGAGGTCATATTTGCTTCCTGCCAGGTTCCGTCCGCTGCAATATACATAATCTTAAGGCTCGCTGGAATCCTGGTTCCGCCTGCATCGTCATACCAATAGATATCAAAACGGTTCATGCTGACCTCTGAATCCCACATATACTGCACATAATGCTCACTGCCAGGCTCCTGGGAATAATTTCCCCAGCCCTTGCCTGTACCGTCATTCGATTTTGTGGGTTCCCAATCATTCTTGATGCCAACTACAGTCTCCCAACCTGCCGTGAAGTCAGAAGTTGCAGATGCCGCAAACTCCATATTCTGTGCATACACTGCTGGCGGATTTGCCGAACCGAAACTTCCCACGATAGCAACATCGCCGGTTACATTCTCAACTGTATAAGTATTGTCAGCGCCAATCTGTACTTTCTGCCCATTGACAACTAACATCTGTACGGCGTAACCCTCCTTAGGCTGTGCCGTAATTACGAGGCTGCTTCCCTCTTTTACTACCTCATCTACGGAGAAATCTCCTTTGTCCGGCGTATAATTGTCAACTGTGACGTCATAATAATTGCCATCATCCGATATTGTGAATACCTTAAAGTATGCATGGTATGAAGAAGTTGCATACTCTGGCGCGAACATCGGCGCAAACGTATATCCGTTCGATGTAAGCGTAGGGAAGCCATTTGCCGTATTTGTGCCAGTCTTGATGGAATCTGGCAGGTTTGCAGATAATTTCAACGTAATCCAATCCTTGCTGTTATCCTTTGCAGCCATAACGAAAGGTCCGTACATCACGCTTGCCACGGTTGAGGTGCCAATCTTATCTGGCGTCTTGTCGAGATGCAGCGTCCAAGGCATCTCTATGTCAATTACATCGCCCGCCTGAACATCCTCTAAAGTCACATAAGTGCTGATTTGCGCATTGACATTCACCTTAACGCCATTTTTCTTAACGTTAAACCCATTTGTTGCCCAATAGGGAACACGCAGCTTCATGTCGAAACTCTGTGCGGTCTTGCCCTCCATAGCGGATACGGTCAGTTTTGTCGTCTCCGATGGAAATTCTGTCTGCTGTACCACCTTCACACCCTTA
>CANOHX010000212.1 GCA_947565885.1 uncultured Lachnospiraceae bacterium
ATGGAAAGCTGGCTTTCCAGACGCTTTTTGTGCAAGATGTCTATGCTGCCAAAGGAAGCAAGACTTTTTGGTGCTGAAATATCGGTTATTATAAAAAATGGGGAAACTCAAAATAGGGGTAATTTTGCTATTACGCGGATAGTAAAGCAGTAAAGCGGATAATGGCAGTTAGGAGCATTGCATTTCGCGTAATCGTGGAAGAAACAGTTGATAGCGGTTTTGTCAGTTTGTGTCAGGAATTGTAACTTTACCACACTATAAAAATATGGTATCCTTGTGTTGTCGTTTAATTAATTTATATTTTAGGAAAGGTAGGCAGACTATGGAATATACTTATAAGACAAAGGGAACTTGTTCCAGTCAGATTAAATTAAATATTGAAGGAAATATTGTGACGAACGTTTCTTTTACCGGAGGATGCAACGGCAACCTGAAAGCGATACCGCGTCTCGTGGATGGTTGGACCGTGGAACAGATTGAGGAAAAACTGTCCGGGCTTCAATGCGGGGTTAAGCAGACTTCCTGCGGCGACCAGCTTGCGAAAGCTTGCCGGGAGGCGTATGAAGCCCAGAAACAATGATATCCAAGGCAGGACAGAGTGGCAAAATTTATTGACAGTGACGAAAATTTTGTCAAAAAAACGAAAAAATATGTAGAAATAGAGAGAAAATATGGTATACTTTACTATATAAAATTAAAAGAAAGTGGGGCACGAAAAATGGGTTTCATGACATTTAAGGGCGGCGTTCACCCGCACGACGGAAAAGAATTCTCCAAAGACAAACCAATACGTGAGATTTTACCCAAGAGTGAATTGGTATTTCCCGTCTCCCAGCATATCGGGGCGCCAGCAAGTCCAATAGTGGCTGTAGGCGATGCCGTGCTGAGAGGACAGAAAATTGCAGAGGCGGGTGGTTTCGTTTCTGCACCGATTTATTCTTCCGTATCCGGTACCGTGAAAGCAATACAGCCGCGCAGAGGCGCAGTTGGGGATATGGTGAATTCCATTATCATTGAGAATGACGGTAAGATGGAGGAAGTGGAATATTCACCAGTCAGCGATGTGGGGTCTCTTTCCAAGGAAGAGATTATCAGCAAGGTGAAAGAAGCGGGCGTTGTAGGTATGGGAGGCGCAGGTTTCCCAACGCATGTAAAGTTATCGCCGAAAGAACCGGGGAAGATAGATTACATAATTGCTAACTGTGCAGAATGCGAGCCGTATCTTACGGCAGACTACCGGCGTATGCTGGAGAATCCGAAAGAGTTAATCGAGGGTATGCGGATTGTCCTGCAGTTGTTTGACAATGCCAAGGGTTTGTTCGGCATTGAGGACAATAAGCCGGACTGCATTCAGAAAATGCAGGAACTCACCAAAGATGAACCTCGTATGGAGGTCTGTCCTCTGAAGACGAAATATCCGCAGGGCGGTGAGCGCCAGCTGATATATGCAACCACCAAACGGGAAATCAATTCTACGATGCTTCCGGCAGATGCGGGCTGCATTGTGGATAACGTAGAGACCTTGATTTCCGTCTATAATGCCGTAAAACTGGGCAAGCCGGTTATGAACCGTATTTTTACCGTTACGGGCGATGCCGTTGCAGAGCCAGGGAACTTCAATATCTGTCTTGGTATGAGTTATGCAGAGGTTTTGGAAGAAGCTGGCGGTTTTAAGGTTCAGCCGGAAAAAGTTATATCCGGTGGTCCGATGATGGGATTTTCGATGTTTGGCCTGGACATTCCGACCACGAAGACATCCTCCTCCCTGCTGTGCCTTGCCAAAGACGACGTTGCGGCAAGCGAGACTACGGCATGTATCAACTGTGGACGCTGCGTTTCAGCCTGCCCGGAACAGATTATCCCCACAAGATTGGCAAAGATGGCAAACCATGGGGACATGGAAGGATTCGAGAAATGGAATGGCATGGAGTGTATCGAGTGCGGAAGCTGCAGCTATATCTGTCCGGCCAAAATACCTCTGGCACAGTCAATCAGAACGATGAAAAAGCAGATCCTTGCAGAGAGAAGGAAGAAAAAATAAACGAAAAGCAATTTAAATACCCCATAGTGGGCAGGAGAGGTTTGCGCTGTTGTCCGCGGGAATAAAGAGAGAAAGAGGTGTCTTATTGTGAGTGATTTATATAATGTATCATCATCATCGCACGTCCGTGACAAAGATACATCCGCCAGAATCATGCTTTATGTAATCATCGCGTTACTGCCGGCAACTGTTTTTGGCATTATCAATTTCGGAGTACGCGCGTTGGTGCTGGTTTTAGTCTGTGTGGCGGTCTGTGTGGCTTCGGAATGGGTTTTTGAGAAGCTGATACATAAAAAGAGTACTATCAATGATTTCAGTGCAGTGGTGACCGGCCTTTTACTGGCATTGAATCTGCCGCATACGTTGCCAATCTGGCAGGCGGTGTTAGGCAGCGTGTTTGCGATTGTCATCGTTAAAATGCTGTTTGGCGGTCTTGGGCAGAACTTCATGAATCCGGCTCTGGGAGCAAGATGCTTCCTTCTGGTGTCGTTTGCCGGGACAATGACCAGTTTTACTTATGACGGCGTGACAGGGGCAACGCCCTTAGCGCTTCTTAAGAACGGTGAAACTGTAGATACCATGAAAATGTTTTTGGGAACGACAGCTGGAACCATTGGCGAGACCAGTGTGATTGCCATTTTGATAGGAGCAATCATCCTGATTCTGCTTGGCGTAATCGACTTGAGGATTCCGGCAAGCTATATCATATCTTTTGCCGTGTTCATCCTGCTGTTTGGTGGGCATGGATTTGACGGAAATTATCTGACGGCACAGCTTTGCGGCGGCGGTTTGATGCTGGGTGCATTTTTTATGGCGACTGATTACGTGACCTCGCCGATTACCCCGATGGGCAAGATTGTATTTGGCATTCTTTTGGGAATCCTTACTGGATTATTCCGTCTCTTTGGAGCTAACGCAGAAGGCGTTTCCTTTGCCATTATTTTAGGCAACCTGTTGGTGCCGATTATCGAGAAGTTTACAATTCCAAGGGCATTTGGACAGAAAAAGGAGGTCAGGCATGAATAAGAAGATTGTACATGACGCGTTGATTTTAACCGCCTTTACTCTGGTACTGGGATTTTTATTGGGAGCAGTCTATGAAATTACCAAAGAGCCCATTGCCGCAGCGGAAAAGGCGGCGTTGGATGAAGCATATAAGGTTGTGTTTGCAGATGCCTCTTCCTTTGAGGAGGATACAGAGTTTGACGCAGCTACGGCAGCAGAAATCATTGCCGCAAGTGAGTTCCCCAATGATGAGATTACGGCGGTAAATAAGGCGGTCGATGCCTCCGGCAATGTGCTGGGCTATGTTATCAATGTTACTTCCCACGAGGGAAGCCAGGCAGATATTTCATTTTCAGTAGGAGTTACGAATGAGGGTGTCTTGAATGGGTATTCCATCACATCTATCAGCGAAACGCCAGGGCTTGGCGTGCTGGTGCAGGAAGAACCGTTTTATTCCCAGTTTGAAGGGAAATCAGAGGAAACTTATACGGTGGTGAAATCAGCTCCGGCAGCAGAAAATGAGATTCAGGCAGTCACGGGAGCAACTATCTCTTCCAGGGCAGTCACGAATGGCGTCAATGCATGTCTGGTATATTTCAGAGAGGCTTTGCAGGGAGGTAACTAAGTATGAATAAATATGTAGAACGTTTATATAACGGTATTATTAAAGAAAATCCAACATTTGTGTTAATGCTGGGTATGTGTCCTACCTTGGCGGTAACTTCTTCCGCAATCAACGGCATTGGCATGGGGCTTTCCACGACCGTGGTGCTTGTAATGTCCAACCTGCTGATTTCCATGTTCCGTAAGGTGATACCGAACGGCGTGCGTATGCCGGCTTACATAGTCGTGGTGGCATCTCTCGTTACGATTGTGCAGTTCGTCATGCAGGCATATACGCCGTCCCTCTCAGCATCATTGGGCGTGTACATTCCCTTGATTGTTGTTAACTGCATCATTCTGGGAAGGGCAGAGAGCTATGCTTCTAAAAACCCTATTATGCCGTCTATTTTTGATGGTATCGGCATGGGACTTGGATTTACGGTCGGTCTTACGCTTATCGGCCTGATTCGACAGATTTTAGGGGCAAACCTCGGAATTACTGTATTTATCATGGCGCCTGGAGCATTTTTAGTCCTTGCATTTTTAGTAGCGGGCATGAACATAGTGCGAGACAAAATGGAAAAGAAAGGCAAGCCTTTGGCAGCGCCTTCCGGATGCCTTACCGGAGATTGTGCAAGCTGTACGCAGTCTGCAATGTGCACCGGGAAGTTATCATCATCCGCGAAAAGCTCGCAAGAATAGGAGGCAGAATAGATGAAAGAATTATTGATGATTGCAATCGGCTCTGCCATTGTGAATAATGTAGTATTAAGCCAGTTCCTTGGAATCTGTCCATTCTTAGGGGTTTCCAAGAAGACAAATACAGCGGCCGGCATGGGCGGCGCTGTTATCTTCGTTATTACGCTGGCATCTTTTGTTACCGGTTTGATTTACCAATTTATCCTCACACCGTTTCATGTGGAATATCTGCAGACCATCGTGTTTATCCTTGTGATTGCATCCCTGGTACAGTTTGTGGAAATGTTCCTGAAGAAGAATATGCCCCCATTGTATGAATCTTTGGGCGTATACCTTCCGCTGATTACCACAAACTGCGCAGTATTGGGCGTTGCGCTGACCAATGTAACCAAAGGCTATAATTTACTGCAGGGCGTGGTAAATGGTCTGGCTACTTCCGTAGGCTTCTTCATTGCCATCGTGATAATGGCGGGCCTACGTGAGAAAATTGAATATAACGATATACCGAAGCGTTTTCAGGGTACGGCAATCGTGCTGATTACAGCCAGTTTAATGTCAATCGCCTTTATGGGATTCTCAGGCATGATATAGGAGGGAAGAAATTATGAATGCAACAGCAATTATCGTTGCCGCCCTTGTAGTAGGCGGGACTGGTATCC
>CANOHX010000213.1 GCA_947565885.1 uncultured Lachnospiraceae bacterium
GCTTGCATAATTCTTTGTTCTCTTTTCATTGTCCCCTCGTTTCTGCTTGCATAATTCTTTGTTCTCTTTTCATTGTCCCCTCGTTTCTGCTTGCATAATCCCTTGCTTTTTATCACTGCCCTTTCACTTCCGCTTGCATAATCCCTTGCTTTTTATCATTGCCCTTTCACTCCCTCAGGCATCGCTTCTCCCAAGAAATGCTTGCCTCCACGCTGCTGTCTTGCCAGTTCTTCCTGCAGTTCGCTTTGCTGCCTGCTGATTTCCCCCTGCAGTTCCCTGGCCGATATCAGGGCACAGCCCTGCCCCCGGATGATAATCTGTTCCAGTCCATCCGAGGTTGCCACCGTGACCTGGTATTTCCTGCCATGCTCATGGGCAAATTTCTCAATATACTGGTCAGCCGTCTCCGCCTCTTTTGTAAACACAACGTGGATATTGTGGTAATCAAGGATTTCCGTGCGGTGATTCTGCACCCGGTAGGCATCAAAAACCACTATCAGCTGACAGCCGCGGACGCCCTGGTAATTGCACATGATATCTAAGAGCCTGTCCCTAGCGCTATCGATATTCTGCTCCGCTAATTCTTTCAGCTCCTGCCATGCAAAAATCATATTGTATCCGTCAACCAGAAAATATTCTTCCTTTTTCTCCGGCATATGGAACGCCCGCGTCGATGGCGGCACATGCTCCTTCGCTACTGTATGTTTTCTATGATAGCCTTTTCTCGTCTCCTCTTTGCCATGTTTATTGGCACAGAGCGTCCTGGAAAGAATTGCTTCCACCTCATCTTCGCCTATCCAAGCTTCCTCCTGCCGCACCGTCTCTGGCTGTCCCCGCCGTGCATTTGGTATCCCAGCAAAGCTACCAGCGTCATCCGCAACATCTGTTTCCTGCAAAATCCGCTGCACAAATAATGGCGTCTCTACATGCATATGCTGCCTGACCTCATTCCATTTGACAACAAACCCCGCTCCATGCGCACAGAAGACAGAATCTGGGGAATTTTCCAAATCCCGCTCTGCCTCATATCCCATCTGTACAATGATTTCTTCGGCGTTATGGCAAGGCTCATAGCCCTTCAATGTACAGGACAGCCTTCCCTCTCCCTTGGTGTACTGAATGACCTCCCTGGGATAATCCTGCATTTTTGCTACCGGCGCGGTTCCGGCAATCACTGCCATGCCTCCCTCAGTCCAGGGTGGCTCAAAACTTCCATGCATCCGCTCAATATCCGTCATAGCGCGCCCAACCATCCGCTCCGGAATCTCCAAGAGGAACTCATAGACTGGCTCCAGCAATACAGACTGTGCCTCCATCAATCCCTGGCGCAGCGCACGGTAAGTCGCCTGCCGGAAATCCCCGCCCTCGGTGTGCTTCAGATGTGCGCGTCCTGCCGCCAAGGAAATCTTCATATCGGTGATAGCAGCTCCCATAAGCACTCCCTTATGCTCTTTTTCCATGAGGTGGGTCAGAATCAGGCGCTGCCAGTTTCTGTCAAGCACATCCTCACTGCAGCAAGTATCAAACACCAGCCCGCTGCCCGGCTCTCCCGGCTCCAGCAGCAAATGTACTTCAGCGTAATGCCGCAGCGGTTCATAATGCCCCACACCCTCTGCCGGCTGGACAATGGTTTCCTTATACAGGATATTTCCAGCTCCAAATGACACTTCCACGCCATACCGTTCCTGGATAAGACTCGTAAGGATTTCCAGCTGAACCTCACCCATGACCTGTATCTGGATTTCCTGCAATTTCTCATCCCAGGCAACGTGAAGTTCCGGCTCTTCTTCCTCTAATTGCGAAAGGCTGGCGAACATCTTTCCGCTGTCGCAGCCTTCCGGCAGGATTACCTGGTAAGTCAGCACCGGTACGAGCAAAGGCGCAGCCGAATCCGCAGCAAGTCCCAGCCCTTGCCCCGGGCGCGTCTCCTGCAGTCCGGTGACCGCACAGACAATGCCGGCCTTTGCCTCCTGCACTGCCATAAATTTCTCGCCGGAATAAATGCGTATCTGGTTCACCTTGTCCTGGCTGTCCGTGATTACATCCCTGACTCTCAGCGTCCCGCCTGTCACTTTCAGATGTGTCAGACGGTTTCCCTGACTATCACGCGTAATCTTAAATACCTTAGCAGCAAATTCTTCTGCATACATGGGCTGCTGCGTGAACTGCGCAAATCCATCAAGAAATTCCCGCACCCCTTCAAGCTTTAAGGCAGAACCAAAGTAGCAGGGAAAGACTTTCCGCTGCCCAATCAGTTCGCTTATCTGCTCCACAGAAACTTCGCCATGCTCCAGATAATACTCCAGCACATCCTCCCGGCACATGGCGATAGATTCCTGTGATTCCGTTGCTCTTATATCTGAAAAATCCACACAGTTTTCGTCCAGCTTTTCCTTGAGTTCTGCCAGCAATGTTTGCTTGTCCGTACCTGGCTGGTCCATCTTATTTGCAAAAAGAAAAACTGGAATCTGATATTTCTTCAGAAGCTGCCACAGCGTGCGCGTATGCCCCTGTACGCCGTCAGAAGCGCTGATTAGAAGTACCGCGCAATCCAACACCTGCAGCGTGCGCTCCATCTCTGCCGAGAAATCTACATGCCCCGGGGTATCTAACAGCGTAATCACCGTATCCGCCAGCTCCAGCACTGCCTGTTTGGAGAAAATAGTAATGCCCCTCGCGCGTTCCAACGTTTCCGTATCTAAAAAAGCATCGCCATTGTCTACCCTACCCAACTTGCGGAGGTTTCCACTCTCGTACAGCAATGCTTCTGAGAGCGTGGTTTTTCCTGCATCGACATGGGCGAGCAGTGCGGTACAGATTTGTTTCTTGGGTTTGTTCCGTGATTCACTCATATTGTTTCTTATTTCATCTCCTTGGCAAGCTCCCTGCCGAGCCTTTCTGCCTCTTCCTTTACGCCCCACACAGAGGCAATCCTATATTCCCTACTGCCCTCTTCGGCATACAAGCCTGTGAGTTTCAGCATACTGTATTCTGGATTTTCTTCCATCTGACCTTCATCTTTTGGTAATATCTCTGCATAAGCGGCAATCGGCGAACTGCAGTCGCCGTTCAGGGCGCGGACAAAACTGCGCTCTGCCAGAACACAAGAAGCCGTATCTGAATCAAAAAATCCATCCAGATATCCATAATCTTCTCCCACTCTCCCCTGAACGGCAAGCACGCCCTGTCCCGCTGCCGGAAGCATTTCTTCCACCGTAAAATAACGGCTGATCCTATCCGCAAGGCCTAAGCGTTTTAATCCTGCCGCCGCAAGGACCAGCCCGCCATACTCACCATCATCCAACTTCTCAAGGCGGGTCAGCACGTTTCCCCGGACACTTTTTATCTCCATCCCTGGAAATAGCCTCCGCAGCTGAATCATGCGTCTTGGGCTTGATGTTCCTAACGGAAGTTTATTGTTTATTTCCGTAGTCCCTTTCGGTAACACCAATACATCCCTAACATCTTCTCTGGCAGAAACGGCAACAAGTGGCAAATCTTCCGGCACTTCCATCGGCACATCCTTTAAACTGTGGACAGACAAGTCGCTGTGCCCCTCGCGCAGAGAAAGTTCCAATTCTCTGACGAACAGCCCTTTGCCGCCGACTCTATCCAATGTCCTGTCTAAAATCCTGTCCCCTGCTGTCTTCATGGTCACAAGCTGAGGTTCCTTCCCCTCACAGCAGCGGCGGATATAATCTGCCACAATTTCCGCCTGCAGCACTGCCAGGCGGCTTTCCCTAGTCCCAATCCTTATTTTCCGCACGATAGCCACTCCCTGATTCTTGCTGCCACTCCGGCAGCTTTTTTGTGGTCTCTGCCCCAAGTTCCTTTCGTTTTCCTGAAGCCTAAAAGATATTCTTCTCTTGCATATTCAAATATATCGGAGAATATGCACTCATTTTATCTCCCATCACCCGGCAGCGTCCCTACTGAAAAGCCTGTTTCATGCTGTCATAATGAAGGAAAATCCCCTGTTCGGCAAGTTCCTCAATCTTACCTCTGTCTGCTATCATAAATCCTGCCGTTTCCTCCTCCTGCAAATGTACATCTTCCTCCTTAAAGTCAACGACAAAACGGTAGACATCCACAAAGTAATTATCTCCCTCATCAGGATTATCGCGCCGGTAGGTAAAGAGATAGCCATCCTCACAGCCCGACACGTCAATTCCGGTTTCCTCAAACACTTCCCGGTTGACCGCTTCCCTAGAATCCTCCCCGGCCATAGCAGCGCCCCCGGAAACTTCCCACCAGCCTGGCGCCCAGGCTTTTGTCTCTACCCTTTTGGTAATGAGGAATTTACCATCCGGACGCATAAGCACGCCCAACACCGTAAGGTGGTAATCACCTTCTTTCATCGTCCAGTCATTGCGCTTCATTGTGCGCCCGGTTCGCTGTTTATTTCTGTCATAAATATCCCATAACTCCATCGCCATTCTACCCTTTCTATCAATGTTTCTCATCCTATGTTCCTGTTTTTTACACTTCTGAATTCCTGTGCGCTTCCCATACACCTGCTCCATGATTTCCACTGTCTTTTGCAATGTCTCCGGCTCTGCCTGATCCCGCATTTCAAACAAGAGTTTATCCACCACTTTTGCCGCCGTATCTTTAAGCTGCTGCTGCAGCTTTCCTTTCTCCGTCCCAAACAGGCATAATTCTCCAAATGGCTTTTCCATCCTCCAGACAAGTTCTTCTGCCGCCGCCATACCTATCTGCTGAATCCTGGGAACCAAATCCCTGCATTCTTGCCAAAGCATAAACTTATGCATTTCCTCTGCGAGGATTCCCTCTGCTTTCCGATATTGATTACGCATTTCCTGCGATTGTGCCTGGATGGGCAGACTGTCCATATCATAATACTCCACATTTTCCATTTCGGCAATGGAAGTTTCCATATCCCGTGGCACCGCTAAATCCAGATAAATTTGTTTTCTGGCAGGATTATTTTCATTATCGCTGCCCGCAAAACATTTCTGCAG
>CANOHX010000214.1 GCA_947565885.1 uncultured Lachnospiraceae bacterium
AACATGCCGGACCGAACGTCCTCTGGGTCAATGTATTCCTTGCGTTGAGCAGACTGGTAGCCCTGCTTCCGGTTTTCAGCCTCAGCCAGCCTTCACGCTCAGTCAAAGACCAGTTGTTGTTATTTGGGTTATGGTTCCACTGCCATACAAGGTCCAGGTTGGAGCCATTGTAATCATGCTCGCCGGGTTCTGTCGTTTCGTTATTGCTCTTTATCTCCTCCTCAATAGACACATCGTCCAGATAGAAATCAATAAAAGGAGCATTTTTTTCATCGGCATTCACATACAAGGTCCAGGGATAAGCGTTCGTTGCATCTTCCGGCATCGTCCACTTTCCGGTGACTTCCGTCCATTCCCCAGTCTTTGCTGTCACAGACGCCATAGATGGGTAAGTAGGATCTGCTGAGTCGCCTACTGTCCCTTTCATGGTAAAATTAATCGTGTGCTCCGCTATCGATTCCGCATCGTATTTGACACGAGCCTTGAGGATATAAGTGCTGCCGGGCTTCATCTTATCGCCAAAGACAATCGCCGGTCCATGCCAGCCTGCTGTACGTTCGCTGACTTTCAGGCACTTGTCATCTGCTCCTCCGTATCCTGGCTGCACAAGCTCAACCTTTGCATGGTTCTCAAACGGAACCCATGGTCCCAAGCCAGTCATAAAAGAACTGTCTCCCGCCATATTTTCATTGGGAACCGTCACTGAGAAATCATCAAGGTAATAATCCATCAAATCTTTCGTGGCATCCTGCTCTGCAGTCCATCCCGTCTCCACAAAAATATGTACGTCATTAGGCTTGAACGGAAATTCATCGCTCTTATCTTTGGCAGTGTAAGTACCCTGAAAGTCTACCCATTCTCCCTTTTTGCCATGGATAGTCACAAGATTCTGGCGGTAATTAAAGTTCTCACCATGCTGAAGCGTAACAAGAAAATCTTTGGCGACCGGTCCATTTGTATATTTGAGTTTTCCGGAAATTGTATAAGTCTTGCCCACTTCCATCTTACCGCTCAGATTCTGGCTGGCGCCGCTTCCTGTTGACGCTCTTCCTGATACAAACAAGCTGTAATTGCCGTTCGCCTTCTCCGTATCTACTGCTTCAATATTGCAGGGCGTGTTTTCTCCCGGTGTGGTCGTCCAGCCATCTGTAGTTCCAGTTTCCAGGTTTCCATTGGTAATCAACTGGATGGTTCCGTCATCCGGCGTAGTAACCTTTGCCCCGCTTTCTGCTCCTGCTGCATTAAGGACCTTAGCCGTCTCCGTTGCCGTCTGCGCCTCAAATACCCTGTGCTCCGCATCATTATAGAACTCATCGGATTTGACCAATGACTTCACGCTGCTGCCAGTTGCCGGAAGCGTCATCTTAGCTTCCACAGTCTTGCCATCGCCGTCCTTGCCGAGCATTGGCCAGCCGTCTTTCCAGACACAGTCCGTGAGAATCGGCGTACGTCCGATTGCCCCATGGTCCTGGAACATGAAACCGTACCACTTGTCGTCTGGAGTGTCAATGACCGCTCCCTGCGCTACGCCGCCGCCCACGCCGTTGTTCTGGAAATTTGCCTTTAAGATAATCTTATTCTCCCACTGTGTACTGGGAAATGTCTTGCTTCTGTGGCATACTTCCGTACGCACGCCGCCTTCCGGCCAGCAGATATTGAACACATAGTAATACTCGCCCTTTTTGATGATATGTGTCCCTTCGCCCGCAAGGTTGGTTCCAATCTTGTCCTCTCCCCATTCTTCCGTCTTGATATCAAAAAGCGTTATTTCCGTATCGGTCTTTACCGTCTTATAATCATCAGACAATTGCGCGCATTTAATCTGTCCTCCGCCATAGAGGAGATACCCTTTTCCGTCGTCATCAAAAAACAATGACAAATCATGGAAAAATCCGTTCAGGGTTGTCTTTGTCCAAGAACCTTTCTCAATATCATCCGTCGTATAGAGATAAGCTTTCTTCGTGGTGTTGCTGTTAAATGCCACATAATATATGCCGTTATGGTACTTCAGGCTTGTAGCCCACTGCCCATTGCCGTACATACTCTCGCCGTTTCTCAGGTTCATGGCATCCGTATCTCCCAGAATATCGTACACGTAATTCACGATTTCCCAGTTCACAAGATCCGTAGATTTCATGATGGGACATCCCGGAGATAAATGCATGGTCGTGCTGACCATATAATACGCGTTGCCCACACGTATGATGTCGATATCCGGCACATCTGCATAAATAGCCGGGTTATCGAAAGTTCCGTCATCATTTGCCGATGACGATGTCGCCGCCCGCGTTTCTGCCGGTATCATGGTAAATACCATGACAGCCGCAAGAATCAGCGAACAGGCTCGTTTCCATCTGTTTCTCAATGCTCTTTTCACTATAAAACCCCTTTCCACTTCGGAAGAAATTGTAAGTATTTTACAATGAAATATCCACAATCCTTCCAAATTTTATGAATGTAACATGATTATCGCACAATACATATTATTTTTCATCCCCATAAACTATAGAAAGTGCATGAAAAAACAGAAAAAAGTATTTAGTTTTTTATATTTTTTGTTTCTCTTTATTTTTTTCGGCTTTTCTTATTTACTCAAATTCCCTGGTGATATCTTTCAGCCAGCCAAATTTCTTATAGTGGACATACACTGCCGGAATCTTCCAGAATTCATCCAGGCAGAGGATAAAATACACGACCATCGGCGGAAGATTCCACACAAATGCACAGAGAAATCCCAGGGGGACGCTGATACACCACATGACAATGATATCACAAATCATGCCGAATCTAGAATCGCCTCCTGCACGGAACACGCCGGAAATCAAAAGCGTATTCATCGCCTGTCCTACCACATAATAGGAACTGATCCACAGCATGATATCCAGATAATTTGCCGCACGGTCCGTCAGGGTGAAACACATAAACACAACCGGGCGCAGCAGCAATATCAGGACGCCCGTGGCAATCCCCACCACAAGCGTTACATAACATGATTTCCTGGCATCCCGCCTGGCATCTTCTATCCTGCCCTCGCCAATCTCAATGCCAAGGAGCACGGAGGCGCCGGAACCGAGCGCAAATCCCATAATCATGCACAGATTGCGAACTGTAGATACCACAGAATTTGCCGCCACCACATCTGCATTCATATGCCCCATAATCACCGAGTACATGGAAAATGCCAGTGTCCACGCAAAGTCATTGATTAATGCCGGGATGGAATATTTACAGAAATCAGCAAACAGCATTTTATGCTTGCCGAACATAATCTTTAAATCGATACGGAATATCTTCCCCCGTACCGCATCCGCCAGGCAAAGCAACAGCTCCAATACGCGCGCCGTCGTCGTTCCCACAGCCACACCGATAACGCCCAGCCTGGGCGCTCCGCCAATACCGAAGATAAACACGGCGTTCAGTACCACATTTGACAACAGCGCCACTGCACTGATTGCTGTGCTCAACGGCGCCCGCTCCATGCTTCGCAGCACACAGAGATAGACCTGGGAGAAACTCATGCACACATAAGATGCCCCTACAATCCGCAGATAGGAGGAACCAATGGATATTAACGTCTCATCGGCAGTATAAATCCTCATCAGCGTCTCCGGTATTGCAACTGAGCCTACAGCAAGGACCAGCGTTATCGTGAATGCAATCTTGACCGCTATGCCCATGACCGCCTGGATGGAATCGGTGTCTTTCTTGCCCCAATATTGGGAAGCCAGCATGACTACTGCCGAAGAAATCCCGAAGAACACTCCTGACAAAAGAAACTGAAACTGATTTGCCATGGATACGGCAGACAATTCCGTCTGCCCTACATACCCCAGCATAAACACATCCGCGGAATTCACCGCATTTGTAATAAAATTCTGTAATGTAATCGGTAATACCAATGCCATCAGGGATCTGTAAAATCTCTTGCTTTCTGCTTTCATTCTGTGTAACTCCTTTCAAATCAGTTCTCATGGAATCCCTTTCCCAATTAGAACAAAGTGGGCAGGCCCGCTTCAGCTCCCCTGTGAACTCATCCTCGGAGTCACACAGGGATTTATACATTAAACCGGAACAAAATCACGTCTCCATCCTTGACCACGTATTCTTTGCCCTCCAGTCCGACCAAACCTTTCTCTTTTGCCGCCGCCAGAGAGCCGCAATCCAGCAAATCCTGGTAATTAACTACCTCTGCACGGATAAAGCCACGCTCAAAATCTGTATGGATTTTACCTGCCGCCTGAGGCGCTTTGGTGCCTTTCTTAATCGTCCACGCACGCGTCTCATCCTCCCCCGAGGTCAGGTAACTAATCAGCCCCAGCAGGCTGTAACTTGCCTTAATCAATTTCTCAAGACCGGATTCCTCCAGGCCCAGTTCCTCTAAAAACATAGACTTTTCTTCGTCATCCAGTTCCGCAATCTCCTGCTCAATCTGGGCGCAGATGACAAATACCTTGCAGTTCTCCTGTGCAGCATTTTTCCTTACTTCCTGTACAAAGGCATTGCCGGCGCCATCGTCCGCCAAGTCATCTTCAGACACATTTGCCGCATAAATGACCGGCTTGGCGGTCAGCAGGTTATAACCTGCAAACCATTCCTGCTCATCCTCATCTTCCGTCTCAAAACTCTTGGCAAGCCTGCCGTCTTCGAGGTGTGCTTTCACGCGTTCCAAAAGATTCAGCTCTTTTGCCAGGGTCTTGTCCATCCTTGCGCCCTTACTTGTCTTGGCAATCCTGCGCTCCAGGATTTCTATATCAGAAAAAATCAATTCAAGATTGATTGTCTCAATATCGCGCACCGGATTGATGCTGCCGTCCACATGCACAATATTGCTATCCTCAAAACAACGCACCACATGCACAATGGCATCCACCTCGCGGATATTGGACAGAAACTGGTTGCCCAGCCCTTCCCCTTTGCTTGCTCCTTTGACAAGCCCGGCAATATCTACAAACTCAATGACAGCCGGGGTCACTTTCTT
>CANOHX010000215.1 GCA_947565885.1 uncultured Lachnospiraceae bacterium
GCGGCGGGGCAGGGACTGAAACGGGACATGGTTCCGGGAAAATACACCCGTACGCTGATTGGCAAGGAGGAATCGTTTCTTACTTTTGAGGAAGATACCTTATTCCATACGCTGCAGGGTGTTGCCAGGCTGACCAAAGACCATGCTCAGGTTTCAGGGGACAGCTTTTCGTTTCTCAGCCTGGAAGGAGGCGAGTGCGTGATGGCGCTGTCTGATGGCATGGGATCAGGAATCAATGCTTGTAAGGAAAGTGAAATGGTGATAGAGTTAATAGAGAAGTTTTTGGAATCTGGTTTCCAGAAAGAGACGGCAATCCGTATGATGAACTCAGCGATGGTTATCCAGGGCGATGATGGGGTTTTTTCTACAGTGGATATGGCATCTATGGATTTATATACCGGCATGTGCGAGTTTTATAAGATTGGCGCGGCGGCAACCTTTATCAAGCATGGGGAGGAGATAGAGTGCATTTCTTCCGCAAGCCTCCCGGCAGGAATCTTCCATCAGATTGAAATTGAAAAGACCAGCCGGCAGCTGCAGGATGGGGATTTTGTCGTGCTCCTGACGGACGGCGTTTTGGATTACCTCAAAGTGCCGATGCCGGAGGATACCATGCGGGAAATTTTAGATACCATTGAGACAAACAACCCCGGGCAGATGGCAAAACAGATACTTGAGCGGATTCTTTTGTTCACTGCCGGCAAGGTACCGGATGACATGACAGTTTTGGTGACTGGAATCTGGAAGAAATAACATACGCAGGAGATAAAGATGCAAAAGAAAGTCAGAAATTTTATGGAAGAGTATCATATGGTAGATAGGGAAGACACGATTCTGGCGGCAGTGTCAGGCGGAGCGGATTCCCTTTGCCTGCTGATGCTTTTACATGAACTTTGCGAAGAAATGGGGTTTACGCTTTGCGTGGTCCATGTGGAGCATGGAATCCGCGGGGAGGCAAGCCTGAGCGATGCCAGGTTTGTAGAAGAAATTTGCAAAAACTACCAGATACCCTGCCAGATTTACCATTGCCGGGCATTGGAATATGCCAGGGAAAAGAAACTGACCGTGGAGGAAGCTGCACGCAAATTACGTTACCAGCTGTTTCAGAAAGCGGCGGAGGAGTTCGGCGCTGATAAGATAGCCGTGGCACATAGCCAGAACGACTGTGCGGAGACCATGCTGTTTCATCTTGCAAGGGGGAGCGGGCTGAAAGGCCTTTGCGGGATCTTGCCTGTGCGCGGGCTGATTATCCGGCCGCTTCTGTGCCTGGAGAGGGAGGAAATTGAAGAATATCTTCAGCAAACAGGGCAGCAGTTCTGTACGGACGAGACGAATGGGCAGCTTATGTATACCAGGAACAAAATCCGTCATCAGGTGCTGCCGCTGCTTGCGCAGGTGAACACAAATGCCGTTTCCCATATCAATCAGGCGGCAAATGTCGTGGCGGAAGCGGTGGAGCTTATAGAGGGACTGCGGCAGCAGGCGGCAGGGAAATATGTCCGCCTATCCGCAGAGGGTGTTTTTATTTTACAGAAATTGCTGGAGGAACCGCCTTTGATCGTAAGGGAGGTGCTGCGCTATGTGCTGGCAGAGACAGCGGGGTGCAGCAAAGACATCACCAGAGTACATGTACGGCAGCTTGAGGAGCTGTTTGCGCGGCAGAGCGGGAAAGCGGCAGAACTGCCTTATGGAATGCGGGCGCAGAGGATTTACGAGGGCATCCTCTTGAAGAAAGCCGGTACGCGAAAGCCGGGGACTGCCGCAGGCACAGAAGCAAAAAACATTGCAGCTGCCGGGGATATGGAGGATTCTGCACAGCCAGTATGCTTGGAACTGCCGATAGGCAAAAGCATGGCTGTTTCTCCTTATGGCTATGAAATCTGCACAAGGTTATTGGAAAAAGTTCCTCAAAATGAAGAAATTCCCAAAAAAATATATACGAAATGGTTTGATTATGATAAAATAAAAGGTACTACGCGATTAAGAACACGACAGGAACAGGATTATCTCGTAATCGATGCACGGGGAAGCCGGAAAACGTTAAAAAAATACTTTGTTGACGAGAAGATACCGGCGCGGTGGCGGGACCATGTTCTGCTCCTGGCTGATGATACCCACATCCTCTGGGTTATCGGCCATCGCATCAGTGAGGATGTAAAAGTAACGGAACATACCAAAAGAATCTTGGAGATACGTGTAAATGGAGGAAGAGAGTGTGAGTGAGAGAGTCCGCGTCTTAATTTCAGAAGAGGAAATAGAGAAGAGAATTTGTGAGATGGGAAAAGAAATCAGTGAATTTTACCAGGGAGAGCCAGTTCATTTGGTGAGTGTTTTGAAAGGCGGCGTATTTTTCACCTGTGAGCTGGCAAAGCGCCTGAGCATACCGGTATCGATTGATTTTATGTCTGTGTCCAGTTATGGGGACGGCACGAAGTCCAGCGGTGTGGTAAAAGTGGTCAAAGATTTGGATGAAGCCATTGAGGGCAAACATGTGCTGGTGGTGGAAGATATTGTGGATTCCGGCAGGACGCTCAGTTATCTGTTGGATAACCTGAAAAGCAGGAAACCGCAAAGCCTGCGTCTGTGCACATTGCTGGATAAACCGGAACGCCGGGTAACAGACGTGCAGGTGGACTATACTGGATTTGAGATTCCAGATAAGTTTGTCGTGGGCTATGGGCTTGATTATATGCAGCATTACCGTAACCTTCCCTATATTGGGGTTGTGGAACTCGATGCTTAGAAATAGAAAGGAGATTAGGAATAAGCGATGAATAGTCAGAAACGTTTCCGGGCATTTGGCGTGTATATTGCAGTGATTATCATTCTGGCGCTGCTGTGGATTTTGCGCGACAGTTCGTCTGGATTTGGACAAAACGCTGTTTATAGCTATGCGCAATTTGAACTGGATTTGGAATATGGCCATGTGGTATCCGCTGTCATTTCCCAGAACCGGGAAGTGCCGAGCGGCGAGGCGGCTGTGACTCTGAATGGAGAAAAAAAGAAAACTACCCGCACGTTGTACGTGTCGGATGTCAATGAACTGCAGGAGATGATGAAATCATATGATTTTAAGAATTTTACCGTCCAGGATATGCCGGAGGAGAATTGGCTGATATCCATACTCCCTACGCTGATTCTGTTTGGCGTGCTCTTTGTATTCTATATTATGATGACAAACCATGCGGCAGCTTCTTCCGGCGGTGGCGGCAAGATGATGAATTTTGGCAAGAGCCGTGCCAAGATGACAACCGATGAGAATAAGAAAATTAATTTTGGTAACGTTGCAGGGCTTAAGGAGGAGAAAGAGGAACTGGAGGAGCTGGTGGACTTCCTGCGGGCGCCCAGGAAGTATACGAAACTGGGGGCGAGGATACCGAAAGGCGTCCTTTTGGTCGGACCTCCGGGAACAGGCAAGACACTGCTTGCCAAGGCGGTTGCCGGGGAAGCGGGCGTTCCGTTTTTCAGTATTTCCGGTTCGGATTTCGTGGAAATGTTTGTCGGCGTGGGAGCTTCCCGTGTGCGGGACCTCTTTGAGGAGGCGAAGAAGAATGCTCCTTGCATTGTATTTATAGATGAGATTGATGCGGTGGCAAGACGGCGTGGAACCGGAATGGGCGGCGGACATGACGAGCGGGAACAGACCTTGAACCAGCTGTTGGTGGAGATGGACGGTTTTGGCGTCAACGAGGGCATTATCGTGATGGCCGCTACTAACCGTGTGGATATTTTAGACCCCGCCATCATGCGTCCAGGACGTTTTGACCGCAAGGTGCATGTGGGACGGCCCGATATCGGCGGCAGGGAAGAAATCCTCAATGTCCATGCCAAGAATAAACCTCTGGGTGATGATGTGGATTTGAAGCAGATAGCCCAGACTACGGCAGGATTTACCGGCGCTGATTTGGAAAACCTGCTCAATGAGGCGGCAATTGTCGCGGCAAAGGAAGACCGCGCTTATATTATCCAGAGCGATATCCGCAAATCTTTCGTGAAAGTGGGAATAGGCTCAGAGAAGAAGAGCCGGATTATCACGGAGAAAGAAAAGCGGATTACCGCCTACCATGAGGCGGGGCATGCCATCCTTTTCCATGTGCTGCCGGATGTGGGTCCCGTGTACTCTGTGTCGATTATCCCTACCGGAGTGGGCGCGGCGGGATACACCATGCCGCTGCCGGAGCGTGACGAGATGTTTAATACCAAAGGCAGGATGCTGCAGGAGATTATTGTGGACCTCGGCGGCAGGGTGGCAGAGGAAATGATATTTGACGATATTACCACGGGTGCGTCCCAGGATATCAAACAGGCGACCGGCGTGGCGAAAGCAATGGTGACGAAGTATGGAATGTCTGAGAATATAGGGCTTATTAATTACGACAATAATGACGATGAAGTATTTATCGGGAGGGATTTGGCGCATACAAGGGCTTACGGTGAGAACGTAGCTGGCACTATCGACCAGGAAATCAAACGCATTATCGACGAGTGTTACCAGAAATCAAGAAAGATTTTGTCAGAACATGAGACGATTCTCCATAAATGTGCAGACCTCCTGTTAGAGAAAGAGAAAATCAGCAGAGATGAGTTTGAAGCGCTGTTTGAAGGATGATTTGTGAAAATTGCTATGGGATTTGGCAGGGCCAGGAAAAAGTGCCTGTACAAACCTTACAAAAACATATTGCATTTTTTGTGAAGTTTGTGCACACTTATTGAGGACTTTATGGTACTATAATTACTGTAAAAACCCCCCAATACATTATATAATTTTTGCTACACCCCATAGTAAAAATACCTTCTCCTAAAAAGGCAGCTTTCAGAGCTGCCTTTTTACATTTAAGATATAAGGAACTGTATACCTTGTACCAGAGGAAAGAAGAGGTATTATGTATGAAAGAATATTCCATTTATGAGCTGAGCCAAAGACAGCAATATATGATGCAGATGCGCCCGCTGCTGCGTAAGCACGCAATGTT
>CANOHX010000216.1 GCA_947565885.1 uncultured Lachnospiraceae bacterium
CTCCGGGTTCGTTCCCTCCTGGCTCATTCCCTCCGGGTTCGTTCCCTCCTGGCTCGTTCCCTCCGGGTTCGTTCCCTCCTGGCTCGTTCCCTCCGGGTTCGTTCCCTCCTGGCTCGTTTCCGCCGGGTTCGTTCCCTCCTGGCTCATTTCCTCCGGGTTCGTTCCCTCCTGGCTCGTTTTTCTTGATAGTAACTGAATTTGTCATAAACGAAATGCTACAGCCATTTTTCACATAGCTGATTTTACAGCAATACGTCCCATCAGCTCCACTATATGTCTTCTTACCTACTTCACCGTCTTCCCCCTCATAGCGGCTCACAGTGACCGACGCCTGCAAGCTGCCCGCATTCACATTGTTCTGCAGATGCAGGCTGCATTCTCCGCCGACAGCTGCCGTCACATAAAATACATCATTATTGTGGTCATATGTTTCCAAAAATGAAGAAGCTGCGGATTCTTTCAGATAGCCGCTGAGATAATACTGCGGGTCCGTGCCGCCTTCGATATTCTTTACCGCTACTACATCGCCTCTCTGTAATGAGAGACGCAGCTCCATATATGGCTGTTCATTTCCAGCTATCCATTTTCCAGTTTCACTGTTATAGGAAGCATTCACGCTGGCAGATACTTTCACTTGCTCAGACTCATCATGGTAATTTCCGATATCCACAGCCTTGCGCTCACGATACCACTGATAGTAGAAATCGCCTCTGTCCTGCGCGCTCCCATCGCCGATTACCACCGTCGGATTCTCTGCCGTTATGGGCAATGCAGAATATTCTGGTACCCAATTAGGTGCAAGCACAACATTCTCTGGCGCGAAATATCCCGCAATATAAGCTGGCCATTCACTTTCACTGTCGCTTATCCACCTGCTGCAGACCGTGTAATTGGATTCATCCAGTCTCCACAGCCGATAACCGTCCTTGCAATAACCAATCGGACAATTCTCATTTACACTCTCCGCATACGTTCCCGTATCATCGGACACATACATATCTGACGTTACCCTGTCTGCACCAGTATACAGCTTTAGATTTGCATATTCACCGTCTGCATTTACCGCTGCCGGTAAAACAGCAAAACCAAGTACAAATGCCAAACAAAGAGAAATCCATCCTTTCCATTTCCTTTTCATTTTCCTCATACCTCCTTTTTTAATGCCTCGGAAAGCCAGCCCACAATCTGACCATCTATCTTTCCTTCCTCTGCCATGCTTTTCAGCATACGAATGGACTTATCATCTGGAATTGCATTTTTATAAGGCCGGATAGCTGTCAGGGCATCATAGATATCTGCCACTGTCAGAATCCGTGTCTCTAAATCCAGCTGCTCCGCCGTCAATTGCTTCGGATAGCCGGTTCCATTCAGAAACTCATGATGGGAAGCCGCCCATTTCGGTACAATTGCAAAGTTCTTATTAAACCGTACCTTACTGAGAATCTTTTCCGTCACCACCACATGGTTTTTCATTACCTCACGTTCTTCAATGGTAAGCGTTCCCTGACGGATGCTCAGGCAATTCTTCTCCTTATCTGTTATATATTTCGTCACTTCTCCGTTTTCTTTTATATGCTTTTTCATAGAAAGCCTGCAGACCCGCTCATAATTTTCTTTATCCAGAAATCCTACCGTATCAATCTTATGTATAAAGTCGAGTTCCGCCCGCAAATCCGCAACCTGGCATTCGTATTCTTCCTCTGTTATCCTGCCCCTGAGCATATCGACTTCATAGAGTGATTCCAGCAGCTTAAAGCGCTCCTCTACTTTGCTGAGTTCATCGCCCAGGCGGGTTGCCTTATCCATGACTCCCAAGGGAACCACAATTTTGCCAATATCGTGTAGCAATGCGGCAAGCAAAAGTTTCTCTTTCCTCTCCTGATCAAATGATTCTTCGCATAATCCTTTCTTATGCAGTTCAGTAATATAATCTGCTAGAATCCGTGAATACTTGGCAACATTGCGCGTATGGGAGGCATTGTAAGGAGAACGTTCATCCAGCACCGTCGTCAGCGCCTCTACAAAAGAATAGAGCTGCGCTTTCAATTCTTCCATATAGGCAAGGTTCGTCAGTTCAATCGCCGCCATGGAGCCAAGGGAGCGGATAATGATATGATACTGCCTGTCAAAAGGAATCACATTCCCATCCTTATCCATGGCATTGATTAGCTGCAGCACGCCAATCAGCTCATTCTCATTGTTTTCCAGGGGAATCACAAGCTGCGATTTCGTGTGGTAACCGGTCAGCGTATCGTATTTTTTCGGACCTGAGAAATCAAACCGGTCACTGTCATATACATCTGGTATATTGACAATCTCTCTATGAATTGCCGTATAGGCGCAGACATTGCCCTCTTTCATGGCAACCGGGGGCATGTCGGTAATGGCTTCTCCATCTACGCCTCTGCTGACCCCCATGGAAAGCGTTTTCATTATCTTAAATGTCAGCCGGTCATTTTCATACAGATACAACGTGCTGGCATCACAATTCGTAATCTCCATCCCGCTTTCAAGAATGGAAGCCAGGATTTTATTCCTGTCCCTGCCGGTAGACAGATTGATGCCAATATTCAATATTTTTTTGAAATCTTCATATTCTAAACGCATCTAATCTCTCCTTATCTATCTCCTGTGAAACGGATACATTTCCTGCTGCCTCATATACTCCAGCGACTTTCGCTGGCCATCGCAGCCGCTTACTTCCACTAACACACTCGCTTCTATACGGCTCTTACTTACCATCCTGCCATACTCCTGCCAATCAATCTTGCCTTCCCCCAGCGGCTGATGCAGATCGTTTTGCAAATCGTTGTCATTGAGATGTATATGACGGATATAAGGCGCCAGCGCCTCTACCCATTCCTGCTGTGGGCAGTCTGTGAGCGCTGCATGGGCATAATCCAGACAAACGCCAAAATTCTCAATTTCCCTCATTGTCTCAGCCAATTCCGCCAGCACATCGGGCGCTTCATCGAACATATTTTCCATATAAATCTGCTGTTCGGGATAATCCTCCGAAAGCTGTGTAAAAAACTGCCGATTAATCCCCTGCCACAATTTTAAGTAACTTTCTGTACGAAAACCCGCCAGGCGGCCAGTGTGGAACACTACACCTTTTAATCCCATCCTTTTGGCAATCTCCATAGATTGGCGCACCCTCAAGATGGAAGCGTCCCGAATCAGGGGATCGCTGCTGTGTATGGTTACGTCCAAAAATGCCCCATGCATGGTATCTTCGGAAAAATCACTGCGGTATTTCGCATAAAACTCAATAATTTCTTCTTGTTTCCCCGGATTGTCTAAGACTTCCGGCAAATAAAAATCATTATATTCAAACGCACATTCATATTCTCCGGCAAGGCGGACGGAGTTCTCGATTTCCGACCTGTTCGGAATAATATATCTTCTGCCCATTTACTTTTTCACCTCATCTAACTGATATACAAATACCCCCTTGCTTTTCCCTTTTAAAGGAATCTCGCCAATCGGCGTTGCGCTTACCCGGCCTTTCACCGCCTCATAGACTTCCTCGCTAATTAAAATCTGCCCCCTCCCGGCATTGCTCTCCAAACGTGCCGCCGTATTGACGGTATCTCCGATTGCCGTGTAATCCATACGGAATTCACAGCCAATATTTCCCACAACTGCATTCCCGCAGTTCACGCCGATGCCAAAAGCAACGCTCTTGCCAAAGCGTTTTTCAAATTTATCGGCAAGTGCGTCCGCACCCGCCCGCATATCCCATGCCGTACAGACGGCACGGAAAATATAATCATCCAGTTCAAATGGCGCGTTGAACACTGCCATCGTGGCATCTCCCACAAATTTATCAAGCGTACCGCCATTATCAAAAATGGACTTTGTGGTCAAACTTAAATATTCATTTAATATTTCTACCACTTCCTCCGGCTGCATGCTTTCCGACATGGTAGTAAAACCGCGAATATCCACAAACAATACGGCGACATGACGGTTCTCGCCGCCAAGCACCAGTTCAAAATCCTTGTCCTTGCTAATTTTTTCTACAACCTGCGGAGCAACATATTGTTTAAACACGTTGACCACACGCCGTCTGCGCATAATCTCCGTAAGATAGCCCTGGATTACCCGCGCCAGGAAAATCAGCGCAAGCGCAATCGGAAGCAGGATGACAGGAACAATACTGCCCCATTGGTACATAAAGATGGCAAAAAAAGCATCTGCTGCCAGCAAGAGGACAAACAATATGCCCGTAAACAGCAGCTTTGCCTTGCGCGCCGCCAGAAAAAACAGCCCGCACAGAAGACCCGCCATAATTGCATAGATAAGCGGAGAAAACGGCGTCTGCGTCTTCCCCTCCAAAAGCGCTTCCACAATGTTGGCATGGATTTCCACCCCATACATCTGGCTGTTATGCGAAATCGCAGGGGTATATGAGTCCTGCATCCCCACGGCATAAGCTCCTACCAGCACAGCCGCGCCCTGAAAAATGCCGGCATCGATGCTGCCATCCAGCACATCTGCCATGGAAACTACATTGTATCCGCCTGGTTTCCCGGAATATGTAAAGTAGAAACGGTTGCTCCTGCCATAAGTAGCCGGGAATACGGCTTCCTTTCCCTGGCTTTGCTGAAACATCTTATAAACCTGGGAAGAGAGGCTAAAGGCCCGCTCTCCCTCATAATCAATATAAGCCATTGCCTGGCGCACATAGCCATCCACATCCACGGTTGTATTGGCATACCCGGTAATTGCACTGTCACGGAGACTCTCATACGGTTCTATCACGTAATCCACATGATATGGGTTGTAAGTGACTTTTCCATTTTCATCCGTCTCCGGCATTTCCTTAAAGGAAAAACTCTGCGCCACAATGACATTGCCCGCTTCTTTACAGGCAGCCG
This sequence comes from uncultured Lachnospiraceae bacterium, assembly GCA_947565885.1. GTDB lineage: Bacteria > Bacillota > Clostridia > Lachnospirales > Lachnospiraceae > Petralouisia. The sequence continues at coordinate 4,884 of CANOHX010000216.1, forward strand.
CAAAATGCTTATCTGCTTTCTCATCTGCCTGTTCGCTGTATATCACATCGAATCCGATGACTGCTGGCCGCTTTGTTTC
>CANOHX010000217.1 GCA_947565885.1 uncultured Lachnospiraceae bacterium
TGATATTGATTGTGGGACCATTGTTGGAAGAAAAGTATGGTTCGTCTAATATTTTGTTTGTTATTTTAACAACGGCTCTTGTCACTGGTGTGATTCATTTTATATTTTTTCCGGGCGTGCGTCTTTTAGGAGCAAGCGGTGTGGTGTTTGCGTTAATATTGCTGTCTTCCCTCACATCCATAACGGAAGGGAAGATTCCGCTTACCTTTATTTTGGTGGCAGTGATTTATATTGGAGAGCAGATATACCAGGGCGTCTTTATAAAAGACAATGTCTCTAACCTGACCCATATTGTGGGCGGTGTGGTTGGCTCAAGCCTTGGTTATCTAATGTATAAAAATAAAATGAATAGATATTGAAGGTGAGGATGCTCGATGTTGGAACATATGAAGCTCTGCAGCCTTAACGATTATTTTGTACCATTGGGCAGCAGGTCAAATAAAGGAGTATACTTCTGCCGAATTCACGGATATTCGGAAGAAATTGAAGAATTTATTAAGAAATATTATGATGCTGCACGTAAGTCAGGCGTGATTATAGAAGGGAAAATCCCCAACCCGGATGAGAAGAATCTCTCATATTATGGCGAAGTCATGGGTATGGATTTTATGATGAGCGTCGGGTTCATGGATTCGAGTCTAAAAAAGTGGCTTCCGCGGATGAACGCCAGCCAAAGGCAGAACGTGGCGGCAGTGCTCTATGATTCTTTAGATGCCATGCGAAAAGCAGGAAAGACAGAGAATATGCTGAAAAATGCATATATCAAATATATGTGCTGGCTGTATTATAAGTTTGAGAGGATAGTAAACCAGCTGGGGGAAAATAATATTCCCAAAATCCTCTATGAGGGAGATATCAGCAATTATGAGCTGCAGCTTATTTCAATCCTGTCGCATGCAGGCTGCGATGTGGTCTTGCTGCAGTACCACGGAGATGCAGGATATCAGAAATTAGACCCGTCTTCTTCTCTGTCAGATGGTTTTCAGGTGGATGGGATGAAGCCTTTCCCGCCCGATTTTAACTTAAAGAAGATTAGGGAAAAGATACAGAATGAATTGAATAACGAAAGGTTGTATGGGATAAAGCCCACGATTGAGGCTTGCACCAACGCCTGGATAAAGGGCAGGGGGCTTGAGGACATCAGGGAGAGCATAGCCTTAAGGGGCAGCGATCCTAAACTATTTTATAATTGTTTTATTCGTGTAAATGGGGTGGAAGATAAGCTTACTTATGCCAATGAATTGTATCAGCTGCAGCTTGAACTGAAAAATGCCAGGCGCAAGGTCGTGATTGTCAATGGGCAGATTGCCAAGCCGACGCCGGAGGAGATAGCTTCCATCAAGAGAGGAAATTATTCCCGCACAGACCAGATGATTATGGACCTTTCGGCGAATATTAAGTATACAGCAAACATGGAACTGCAAAGGCTGATGAATAAGGCATTTGTTGATGTGATGCTGAGGGAGGAAACTGCAGCCGGCGGCAGCCTCAACAAGCTGACCAACAAGGCGGTGTACCTGCTCTGCTGGCTGAAACGCTATCTGCCGCAGCTGTTTTCCAATTGGGCGCTTCCAGAGATATCCTGTTTTATTCATCTTGGCGGCTGCAAAGACAATAATGAGGGCATGTTCTTGCGTTTTTTGGCGAAACTGCCGATAGATGTGCTGATTCTGGCGCCGAACCTGAATGAGAAGTGCAGCCTCACAGACAGTCTGCTGTATGAAATCACCTATTCGGATACGCTGGCGCTGGACAGATATCCAGAGGACAACTCCCAGGTAAGGATGGGCACCGCAGCGTACCATGCGGAGAGGGAATTAGATACCTTAATGTACCAGGATTCCGGGATGTACAGGAACCGCCAGTATGGCAAAGCAAATGTCATCAGCCTGCAGACTATGTATGAAGAAATAAAAATCCTTTGGGACCAGGAACTCAAATACCGCCCCGGTTTCAGTACGGCGGAGGGGATAGTCAGCATACCGGTTATTTTCTCCAAGGTGTCCGGTGTGAAAGATGGGCAGCTGCAGCAGTATTGGAATTCCATAAAAGAGTTGGTCACGGAAGATACGGTGGTGGTAAGGAAAGCGCCATACATCGACTCTACGGCGGCAAATCCAGCCAAATCGTTTGCAGCAGAGTTTTATAAGAATGGGCGGCTGCAGAGGAACAAGATAAAAAACCATTCGTGTTACAGATATGGGATTCTGCGGGAGGATATGCAGGAATTCATGTTGGATAAGCTGCAGTCTGTCATAGACCAGAAATTGATCAGGGGAATTGATGAGAACGGCATGGAATATACGGTCATTGCCAATGTGCTCAACCTTCCCCAAGATATCGTAAGGCTGATTCAGAAGTTTGATTTCACCAAGAAGAATCCCAAGATGATTTATATTAATACGGCGGAGACGGTGATATCGTTAGAAGACTCCATATTGGCAGCGTATCTGAACCTGATAGGTTTTGACATCCTGTTTTTTGTGCCGACGGGCTATCAGAGCATTGAGAAATATTTTAATGGGATGATAATGGAGGAACATCAGATTGGGGAATATTTATACGACCTGCAGGTCCCCGATTTTAAAGGCTTTTCATCGCGCAGCACACGCCCAAGTTGGCGTGATAAAATATTTAAGAGAGGTAATTGATTATGGGACTTGATTTTAGCAAAACAACAACCGCAGTACCAGCGGCAGCACAGATGCCAGAACCCAAGAATGAGATAGAGGTAGTTCAGGAGTACGATATCGTTGCCGACAGGCAGCAGATGAACTCTGAACTTGTCAATTCGGATGAGGTTGACCGTATCGTGAGCACGATTGAAGTGAACAATCTGGATACAATTGTATCTTTTGGCGCGGAGGTTGCAGAGGAAATTTCCAAGGCGTCTGATGTTGTCCTTAACAGCATGAATATGTCGCAGCTTGATGATACAAGCGAGATGCTGACAACGCTTGCCAAGATTATGGATAAGTTTGATATTGAAGAGATTAAAGATAATCCTGGCTTCTTCGACAAATTGTTTGGCGGGCTTAAGAAGCAGTTAGACAAGATTCTTGCCAAATATCACACGATGGGCGAGGAAGTGGATAAGATTTACGTTCAGCTCAAAGGATATGAATCAGAGATTAAGCAGTCCAATCGTAAGCTGAACCAGATGTTTGAGGCGAATGTCAATTACTACCATGAGCTTGTGAAATATATCCTGGCTGGGGAGCAGGCCTGTGGGGAGATTGAAGCGTACATTGCGCAGAGGCAGCAGGATATGGCGCAGACTGGGGACCAGTCTATCCAGTTTGAGCTTACAAGCCTGAATCAGGCGCTGATGATGATGGAGCAGAGGACACAGGACTTGCGGGTGGCAGAAAATGTGGCAATGCAGTCTATTCCGATGATTAAAACCATGGAATTTACCAATTATAATCTTGTAAGAAAAATTAATTCTGCATTTATTGTTACGCTTCCTGTCTTTAAACAGGCGCTTGCGCAGGCTATCTTGCTGAAAAGGCAGAGGATACAGGCAGAATCCATGGCAGAACTTGATAAGAAGACAAATGAGATGCTTGTCAGGAATGCCCAGAATACTGTGGAGTCATCGAAGATGGCGGCAAGGCTTGCTTCCGGAAGTTCTATCCAGATAGAGACCCTGGAGACGACATGGAGGACGATTACCAGCGGTATTGAGGAGACGAAGAGAATTCAGGAAGATGCCAAGAAGAAACGTGTGGAGGAACAGGCAAGGCTTGAAACGATAAAGGCGGACTTCAACAGAAACTATCATATGCCGCCCGCAAAGAGGTAAATAATCAGGGATTTTTCGGCGTATATATAAGCTAGATATAATAAAAGTAAGCAACACAATGTTTTTAAATATATTACTATAGGAGGTAACAATATGCCAATTAACTTATCAAAAGGACAGAAAGTAGACTTAACGAAGGGCAATCCAGGACTCAAGAACATTATGGTTGGGCTTGGCTGGGATGTAAATGCATTTGATTCAGGGGCAGATTTCGACTTGGATGCAGCGGCGTTCATGCTGGGCGCAGATGGGAAATGCCCAACCGATAAAGAATTTGTGTTCTATGGCAACCTTACCCATACAAGCGGTGCTGTGAACCATCAGGGAGACAACCTCACTGGCGAAGGCGAGGGCGATGACGAGCAGATTCAGGTGGACCTTACTAAAGTTCCTGCCAATGTAGAGAAAATTGCTTTTACCGTAACGATTTATGAAGCTGAGGCGAGGCGTCAGAATTTTGGCCAGGTCAGCAATGCATTTATCCGGCTGGTGGATGAATCTAACAATACGGAGCTGATTCGCTATGACCTTGGGGAAGATTTTTCCATTGAAACTGCGGTGGTCGTCGGTGAGCTATACCGGCATAACGGTGAGTGGAAGTTTAATGCAATTGGCAGCGGTTTCCAGGGTGGTTTGGCAGCTTTATGCGGACACTATGGGATTGAAGTAGCATAGGAGGTGACGGATTATGCCAGTAAATTTACAGAAAGGCCAGAAAGTCAGCCTGACCAAAGGAAATCCGGGACTGTCCAAGGTGGTTGTCGGTTTGGGCTGGGATGTAAACGCATTTGATACCGGAGGAGATTTTGACTTGGACGCAGCAGCATTTTTGCTTACAGATTCCGGTAAAGTAGCAGATTCTAAGGATTTTGTATTTTTCGGCAACCTGACGCATTCTTCCGGCAGCGTACAGCATCAGGGAGACAATCTCACTGGCGTGGGCGATGGAGATGATGAGCAGATTAAGGTAGACCTCTCCAAAGTACCGGCAAATATTACGAAGATTGCTTTTACAGTGACCATCTATGAAGCGGAGGCGAGGAGGCAGAATTTTGGTCAAGTCAGCAATGCATTTGTCCGTATCTACAATGAGGCTACTGGTGAAGAACTTTTGCGTTATGATTTGGGAGAAGATTTCTCCATTGAAAC
>CANOHX010000218.1 GCA_947565885.1 uncultured Lachnospiraceae bacterium
CGGGGGCTTTCCGCTCTCCTCTTATGTCAAATCCTGTTTGGGTTCCGTTCCATGTTCATCCAGATACTTCTGCACGTCTTTCTTAAACTGTATCCAGGCGTCCTCATGCTCCACATAATAGATAGGGCATTCCTTTCCGGTTACATCATAATGCCGGATTACGCTGTCCACTGGCAGATTAAATTTCCCGCAAAGCCAGGCTGTCAGTTTCACCAAAGAATCATATGTCTCCTGTGTGAACTGCCCCGTCTTATCCTGATGGCAGCACTCAATTGCCAACGAATCTTCATTGCGGTCATTGGAAGCATAACACATTTCCGAACTGGGGATGCACTGGATGATTGTCCCATCAATTCCCACCACAAAATGGCTGCTTGCTTTGGTCTTATGCGTATCTTTCAGGCTCTCAAAATAACTGCGGTTCTGTTCTGCCGTGGTACCTGGATTCGCTGTATAATGCACCACAATCCCTTTCACTTCTTCCAACGCCATCTGCGGCCTGGAATAAGGGTTCGGAGTCAGCAAATCTACCGTATAATCCGGCGCCTCCTCAATGACTTTCTGCTGAAATCCCTGCTCCTGCTGTTCTTCTTCTTTGCTGTCCATATTCACGGATATGTTCCTATGTGCCTCAACTGACTCAGGCTTCTCATCCCTGAGCAATATTTTTGTCAGGACAAAAACCAGCAGCAGGACACATGCACATGAAATTGCACAGCGCACAATTATCTGTATCGTCCTCTGTCTTTTCCTTCTGCGCTTTCTTGCCAAATACCTATCCCGTCTTCTCCGTTCCTCGCTCGTCACTGTAATCTCTCCGCTTCTTCTCTGAGTATTCTTATTTTTCCAATCTGATTGCTGTCTTTTCCATACTCACAGTATACACCTTTTTTTGGCAAAAACAATTAATATTCTTTAAATTTTTTGTAAGAATATTGTTATTCGTTCTAACGTCTTTCTTAACATATCTTCTGTGTGCACAAGAGATAAAAATACCGCCTCAAACTGCGAGGGAGCCAGGTAAATCCCCTGACCCAGCATGAATTTGCAATAATCCGCAAAAACTTCTGTATCTGCCGTTTTCGCACTCTCGTAATCTACTACTTTCTGCTCTGTAAAATACAGGCAGCCCAGAGACCCCACATGGTTTACCTGCCAGGGCTGCCCGGAATCTTTCAGCAGCTTCTCTATCTGTCCAAAAAACCAATCGCCTTTTTCATTCAAATCCCTATAATATTGCGGATGTTCTTTCAATATCGTAAGCTGGGCAATGCCTGCCGCCATGGCAACCGGGTTGCCGCTCAAAGTTCCTGCCTGGTACACGCCTCCCGAGGGCGCGACAAGTTCCATGATTTCGCGTCTGCCTCCATATGCCCCCACCGGCATGCCGCCGCCGATAATCTTGCCAAAAACAGTGAGGTCCGGCGCTATGCCATAAAATCCCTGTGCGCCATCTATCCCAAGCCGAAATCCCGTAATCACTTCATCAAAAATCAGCAGCGCGCCATATTTACTGCAGAGACTGCGCAGACCTTCCAAAAATCCCGGAATGGGAGGCACAACGCCCATGTTGGCTGCTGCCGGCTCCACTATAACTGCCGCAATTTCCTCACCGCAGCGCTCAAAATGCGCTTTGACGCTTTGCAAATCATTGTACCGCGCCAAGAGCGTGTCTTTGGTGCATCCCATGGGAACACCCAGGCTGTCCGGTACGCCTGCTGTCATCACGCCCGAGCCTGCCTGCACCAAAAGCCCATCGGAATGCCCATGGTAACAGCCTGCAAATTTAATTATCTTATCCCTGCCGGTAAACCCTCTTGCCACGCGGATTGCGCTCATCACCGCCTCAGTGCCGGAATTGACCATACGCACCATCTCCACGGAGGGAACTGACGCACAGATTAATTCTGCCATTTCAACCTCCGCCGCCGTGGCTGCTCCGAAACTAAGCCCACGCTGACATGCTTCCTGCACACATCTCAATATTTCCTCATGCCCATGACCTAAAATCATTGGCCCCCAGGAACCAACAAAATCAAGATAGCAATTACCATCTTCATCATAAAGATACGCGCCCCTAGCGCTTTTTATAAACCTTGGCATTCCCCCGATGGAGCCAAACGCCCGCACCGGCGAATTGACTCCTCCAGGAATTACTTTTACCGCCTCCTGATACAGTTCTTGCGACCTTGTTACCATTATTCCTCCTTCCTGCCATAGCGCACAATGTTAGATTCCATGATTTATTATCCTATGATTCCCTTGTCCATGCATTTCGCCAACTCTTCCGCAAAATACGTGATATAAACATCGCATCCGGCGCGGTATGCGCCCACCGCCAGTTCACTCATCACAAGTTCTTCATCAACATACCCTGACTGTGCTGCCGCTTTGACCATGGCATACTCTCCGCTGACCGAGTAAGCTGCCACAGGAACGTTAATGAGTTCTCTTATCTCCCGGATTAAGTCGCCGTACGCCATCGCAGGCTTCACCATAATGACATCGGCTCCCTCCTGCACGTCAAGCAAGGCTTCTTTCCATGCTTCCCGGCGGTTATGGTAATCCATCTGGTAAGATTTCCTATTGCCAAATGAGGGTGCGGAACCCGCCGCATCGCGGAACGGCCCATAAAAAGAAGATGCGAATTTGACCGCGTAAGACATGATGGGGACATTTTCATAGCCATTTCCATCCAACGCCTTGCGCATATATGCCACCCTTCCATCCATCATGTCTGAGGGCGCTACCATATCTGCTCCCGCCTGTACCTGGGAAATTGCTGTCTTTGCCAGCAGTTCCAACGTCCTGTCATTGTCCACTTCCTGTCCGCAGAGCACCCCGCAGTGACCATGGGAAGTGTACTCGCACATACAGACATCGCCAATCAGGTACAAATCCGGGCAGACCTGCCTTGCCTTGCGAAATGCTTTCTGCACAATCCCATCCTGTGCGTATGCGCCGCTTCCCAGCTCATCTTTCTCGTCAGGAATTCCAAAAAGCATCACGGAACAGACTCCCGCATTTCGAAGCTTAGACAGTTTTTCCTCCATCCTGTCCACGCTGTAACGGTACTGTCCCGGCATGGAAGGGATTTCTTCTTTGATATTGCTCCCCTCCCGCACGAACATCGGATAAATCAGCGAAGACTTATCCATCCTCACTTCCCGCACCATTTTCCGCAATACATCATTTCCGCGCAGACGGCGCGGTCTTTGGGTCATCTCCATATGTCCAACCTCCCTTTAAATACATCAGTTCCATCCACATCATTCGCAAAATCCTACGCTTTGTTCATTGCCAAACAAGCACCACTGGCACTTAGCAGCTTACGGCATCTATCCATCTGCCAAAACGGAGGCCGCCATACAGGCTTCCGCCAGGCTGTCTATCGTCGCCGCCTTGGCTGTCACGGTCTCCATGCCCAACTCTTTTGCCGCCGCTTCTGTCTGCGCCCCAATACATACTGCCCATACTTGCCCAAAATCTATCCCTGCTGCCGCTTTGGCAAAGCCTCTGGCTGTAGAAGCGCTGGTAAATACCGCCATCTGTATCTCTCTTCTTTTCAGCTGTCCCCAGATATCGCCAACTTCCGGGAATTCCTCATAAGCTGTGCGGTAAATCGGTATATCCATAATTTCCACCGAAACTCTCTTTTCTATTTCCTGGATAAGCTGCCTGCTTCCCTGTGCAGCGCGCGGAATCAGTATTTTGTCCCCTTTTTTACAGACTTCGCCAAGCAGTATCCCCAAATGTTCCCCATCATAGATTTCTGGCATCCACGCACAATTAAGTCCGCGCGCCTCCACTTCCTTTGCCGTTCCCATGCCGATAGCCGCAATCTGTGCCATCCCGAGGGAACGGATGTCCTTTCCGCGCGCCCGCAGTTCCTCAAAAAAAATATTCACTCCTGCCGGGGAAGTGAAAACAAGGTATTGGTATTCAATAAGCCGCTCAAGTTCCTGCCAGAGCTTGCGGTTCTCTGCAATCCGCTCCGTGCGGATGGTCGGAACTTCCAATACCTCCGCTCCCAGGCTTCGCAGCCTGTCCGCCAACACCTTGCTGCGTTCCCGCGGCCTTGTCACCAAAATTTTTCTGCCAAAAAGCGGAAGCTTTTCATACCACGCAAACTGGTTTCCCAGCGCACAGACTTCCCCAACCACCAAAATTGCCGGCGCCTGCACCCCTCGCTGCACCGCTTTTTCCATATCTGCAAGGCTTAAAATCAATTTTTTCTGCATGGCGCAAGTTCCCTGCTGCAAGACTGCTGCCGGCATCTGCGGTTCCATCCCCGCCGCCAGCAGCCCCCGGCAGATTTCTCCCAGAGAAGAAACACCCATCAGGAATACCAGGGTGCCTCCCATGCGTACCATAGCTTCAAAATCAAGCTGCAGCGGTTCTCCCTGTTTCCGATGCCCGGTAAATATATGAACCGAGGAGGAAAATACTCGATGCGTAACCGGAATTCCGCTGTAAGCCGGAACCGCCAGCGGCGAAGTCACGCCCGGCACAATCTCAAACGGAATCTCGTTTGCCGCCAGCAGTTCCAATTCTTCCCCGCCTCTGCCAAACATAAATGGATCCCCGCCTTTCAGGCGCACCACGCACTTTCCTTCCAGGGCTTTCTCCAGCAGCAACAAATTGATTTCGCTCTGTTCCATCTTATGGTTTCCGGCACGCTTGCCAACATCTATGCATTCCGCCTCCTGAGGTATAAACCGGAAAACCCCTTCACCAACCAGACTGTCATAAACCACTGTCTCGGCATGTTCCAGCGCTTCCTTGCCTTTTAAAGTGAGAAGCCCCACATCCCCAGGACCGGCGCCCACCAAAAATACTTTCCCTTTCATTGTCCCCTCGTTCCTGCTTGCATAATTCTTTGTTCTCTTTTCATTGTCCCCTCGTTTCTGCTTGCATA
>CANOHX010000219.1 GCA_947565885.1 uncultured Lachnospiraceae bacterium
CTGCCAGCTCGTCGGAAGGCATTCCTGAAATGCTGCGCATTTGCCTTCCTCCTCTAATTGGTCTTCAGCAATCCATATATTTTATTCGTTATGCTCGAAAGTTCTAGCTGATATTGGACAGCCCCAATATCATATGCAACTTTGGGCATTCCATATACCACGCAGGTAGCCTCATTTTGCCCAATCGTCTTGGCCCCTGCTTTCCGCATCTCCAAAAGCCCATTGGCTCCGTCTCCTCCCATCCCGGTAAGGATTACGCCCAGCGCATCCTTGCCCGCCGACTTGGCGACGGAGGAAAACAGCACGTCCACGGAGGGGCAATGACCGCTGACCTTTTCCCCGGCCTTACATTCTACCTGGTACACGCCGTTTACTTTTACCAGACGCATATGCTTATCTCCCGGCGCAATCAATACGCGCCCCGGCAGTACCTTATCGCCCGTAACCGCTTCTTTTACTACCACCTGGCACTGGTTGTTCAGGCGGTTGGCATACATTTCTGTAAAGCCCGGCGGCATATGCTGCACAATCACCACACCTGGAATATCTGTGCGGAATTGTTTCACTACTTCAAATATCGCTTCTGTCCCTCCGGTAGACGCCCCGATGGCAATCACCGTATCTTTCTTGACTGCTGAAACACCGTTCACCGGATAAGACTCCACACGTTTGAGATTCCCCACCTTGACGGTGGAGGCAATCTTAATCTTCGTCCCCAGTTCTTTGCGGATAAATTCACTGACTTTCGCACGCTCAACCGTATTGGGCTTGCACACAAAGTCTACTGCCCCCGCCTCCATGGCATCGAACACCCGAGCGTCCAAGGCGCTGATTACCACTACCGGTAAGGGGTATTGCGGCATCAGTTTCCTCAGGAACTGAATCCCATCCATCCTCGGCATCTCCACATCCAAGGTCATCACATCCGGGCGGTATTCTATAATCGCATCCCGCGCCGCATAAGCATCCCCTGCCTGCGCTACAACCTCTAAGTATGGATCCTCGCTCAAGCTCTGTACCAGCAAATTGCGAAATAGTACAGAATCATCCACCACTAACACTCTAATCTTCTTCATCTGATTCTCCTACTCTCTATTTCTGATAGATTGACGGCTCGACATACTTGAAAGCTGTCCCTTTTCTGTTAAGCGCCTCAGTCGTTCCAATAAATAAGTAACCTCCCGGCTCCAAATAATCATATATCTTGCGAAGCAGCTGCAGCTTCGTATCTTCATCAAAATATATCATCACGTTCCGCAAAAAAACCACATGGAACGGTCTTTTAAACGGAAGCGGATTCATCAAGTTGAACTGACGGAAAATCACTTCATTCCGCAACTCCTGTTTGGCCTGATACTCCTCCTCATTTAATTTTGTAAAAAATTTCCTGCGCCATTTTTCTGGCAATGGCTCTATCTGTTCCGCAAGATATTTACCTTGCTGCGCATGCTGCAAAACCTTGGTGGAAATGTCGGTCGCCAAAACTTTCGTATCCCAGCCATGATCCAGCGCGAAGAAATCCTGCAGTACCATCGCTATCGTATAGGGTTCCTCCCCCGTGGAGGAAGCTGCCGACCATATCCGCAAATCCTTACGCGCCGCTTCTTTCACTTTCAGCTGCGGCAGGATTGTCTGCCGCAGAAATTCCATATGCTCGAATTCCCGCATGAAATATGTATGGTTGGTAGTCAGGGCATTGATTAAATTCCTTGCTTCTTTTCCTGCAGGGTCATGCTCAACCTTAGTCATATATTCATCAAAATTATGGTAACCGTTCCTTAAAATGTAATTCTCAAGCCTGCCATTTATCAATACTCTCTTTTCACTAAGATCGATTCCGGTTGTCCTCTTAACATATCCGACAACCCGGTGAAATTCACTGTCTGTAATCATCTTGACTTACTCCTATCATAATTAAAATTTCTACCGATCAATTTAGTATCTTTTTGTTCACAAGCCTCAATTATCAGCTCAATTTACTATTCGTTTTATGATACTATATTTCTTTTTGCTTGTCAATTCATGTCAGATTTTGGCAAGTGCTGATTGAACGCAAGATTTTACCTTGGCATTCCAGGAAAATACTGATTAAATCAATGTTCCCAATTTCTGACGCTCAGCTATGCCGTAATTGTTTCCTGATCTTCAGAAAAACATTTACAATATCAGGATCGAAATATATGCCGCTCCCCTCCTTAATCAGGCGGAAGCTCTCCTGCGAGCTGTAAGTTTCCTCTTGCCCCCCCTCCCCGGTCAGCAAATCGAAATTATCCGCGACAGTGGCAATCCTGGCGGAGAGCGGTATACCTTTCCCTGAAACCCCGCCCGGATAGCCGCTTCCGTCCCAACAGGCATGGTGATAGCGGGCAATTTCAATCGCCATCGGCAGAAAGCTGTTCCCCGGCGTGTTCTGGTATACCCTTTCTAAGATTTCCGCACCTTGCTCTGCATGATGCCTAATCTGTTCCCCGGAAACCATCTCCCCCGTATCATCAATGGGGACGCGCAGCTTTCCGATATCATGAAGCCTTGAGGCAACCTCAATGGTATCTATAAAGCCCTCAGATATTTCTTCGGTAAAATCCGGGCTGAACTGTAGGCTCTGCGCCAACAGCCGGCAGTTGTACGCCACATTTTCCATATGGTCCGCCGTGTCAGAATCACGCTGTTCCGTGAGTGCCGCCAACGCATAGAGGATATTCTTCTGCTCGTCTTCAATCCTCCTTGCCTGACTGCTGATGACGCTGTGGAGCCTGCGGTTGCTCATTTCCAGTTCTTTCTGCATCTCATGCAGCTTCAGGTGGTTATTCACCCGCATAGTAACCTCTGTAATTTCAAAAGGCTTGGCTATGTAGTCCACCGCTCCCAATTTAAATCCCTTAACCTTATCTTCGCTGGAATCCGCTGCTGAGATAAAAATAACCGGAATATCCCGCGTAAGAGGATTGCTTTTCAGCCGTTCGCAAAATTCATAGCCATCCATTTCCGGCATAAACACGTCTAAAAGAACAAGTTCTGGCAGACTCTCAGAAATCAAGGCTGCCGCCTCTGCGGCGTTGGCCGCACATTTAGGGATGTACCCCATTCCTTCTATAATATTTTCCAGGATAAGTAAATTGGTCTCCACGTCATCTACAATCAAAATCTGCGGTACCTTTTCAGATTTGCTCGTATTCTCCATCCTATATCCCTCCAATATTTTCCTCAAGCAGCGCTTTCAGGCTGTTATACTGCTCAACGCTCTTATCGTAATCTCCTTTTCTTACATTCATCTCCAGACGGAACGCAGACCTCTTAAGATCTTTCGGCGCCTGTTCCAACAATTCCTTAATGTTATGCGCAAAGTTTTCCGCTTTGTCCCAGGCTTCCACCTCCATGCACAGAATCAGTTTCTCCATCTTGCTCTTTATCTCCTGCACATTTTCCGGCGTGCCGAACTGGAAAAATTTCTCCACGCTGTCAAAACCGGGCAAATCCTGATTCTGGTTGATGAACTCAAACTGCTCGCCGCCTGACTGCTCCTCTTTTGCTTTCTGCGCCACATGCAGACGCACCGAAAAGGAAAAGCTGCTTCCTTTCCCTTTCTCGCTGTCCACATGGACATTGCCATGCATAAGTTCAATCAGCTGCTTCGTGATGGCAAGCCCCAAACCGGTGCCGCCATATTTCCTGGTAATGGAAGCATCCACCTGCGAAAAACTCTTGAACAGCTTATCTTTCTCCTCCGGTGATATGCCAATCCCCGTGTCCGATACTACAAAAAACAGCTCTATCTCATCGTCAAACTGCAAAGTCTTCGTTACTTCTATATTAATGTATCCCACGCTGGTAAACTTTACTGCGTTGGATAAGAAATTATTAAGTATCTGCGTCAGCCGCAGCTCGTCGCCAATCAGATATTCCGGTATCGTCTTATCCATATTAACCATGATGCGCAGTCCCTTGCCATTGATTGCCGGAATATTTGTCTCCACCGTATGGTTGACCATTTTATAGAAATTAAACTCTTTCTGTTCTATTGCAAATTTCCCTGCCTCCAGCTTGGAAAAGTCAAGGATATTATTGATGATGGCAGACATATTGTCGCAGCAGCGGATAATAATGTCCAGAGTACTTCTCACTTCCCCTGACACCCCATTCTCCAGCAGGTTGGTGACATGCCCACGGATTCCATTGACGGGGGTCCGCAGCTCATGTGTCACATTTGCCACAAATTCATTGCGGACCTTGAGCGTTTCCTCCATCTCTTCTTTCATACGCACAAGTTTGCGTTCCGTCTCGATTCTTTTAGCAACATTGATAGCAAACAGAAAATTTATCCCCTCCTCAGACACAACAGCCATCCGCACCGGAAAACACGTTCTGTTCTTGCGGTACATCATCCCCTCTGTCATCTCCCGAAAGCTATCCATAGGGAAACTTCCCTCTTCCATATGTAATTCCGCCGGAAACAGCTTTTCCAGACCGACTTCTTCTAACTTATCTCCATAGCCTAATTCCTCTTTCGCCAAGGAATTTGCATAGAGGATGTTGCCATTGTCATCAAATTTGAGAATAATTTCCAGAGACGCATCTGCAAAACGATAGATATTCTCTCCCATCAGCTTTTGCTCTCCCACTGCTTCCACCTCTTCCTCAACAACATTTTAATGTGCATATTCGCGCAACGATACCACTATATCTAGTATACGATTTCAAAAATAAGGTGTCAAGGGAAAAATAAAAACTGCCTCTCCGTTTAGAAGATGCAGCCCTCAAAATATATTACAATGGATGGAGAAGGATTCGAACCACTTTGGTTTTTCCCCACTGTTCTTATTCTTTTTAATGGATGGAGAAGGATTCGAACCTTCGAAGGCGTTGCCAACAGATTTACAGTCT
>CANOHX010000220.1 GCA_947565885.1 uncultured Lachnospiraceae bacterium
AAAGAGTTTGAGCAGAAATTCCTCATACCAGGAGGGTTCCAGCTTCTTGGCAGACTTGCCGGCACATATGGGAACCTTGGCAATCTGACGCTCTCCGAGGTAATATGTGACGCTGCCTACTTCCTGGCCTTCCTCCACTGGAGCCTGCAGATTTTCAGGAACGTCATAGATGGTTCTTACCTCCTCATCCGCCCGTTTGAGGACATTGATTTTTTCCTCCTTTATCCGCAGGGGAATGGTAATTCTCTGGTATAGCCTGCCGTTTTCCGGCTCCGCATCTGCCACAACTGCCGGAGGGAATTCTTTACCGTATTCACAGACATCCGTATTCTGATACTGCTCCAGCCCATAATTCATCAGCGCTGTAGTATCCGCCCATTTATAGCTTTTATTGTTCGGCCACCCACAGGCAAGCAATGACACCACAAAAGTCCTGCCCTCACGCTCCAGGGCTCCCACATAGCAATATCCAGCATTCCCAGTAAACCCAGTCTTTCCGGACAATGCGCCGTCCATCATCTGCAAGAATGCATTGTGGTTATTGCAGTTATAAGACTTCGTTCCGGCAAGGTTTGTGAACTGATGGCTGGCAGTCCTGGTAATTTCCAGAAACTGCTCATTCTTTATACAGTAACTCATAATCTTTGCCAAATCCTCGGCGGTCGTTCCGTGCACCCCCGTCTCATCCTGTCTGTCCAGCCCATTTGGCGTAATGAAATATGTATCTTTGCAGCCCAGTTCTTTCGCTTTTTGATTCATTTTTGCGGCAAACCCTTCCACGCTGCCCGCAATATGCTCGGCAATTGCCACCGCTGAGTCATTGTGCGATTCCAGCATCAGGGAATACAATAAGTCCCTCAGGCGGAAAGTATCGTCCGCACTCATGCCAAGCCGGACCTTAGGCATGGAGGCCGCATAGCTGCTGACTTTTACTTCGTCATCAAGATTCCCCTGTTCTAACGCAAGGATACAGGTCATAATTTTCGTTGTGCTGGCATTCGGCATATGCTCATAACCATTTTTCTCGTAGAGCACCCTTCCGCTTGCGGCATCCATTAGGACTGCTGACTTCGCATAAAGCGTGATATTCGGCTGTTTGGTTCCGGCGCTCTCCTGTTCCGTTTCCTGTTGGACAGCGACAGGCGGTTCCTGCCGGAATATGGCATCTGCCCGGAGTGAAGACTGCAGCGCCATGGCTATGCAAAAAGAACACAGTGAATTTCTTATAAGACGAAAAAGCAGGATACGTCCTGCGGATCCTGCCTTTAAGCTGCAACCATATAAATTTTTAATGCTGCGTAATTTAAATATTTTCATAATAGGCTCTCTCATCCATAATCTGACTTCCTTTCATATATATGAAAAAGCCGTTATTTTATGCCTTACACGTCCATTTTCACATTCATTTCCTCTTCCGCCTGTTGCCGGAATTCCTCTAGCTGGTCTGGATCCAAGGTCGGAAGTTCTTCAATAGACTGCACGCCAAAACTGCGCAGGAACTCCTCCGTTGTGCCAAACAGCAGTGGACGGCCCGGCGCATCCAGCCTGCCTAGTTCACAGACAAGGTTATATTCTACCAATTTGCTGACCGCATGGGCGCAGGATACGCCGCGGATTTTCTCAATCTCCAGCCTGGTGATTGGCTGCTTATAGGCAATAATCGACAATGTTTCCAAAAGAACATCTGTCAGCACATGGCGTTTAGGCTGCTTGGCAATCTTAATCAGATACTCATAGAGTTCTTTTTTCGTACACAACTGCACGTTATTTTCGATTTCTATCAATTGAATTCCGCGGTCTTCCTGCCCATACCGCTCCGTCATTTGCTGGAGGATTTCACGTACCTGCGTCTCTTCCAGTTCCAACACTGCGGAAAGCTTTGAAACCTCCACGGATTCCCCCATGGTGAAAAGGATTCCCTCTATAATTGCTTCATACTGCTGTAAATTCATAGCCTCTCCATTTCTGTCATTGCTTCACCTGCCGTGAATCTGCATGAATTTATTATTCTGTAAAATGATTATGCGGCAATCTGTGACTCCACAAATATATCATCAAAAATACGTTCCTGGGAAATCAGTATTTTTCCGACTTTCATCAGTTCTAAAATCGACAGGAACGTGACAATGATTTCCATCTTACTGCTCTGTGCCTCTAAGAGTCCACGGAAACTGAACCTGCGGTGTGTCAAGGCATACTGCTCCAGATAATCCATGCGTTCTTCCAGAGAAACTTCTTCTTTCTCAATTTTACCGAACCGGGAACGGATGGGATCGATTTTGTCCTCTCTTTTGCGCATCACAGACTTAAAAATATCATTGAGCCGCCGTAGGCTGACGTCTGCCATCAATTCCTGCAAATCCACCGGTTCTTCATACTGGCTGACCTCCCTGGGAATCGTAGGCCTCTTAAACAATACTTTCTGGGCATCTATCTGCCGGTCTTTAAGCTCATAAGACATGCATTTGTACATTTTATATTCAAGAAGCTTCTGCACAAGTTCTGCCCTGGGATCCTCCTCTTCCTCCTCGGTCTCCTCCTTCGGAAGCAGCATCCGCGATTTTATGTCCAGAAGGGTCGCCGCCATCACCAAAAATTCACTGACAATATTCAGGTCGCGGCGTTTCATCTCATTGATGTATTCCATATATTGATTCGTAATCTCCACTATCGGAATATCGTAAATATTAACCTTGTTTTTTTCCAACAGGTGCAAAAGCAAGTCCAAGGGACCTTCAAAAACCTGCAGCTTTACTTTTAAATCCATTTTATTTTCCCCCGAAAAATCACGCTTCCTATCATTCTAACTGCATCGGGGGAATTTTTCAAGAGGTTTTTTATTTCTGTTGCAATCGGCGTGACTATTCAGCCTGCAGCTGGTCAGCTTTCCGGCAGAAATTCCACTGCCAGCAATTCGGCGCGGTTAAACACACGCACATGAAACGTATGCGTACCCAGCCCGCGGCTGATAATCACATGATGCCCTCCTATCTTAAATTCACCTGCATCATACGTGGGGAAAAAAGTCAGCTGGGGGGAAATCAGACTCCCAATGCCAGGAATACGCACTAGCCCTCCATGATTATGCCCACAGAATGTGGCATCTGCTCCCCAAGCGGCGTATCGGGGTGCATATGCAGGGTTATGTGCCAGGAGTATTTGAAACAGCTCCGGCTTCATGAGGGGCAGCTTCTCTTTCATATAGGATTCCTCCATAGGCACAATCATTCCCTTTTCATAATAATCCAATTCCAATTCCAGGGCAGAAAGCACGACCTCATTGCTGCCTAGGCAAATGCTGCGGCTCTCCGTTTCAAGCACTGTCACGCCCAATGCAAGCACTTTTTCCAAATACTGCTGGAACTTAAGGTGATGTTTACGTTCAGGGTCCCTCAGGCGGCTTTCATGGTTGCCATAACTGTAATACACCGGAGCAATCTTAATAAGTCCCTCAAAAGCCTCATAGGCGGTATCATACGTGTCAGGATATTTGCTTACCAACATATCCCCCGGTATGAAAATAGCCTGAGGATTCATATCTGCTGTCTCTCTTAAAAGCCGCTCATTTTTCTTCCCATAAGAAAACCCATGGAGATCAGCAATTACCGCCACAGTAACTGGCTCTTTGATTTTTGGGGAACGGATCTGATATCTATTTACCTCAAATCTGCTTAGTTCCCACTTCTGCCACAAAAAATATATAAGTATCGCTAATAAAATTGTCACTAAAATTATCATATCGTCCATGCCCTTTGCTTACACTGTAATATATTATCATGTACTATGAAAATAATAGGTACATTCCCGGAGGTTAAGCCATGCGTTGTATATTATCATTCCTGTTATCATTTACCCTGCTGTTTTCATCCTTGCTGCCCACCTCTCCAACCGGCACGGAAACCGGAACCGAGAGCAAAACCCAAGCTGGTACCGAGAACGGAACCGCAGATGGAACACCGGCTGCAGAGGGAGTTTCCGTCTCAGCCCCTTCCGTTGTGCTGATGGAAGCTTCCACCGGCCAGGTTATCTACGAAAAAGAGCCTGACATGCTGCGCCATCCTGCCAGCATTACCAAAATTATGACCATGATTATCATCTTTGATGCGCTGGCGGAAGGAAAAATTGCCTTGGACGATACGGTAACCGTCTCCGAATATGCTGCCAGTATGGGCGGCTCCCAGGTTTTTTTAGAAGCTGGCGAGACACAGACCGTAGACACCATGCTCAAATGTATCTCCGTTGCCAGTGCCAACGATGCCTGTGTCGCATACATAAAAGGGAATCATCTGTCACTGTAAAAAATCGGATTGTCTCATTTTTATGCGAAAAAACGCTTCCCTTAACAGGCAGAACGGTTTCTGAACTTATAGCAGATTGTCAGTTCCCCATCTCGTCCAACTTCTATCCTGTCAATCAATTCAATTACCATGCCTCTGTCAAGTTTATCTATAGTAATGAGATTGTTCACACCACTTATACGTGCAGCCTCCTGTATCTTTGCCTTAGGAAGATTAGCGGCGTCTGCATTTGTCAATGCACGTAAATGGCGCTGTAATTCCATAATCTGGTTATCATACTGTTCCATATATTTCTTAAAGTCAGCCTCCATTATAACATTATCAAGATATTTTTCAAAAGTCCCTTTCTTATATTTTTCTATTTTCTCCATCTGATTTAGCAATATTTCCGACTGACCCGAGATATCGCCCCTGTGCGGTTCCGCTGCTTCAAATTGCTGTAAAAGGGAAATATCGCTTTCCGTCAGTATTCTTGCCAGTTCTTCCCTAAGGGAATATAACACTGCCTGCTCTAATTCTTC
>CANOHX010000221.1 GCA_947565885.1 uncultured Lachnospiraceae bacterium
TCGTATAAATGTGTACATGGGTAACGCCGTTTGCAATCAAATCTATAATCTGGTCTGTAGCATAGGCGATCCCTGCCTGTTTCAACGCCGCCGGGTTATCGGCAAACCGCTCCACCATCGCCCGGAAACGCCTGGGCAGGATGCTCCCCCCTGACAAAGAGCCAATCCGCTCCATCTGGCTTGCATTTGTGATGGGCATTATTCCTGCAATTACCGGAACTTCCACATTCTTTTTCAAAGCCCGGTATAAGAAATTATAGAGGATGTCATTGTCAAAAAACATCTGTGTCGTAAGGAATTCACAGCCCGCATCTACCTTCCGTTTGAGATTGTCAATATCCTGTTCTATAGACACTGCTTCGGGATGTCCTTCCGGGTAGCATGCCCCGCCAATGCAAAAGTCTCCAAATGATTTAATCTCCTCTATCAGCTCACTGGCATGATGGTATTGGTTTGGCAGCGGAAAATCAGCATTTTCAGGTATATCCCCCCGCAAGGCAAGGATATTTTCAATATTCTTCTCTTTTAACTGCCCAAGGACCTCCTGAATCTTATCCCTTCCGGAAGACGCACAGGTCAGATGTGCCAACGCGGTCACTCCATTGACATTCTGTACCTCATTGGCAATATCTACCGTATGTTCACTGATGCCGCCGGTAGCCCCATAAGTCACACTGATATATGCCGGCTTCATCTTTGCCACTTCCTGCACAACCTCATGTGCTTTTGCCAGGCCGGAACCCTTTTTCGGGGGAAACAGTTCACAGCTTATTGTTATTTCTTTTTGTTTCAGCAATTCTGATATCTTCATGTTTTCCTCCATTCAAAAACTGGAAAATATTTTCTTCCGTCTTAAACATATCTATGATTGTACTCCTACCGAGAAATTTTTACAAGAAAAAACGATGCCTCATTTTGTGAAAAGTGCCTTTGGCAAAGAATTATCAAATATAAAATATCTTTAGAAATTGTTCTGCATAACTATGGTATATATTTTTTAAAATCACAGATAATACAGGATGCACAAATTGTTGCACATCTTATCTTGGCATAGCATGTTCCAAATAGCCAGATTTCATTTGATATTTTTGTACAAAATATTAGAAAAGAGGTATCTTATGAGCAATGAAAATACAAAAAAAGACACCCATCCGGTGCCTGACCAAACCAGCAGCTACGATTATTTAAAAGCTAGTTCCGTTATGGACTGTACTGGAGCTGTACCGAGACCTCCGCAGGACAGCGCAGAACTGGACTCCTATCTGGATGTATATAACTTTCTGCCCCAGTGCGCGTATGCCAAACCCAGCCCGGTGGAGATTGACATGCTGCAAGGCAAAAACCCTCATGGTAACAATACCAAAAACCAATAAAATCATTCAGAAATCCTGTCCATCGCATGGATGAAAAAGGTGTTGCAAGCCAGACCCAAAGTATAGGAGCTTGCGGCACCGCCCTCGGGGCAAGCGTAACATAAGCCTAAACGAACGTCTAAACGGTGGCTTGCTCATAATTTTCTCTTCGTTTTTGAATTACATAATCGTACTGTTTCTCCGGAATGAGCCAGTCAAATGCCAATTCATTATTAGCATGAAATCCCATCTGAAATATCCGACCATCCTTTTTAACGACAAGAGTGACAATTCTGTCATCGTACTTGATTGTCTTAGATTCAATCTCGCTTATTTCCTCATTCCTACGGCTTCCTATAATAGCTCCAGCTTCTCCGAACAACAAACCTCCTAGAATTGCACTTCCATAGTTAATGCCCATTCCACCACCACCTGAGATTTGCTGTTCATATCTCACACTACCTTCCGATTTATAATACAAAATATTATCAATCTCAATTTGTATGATAATAATTTTGTCCTTACCATAGTAATTGTCGACTCTTACACATACCAAAATCAGTTGGTTTTGCTCTCTGAATACATGATATGTATCTTCCCGACAGAAATTATTTCCATTAATTATTGTTACCTGAAAACTATCCTCCGGTATATCCAAAATATTATAAAAATTTTTGAAATGGATGGTTTGCTTTAAACTGTCAAGTACGCTCAAATCCTGTTTCAAGTCAGTAATTGTAATAACAATCCCATTATTACTATCTGTATTGCTTATTAGCGAAAATTTGATATTTCCTACCGGGTGTTCTGTTTCCCCAATATATGTCTCGCTCTTCTGTATTTGTGTGTTTGAAGGCAAGTCATTGCTGGAAAATTTATCTTTTTTTAAATAAAATGGTTGTATTTCCAAAATGTCTTTATATTTTTCAATTACTTGTTTGTAAGATTCTATCTCATCCTCCAGACTAGAATGTACGCTTGGCAAGATACAATCCGTCCTCTCGTAATATTTGGTAAAAATATAATTTTCATCATCAACATTTAAAATAAATTTATCATTTTTATTAAATCCTTGCCCCTCTAGTCTTACTATAATACCTGAAAGTTTGCTTAGTTCATCCATTTTGGATTCTGCTTTTTCTTTTAATTGTTTTCGTAATTCCTCTAATTTGCGAATATCACTTTTTTCAGGCTGAACTGTTTCTGGTGCATGTCTGTCACTGTATTTTTCTCTGTTTGTCCACAAAGCCATGTAATCTCTCCTTTTTATATATTTATTTAATTTGAAAGCCTATCATAAAAGGGGTGTCAAAAACCGGTTCTCATAAAACAGCAGCCTTCGACACCCCATATTAGCCAATATTCATTTTCCTGACAGAGAAAACCTACCCTTATCAATCAGCAGTTCCTTAGATTGTATAATCAAACTGCTGCCCTACATATGTCTCTGCCTGTGTCTGTACCATATCGCTTCGTCCCATTGCCACAGTCTCATTAATCTTCTGCAGCAGTTCATCCCATGAGGAAGCTTCCACTGTCACCAAATCCTCTGGACGTTTCTGTTTTTCCAGAATCTTTTCCTGTTGCTCTTTCTTATCTGCTTTCTTCTCAGCAGCTTTTTTGTCTGCAACTTTCTGGTCATGCTTATGCTGGATACGGTCCCTCTGTGCGGATAGCGACTTATCTACCACAGCAAAGAAAGAAGCGTTGCCATAATCGTCAAACTTCATGCCAAATGCTTTCACGCTGTCTGCATTGCTGCCGAGGCTCTCTTTCATCTGCGCAAACTGACCGGTTGCTTTATCCAGAATGCCCTCATACTTCTTGCGGTAGGATGCATCCTCAGCCATCTTTTCAATCTTATCCTCATCTATCAGGACAATCAGGCTCTTGTTGCTTCCATACTTAGCAGCATTCGCTTCCGCCTGTTCTTTCTGGTCGGCGCTGACAAGGATAAAGTCCATGTTTCCATATTTTTTCTTCAGCTTCTCATAATATTTCTCTGCTTTGTCGCTCAGCTTCGGCTCACCAATCTGCTTTCCATATTTCTTGCTCACCTTTGCTGCTGGCGCCGTCTTATCATTCGCTACAATCTGCGATACATAACTTTCTGCTATTCCGTTAGTATTCATTTTCATTTCCTCCTTGAAACAAAACCATCCTCAATATGTAACTTTCTAATCTTTATATCGGATGATTTCTGGAAATGGTAACCATTTTAACGGATAAAATTCGTTGGTGTCTTTGTTTCCTGTTCTGGAAGACCGAAAGCTTCTTTCCCAAGCGCTATGCTCTTCATAAGAAATACCATATTTGCAGCCAGCGTACGCATAGTCTGCAGGCCTTCCGCATCCTGGGCTGCCTCCCCCGGAGTCTTACCGTGGATGCTGTTCCAATATTGGCTGGACGCCAGCGGCATCCCGGTGATTGTAAAATATTTGTTCAGTTCATCAAAGGTAGCGGAAAGCCCTCCTCTTCTGGCCGCTACAACGCTCGCTCCCACTTTCATACGCTTATCAAAATGTGTGCTGTAAAACAGCCTGTCAAGAAATGCAATCAAGGTAGCGTTTGCCGATGCATAATAAACCGGGCTGGCGATGACAAGTCCATCGCATTCCTCAAACCTGGGCGCCGTCTCATTTACCATATCGTCAAATACGCATCTGCCTTTTTCATAGCAGGAATAACAGGCAATACAGCCCCGGATAGCCTGGCTGCCCACCTGGACAATCTCTGTCTCCACTCCCTCTTTTTTGAAAACCTTTTCCATCTCATGCAATGCCGTATAAGTGTTGCCCTCCGTATGTGGGCTGCCGTTAATCATCAATACCTTCATGTTCTACCTTTCCTTTCTATTGAGGTTACATATATATGTATCTATTCAGAACCCCAAGCCACAGACATTCCAGCTACGCTGTCATTCGTCCTTCGGGTATCGGCACGCATCGCTTTGCGATACCTGCCAGTTCGTCGCAAGGCATTTATGAAATGCTCCGCATTTGCCTTGCTTCTCGGACTTTTGTCTGTGGCTAAGGGGATTATTACCCTCATGGAAAAAGAAACCCAGCCCTTTTCAAATCAATTTGAACGGTCTGATTTTCTTTTTCCATGGGGTTCTGAATGTCACATATATTCTAACATATTCAGGCTTGTTCTGCTGTAAAACTTAATTCTAAATAATATTCCTTAATCTACGTCAAGCGT
The DNA here is from genome assembly GCA_947565885.1 of uncultured Lachnospiraceae bacterium. Lineage (GTDB taxonomy): Bacteria > Bacillota > Clostridia > Lachnospirales > Lachnospiraceae > Petralouisia. The sequence continues at coordinate 4,557 of CANOHX010000221.1, forward strand.
TTCAGCAATAGATTTCTATATTTTCTTTCTTACTTTCTGTAGGAAATTATACAGCAGCTATGCTCAATAATGCAACAAGTTTTCAAATACTTGCCCCTTATATCTATTATCTGCAGGCGCCGGGAAACCCTCACCGGATTCCTGAAAATTATGGAGACCTCTAGATTTCTCTAAAAGTCCCCAAATCATTGATTTTAAAGGGTAGCCTCAAAACTTCCCCGCTTTA
>CANOHX010000222.1 GCA_947565885.1 uncultured Lachnospiraceae bacterium
AGAGGGATTGAGGCGGCGCATAACAAGCATATCATCCACCGGGATATCAAGCCGCAGAACATTATTATTTCCACGGAGGGTAAGGTTAAAGTAACCGATTTTGGGATTGCCCGGGCTGCGAGCAGCAATACTATCAATTCGGATGTGATGGGTTCTGTGCATTATGCTTCACCGGAGCAGGCACGCAATGGTTTTGTCGATGGCAAGAGCGATATCTATTCCTTAGGAATCGTCATGTATGAGATGGTAACCGGGCGAGTGCCTTTCGATGGGGAGTCGACGGTGGCGATCGCCATCCAGCATCTGCAGGAGGAGATGATAAGGCCCAGCGCTTATGCACCGGATTTGCCCATCAGCTTGGAGAAGATTATCCTCAAATGTACGCAGAAGAGTCCGGATAGGCGTTATGATACCATTGGCGATTTGCTGATTGACTTGAAAAAGGCGTTAATCAGCCCCAATGAAGATTTTGTGGTGATGGTTCCCATTGGGCAGCAGGATAAGACCAAAGTCATGAAACAGGAGGAAGTGGAGAGCATCAAGGAGCAGACCAGGAATATGTATTACGAGGATGCCGCCGAGGAGCCTGAGGACGAGGAGGAAACGGAAGAAGAGGATGAGGAGGATGACAGCGGATTTCTGAATCCTAAAATGGAAAAGGCAGTGACAATCATGGGCATTGTTGCCGCCGTTATCATAGTCGCTATCATTATCTATATTGTAGGCAGTTTTTTCGGTCTGTTCCGTTTTGGCGGGGGAGCAAAGGAAGACGATGTGAAACAGGAAGAGATGAATGATGATGAAGAGGATGAAGAGGAGCCAGAGGAAAGGCCGGAAGATAAGACAGAAAAAGTGGAGATGATTGACATCAAAGGCAAGACCTTTGATGAGGCGAAAGCGGCGCTCAATGGAATAGGGTTGGGCATTGAGAGAGCGGGAGAGGAATCCTCCGATACCTATGCCCAGGGGCAGATTGTCAGCCAGAGCGTGGAGGCTGGGACCCAGGTGGAGAAAAATACCACCATCCGGGTTACCATCAGCAGCGGTGTGGGTGAGATTGATGTGCCGATGGTGACGGGACTCGATCAGACGGCAGCGGAAGCGAAATTGGCAGAGAGTGGATTTGTGGCAAATACTGATTTTGGCTATAGCGATTCGGTTGCCAGCGGCACGGTGATGTCGCAGACGCCGGAAGCGGGGAATAAGGCGAAAAAAGGTGACACTGTCAGCCTTATGGTAAGCCGGGGTCCGGAACCGATTGTGATGCCGACTGTCTGGAACAAACCAGAGGCGGAAGCAAAGGAACAGTTAGCCGCTTTGGGGCTTAAGGTGTCAACAACCTCTGATTACAGCAACGATATACCGGAAGGGAACGTTATCAGCCAGAGCATAGTGGAAGGGAAGTCTGTAGAGAAAGGCGCAACCATTACGCTGGTCATCAGCCTGGGCAAGAAGAGCACGTTCTATTCTCTGAACAATTACAGTATTAGCAAGCTGGAAGAGATTCCCAAGGATGCTATCAGCGTGAAGGCTGATATTACCCTATACAAGTCGGAAGGCGAGGATATAGTCAATACCTGGACAGCAACTTCTTTCCCATTTGTAATTAATCAGGGAGGCATAGAGAATTGTTCCCAGGGATATATTATTATTGACTGGGAATGGCGTTTTCTGGATGATGAAGGGGTTGAGATTATCCAACCCAAGACTACAGAGATAGACAACGTTCCCTTTACGCCGAATTAAGGAAGCAGTGAATATGCAGGGAAAAATCATGAAAGGGATTGCCGGTTTCTACTATGTGCATGTAGCGGGAACCGGAATCTTTGAATGTAAAGCGAAAGGTATTTTCCGGAAAGAAAAAATAAAGCCGCTTGTGGGGGACAACGTGGAAATGGAACTGCTAAATATGCAGGACATGACTGGCAATATCACAGCAATCCTTCCCCGGAAAAATGAACTCATCCGTCCGGCTGTGGCAAATGTTGACCAGGCGTTGGTAATTTTTGCTGCAGATAAGCCAAAGCCGAACTTAAACTTGCTGGACCGTTTCCTGATTACGATGGAACAGCGGCTGGTGGAGACAGTTATCTGTTTTAACAAGCAGGATTTAGTTACTGTGCAAGAGGCAGACAGGCTGCGGCAGATTTATGAACCTTGTGGATATCAGGTATTAACTGTCAGCGTCAGGGAACAGGAGGGGCTTAATCAGGTTCAGGAAGTCCTTGCGGGCAAGACAACGACCGTGGCGGGACCTTCTGGCGTAGGCAAGTCCTCACTGATTAACCTGCTCTCGCCGGAAGCGGATATGGAGACGGGGATGCTCAGTGAGAAGATTGACAGGGGGAAACACACTACCCGGCATTCCCAGTTGTTGTATATTGATGATAGGACGTATATTATGGATACGCCCGGCTTCAGTTCCCTGTACCTTATGGGGGTGGAAGCGGAGGAACTGAAATGGTACTTTCGGGAATTTGAATCTTATGAGCCGTTTTGCCGTTTTCAGGGCTGCAGCCATATCCATGAACCGGGTTGCGCTGTGAAAACGTCATTGGCGGAGGGGAAAATCAGCCCTATACGGTATGAAAATTATGCGATGCTTTACGAAGAACTGAAAAATGTCAGAAAGTATGAAAAAGGAGGAGGAAAGAGATGAATTGTTTATCGCCATCTATACTGGCAGCGGATATTTCCTGCCTGGGGGAACAGATTAAAATGATTGATGAGGCGGGTGCGCAGTATGTGCATATTGATATCATGGATGGGCATTTTGTGCCCACGCTTTCATTTGGCTCGCCGGTCATAAAGTCCATCCGGCCGCTTACTGAGCGGATTTTTGATGTGCATCTGATGATGGATGAACCAATCCATCTGGTAGATGAGATGGTGGAATGTGGTGCAGACATTATTACGGTCCATGCAGAGGCGTGTACCCATCTTGACCGCACAATTGAAAAAATTAAAGAGCGCGGAGTGCTTGCTTCCGTTGCCTTAAATCCTGCAACAGATTTGGGCTGCCTGAATTATATCCTGCCCAAGCTTGATATGGTTCTCCTGATGACGGTGAATCCTGGCTATGGCGGACAGAAGTATATTCCTTATCTGACGGATAAGATCCGCGATTTACGGCAGATTGTGGAAGAGCGCGACTTAAAGCTTGATATCGAAGTAGACGGCGGGGTTACCTTAGAGAATGTCAAGGGAATCCTTGAGGCCGGAGCCAATATCATTGTGGCTGGTTCCGCGGTGTTCCATGGGGATGTCAAGAGGAACGCGGAGGAATTTTTAAAGAAGATGGCCTGAGAATTAAAGTTGGTCATAGTAAGATTGTTTTAGAGGAAGAGAAGATGCAGTCATTGATAATCAGCGGCGGAAGCCTGGACATGGAATTTGCCCTTTCTTATATCAGAAAATATTCCTTTCAATTTACTGTTGCGGCGGACAGGGGAATGGATTTTTTCTATGAGCATAAGATGGTACCAGATTATATTGTGGGAGATTTTGATTCGGCAGACCCGGAAGTTTTAGAATATTTCCGCAATTTAAATGGAGGGAAAAGGCCTGAGATTTTACAGTTCCAGCCGGAGAAAGATGAGACAGATACGGAACTTGCCATTCGTATAGCAATACAGCAGGGATGTGATGATATCCATCTTCTGGGCGCTATGGGAAGCCGAATGGACCATATGCTGGGCAATCTTCATCTGTTGGGAGCAGCAATGAAACAAGGGGTAGCGTGCAGGATGGTGGATAAGAATAACCGTATCCGCATGATTTGCCGGGGGATGTCCCTGCAGCAAGAAGAACAATATGGAAATTATGTGTCGCTGTTTCCTTTTACACCGCAAGTGAAAGGGCTGACGCTGACAGGTTTTCAATATCCGTTAAAAAATTACACGCTGGAATGTTACCACTCTCTTGGCGTCAGCAATGAAATAGTTGCTGAGAAAGCGGAGATTTCATTTCAGGAAGGCGTGTTGCTTGTTGTGGAGTCAAAAGATTGAGTCCTATAGGATGGAAAGAGGAAAATACAATTTGAAAAAAGGATTATGAGAGTAGTAAGAGGTGTTTTGGATGGATAAGATGCGGATGTTTGTGAAAGCGATATATGCAGGTTTTGCAATAGGAATAGGCGGGATTATCTATTTGTCGATGGACAATAGAGTTCTTGGCGCACTGTTTTTTAGTTTTGGGCTGTCAACGATTGTGACACAGGGGTTTCATTTATTTACGGGCAAGATTGGTTTTGTCAAAGAGTGGAAAGAACTGCCGGACATGCTTATGATACTGGTGGGCAACTTTATTGGAACCTTTATTGCTGCAATGCTGGCGAAAGTTGCCAACCTGAATATTGACAGCACGCAGATGGTACATAACAAATTGGACAACAATCTGCTGCATGTATTTCTGTTGGCAGTTTTTTGCGGCGTGATGATGTATCTGGCAATTGATAATTATAATAAGAGCAAGAATATTGTATTTGTGGTGGCGGCTGTCATGATTTTCATATTGTCGGGATTTGAACATTCCATCGCCAATATGTTCTATTTTGAGATAGCGGGCGCGTACAGCCTGAAAGCGCTGCTCTATATCCTGGTAATGGCTGCCGGAAATGGCGTTGGCGCGAAAGTTTTCGGCTTGATGCCGAAATAGGAGGATGTTTAGTTTTCAGGCTCTGCGGAGCAGAATAACAATAAATGTAACATACGAAAAGGAGAATTGACATGAAGAGAAAATTTGCAAACCGACAGTTACATGTATTCCTCTGTA
>CANOHX010000223.1 GCA_947565885.1 uncultured Lachnospiraceae bacterium
GATTACAAGATGTGTATGGAAGAGGGAGTAGAAGATGAGGAAGGAAAACCAGCGGTTGACCCATTTAGTTATGCATTTTGTCTGGATATGACCTATTTTAAAGATAAAAAGAATGATACTCCCTATGTAATCTGGGCTGGAAAGCCTACTGCAGCATTGAATGGAGGCAATACAGATTTATTTATTGCCACAGTCAGTGAAGAGGAACCTTGGAAGATTACTTCTCCTGCAACTCGTGTTACATATTCAGATTATGGATGGGAACGTATTTCATATTGTGTAAATGAAGGAGCAACGGTGCTGCAGCATGATGGCAATATTTACATGTGCTATTCCGCATCGGGCACGGGTTCTGAGTATTCAATCGGTATGTGTAAAGCTAAAGCTGGGGCTGATTTATTGGATTTAAACAGTTGGACGAAGAGCCCATACCCATTGTTGGCATCTCGTGATGTGAATGGCGAGGAAGGACCAGGACATAATTCCTTTACGGTGGATAAAGACGGCAATAATATTTTCGTATACCATGCAAGACCGACTTCTCACAACTATGGGAAGTGCGGAGGTGCAGGCAATCCATTAGGAGACCCCTGCCGCCATGCTCGTCTGAAACGTGTACACTGGGCAGCGGACGGAGAGCCAATCCTAAAGATGACTTATGAAAATGAACTGAAAGATGAAAATAAGACGGTTTCTCTGAAAATTAATGTCAAGGTTCCAGATGTTTCTCAGGAGACCACAATCACCCTGGACAAAACAGCGCTTGGCATTGAAGCAGGTCAGAGCGCGACATTGAAAGCAACCGTTACGCCCAATGCAGCTGCAACCTGGCAGAGCAGCGATAGTGCAGTTGCCGATGTTAACAATGGCGTTGTAACTGCCAAGAAAGCCGGAACGGCTACTATTACTGCGACAGCAAATGGCAAGTCTGCAACCTGTAAGGTGACGGTTGTCAGCCTGGATAAGAAGAAACTGACGCTTGGCGTTGGCGAGAAAGCAACGCTTAAGGTTGAAGGAACAAGCAATGTTTCCTGGAGCAGCAGCAGTAAGAATGCAGCCGTAAGCAACGGTAAAGTTACAGCAAAGAAGAAAGGAACTGCAACGATTACCGCTAAGGCGGAAGGCGTGGAACTGAAGTGTACCGTGACGGTCAAAGCAGCGCCTAATAAACTTATCTTAAAGAGCAAGAAGAAAGTAACGATTAAGAAAGGCAAGTCCACGAAGATTAAGGTGAGCCTGCCGAAGAATACAAAGGGCGAGCTGAAATATAAGAGCAGCAAGAAGAAAGTTGCAACGGTAGACGCCAAAGGCGTAGTGAAAGGTAAGAAGAAAGGTACGGCTAAGATTACCGTAACTGCAGCGAACAACAAGAAAGCAAAAGTAACGGTGACAGTAACCGTAAAATAATCGTGAAGAAAAAGCAGTGGCAAATACTGCGAAATAATTATGAAAGAAGACAGAACCCCCTGCCAGCCATCTTCAGCTGGCAGGGGGTTCTTTTATCTGTTAATCATTTAACGGTTGCTCCTTCTCCAGATATGCATTTTTTCTGCTTCTTTAATCAGTTCATCACGGAAGTCAGGATGCGCTACAGAGATTATCGCCTCACATTTCTGCCAGGAGGAGAGCCCTTTGAGGTTGACTTTGCCGTATTCCGTTACCAGATAGTGTATGTTGGCGCGGGTATCGGTAACGATGGAACCTGGATGCAGGGTTGGCAGAATCCTTGATTTCAATTCACCGTCCTTGGTCTTAAAGGTGGAAGAACAGCAAATAAAGCTCTTGCCGCCGTTGGACAGATAGGCGCCCAGCACGAAGTCCAACTGTCCGCCGGCGCCGCTGATGTGCTTAATGCCGGAGGATTCGGAACTTACCTGCCCGAACAAATCAATATCTACCGCGTTGTTGATAGACATGAAATTATCCAGCGCGGAGATGGAACGGATATCGTTGGTATAGCTTACCGGAGCGCTCAGAAGCTCAGGATTTTCGTCCAGATAATCGTACATTTTCTTGGTACCGGCACCAAATCCATAAGTCTGGCGGAAGCGGTCAATATTCTTCTTGGAACCGTTAATCTTACCGGCTCTGGCAATGTCTACGAAAGCATCGACATACATCTCGGTGTGGACGCCTAAATCTTTCAAGTCAGACTCGGCAATCATGGAACCCACGGCATTGGGCATTCCGCCGATACCAAGCTGCAGGCATGCGCCGTTGGGGATTTCCTCGACAATCAGCTTGGCAACAGCCTTATCCACTTCAGTTGCAGCTCCGCCTCCGCCCAGTTCGCCGATGGGAGCGTTGTCGCCTTCTACAATGTAATCTACCTGGGAGATATGTATGCCGTTCTCGAAGCCGCCCAGGCAGCGGGGCATATTCTCATTTATCTCCACGATGACCTTAGCAGAAGTCTCGCAGACTGCAGCCAAATGGGATGCATTAGGTCCGAAATTGAAATAGCCATGCTTGTCCATTGGCGTAACCTGGAACATTGCTACGTCATCCTTTACAGGCAAATCTCGGTAGTAACGTGGCAGTTCAGAGTAGCGGATAGGTGCATAGTAAGCGCAGCCGCGGTTAATGAGTTTGCGCTCGATTCCTGACATATGCCAGGAATTCCAGGTGAAATGCTCCCCGGCATCCTCCCGTTCAAAGACAGCGAGCGGTTTTAAGAGGATGCCGCCGCGTAAATTAACGTCCGTCAGTTCGTCCGTCCGTTTTGCCAATGCTTTATCCAGCACATCGGGGGTGCCGTTGCACCAGCCATAGTCTACCCAATCACCGGATTTAATGACTTTGACAGCCTCATCGGCAGAGACAAGCTTCTGCTGGTATTCCTGTGTGTAATCCATGTGAAAAACCTCCCTGAAATTGATATAGTTTTTTCTTAGATTGTTGAGGGAACATTGATTTAACAGTGTTTCCTTAAATCTTTGACATATATTCATCTTATCATTTTTCATCCCGAGGGTCAATAAGCGTCGGATTGTAAATGATAAGAAAAATTTGCAGAAAAACATGATTTTCTAGTGGAACAATAAGGGAAGTTATATTATAATAAAGAAAGTTGGAAAAGCAGAGGAAGAGGAGGAATACTATGGGTACAGAGAACAAGTTTCGCTATAATGACAAATCAGAACGTTACCGTAAGATGAACCTCTTATTATATATTGCTGTTGTTGCTGCGTGGATGGGGTATGTGGCGTATCTCTGGCTGAGGTTTGCCGCGGGGAAGATGGTGTTTGGCATGACATTAATCAATACGCTGGTAATACTTACCTGTATTGTTGTCAATACTGTCCTTTTACTGAAAGATAAAGCAACGCCCAGGCTGAAATTTGTAATCAATGTTGAGTATGGCGTCATGTTCTTGATATTGGCGCTGCAGACCGATGCGCAATTTATCAATATACTGCTGCTGGGGGTTCTTGCTGTGCAGATTCCCTATTATGATGCTAAGAATTACAGGATAACATTTTTCTCTTACCTGGCATTATATGTGGTAGGAGTGATAGCGCAAGGTGCAAAAAATATGCTTACGCTGGATGTGGACACGGTCTGTACCGTATACGTGATGCTTGGCGTGCTCTATGTTTTGGGGCGCGTGGGCGGCATTGCAAAGACATTCAGTGACCATGCGTTGGGGACCGTGTTAGAGCAGAGTGAGAAACAGAAGAGCATGATGGACGGTATTGTGTCTGTTTCACAGACTGTGCAGGAGGAATCCGGCAAGAGTACAGAATTGGTGGATGAACTGGTGGAATCTACCAAGATGGTTACGAACAGTATGCAGGAGATTTCTTCGACGACCGGGATTACTGCCGAGAATATCTCGGAGCAGAGTATCATGACGCAGAACATTCAAGAATCGATTGATGAGACCCTGGAGCGTTCACGGAAGATGGTAGATATTGCAGAGGACTCCAATAAGAGCATCCAGGAGAATATGGATGTGATGGAATCGTTGAAAGAGCAGTCTGCCCAGATTGCGTCTACGAACAAACAGGTGACAGAGTCAATGGGTAAGCTGCAGAATAAGACCAAGGAGGTCGAGGAGATTGCCGATATGATTTTGGATATTTCCAGCCAGACGGATTTGCTGTCTTTGAATGCTTCTATTGAGAGCGCCAGGGCAGGTGAGGCAGGGCGTGGATTTGCGGTAGTTGCTGACCAGATTCGCCAGCTTGCGGAACAGACCAAGCATTCTACGGAGAGCATTACCAGGATTATCCTTGAACTGAATGAAAATGCCAACCAGGTGGTACGCTCCATAGACACCTCCTTACAAGCTACGGAGAATCAGAATAAAATGATACATACGGCAGCAGACAGTTTTGGCAAATTGGACAGGAATATGGAGAACCTTATCGAAGATATTCAGGGGATTGACCAGCGTATCCATAATCTGGCTGATGCCAATAACCGTATTGTGGAGAATATTTCCCATTTATCGGCGACTACGGAGGAGATAACCGCCAGTGCGGAGCAAGCAGCCAATATCAGCGAGCAGAACCTGCAGTATGCAGAACAGGCAAAAGAGGCGATTACGTCTATACAAGTGACGGCAGAAGAGATGAAACAATACCTGTAACATCCCATAGGAAGAAGAATGAAACGGTGTCTGTAAACTTTCGTTGTAAGAAAAGAAGAATGAAACGGCGTCTGTAAACTTTCGTTGTAAGAAAAGAAGAAACAGCGTCTGTAACTGTCCATTGATGAAGATATGGAACAGTTTAGGCCTTATATATTACAAAGA
>CANOHX010000224.1 GCA_947565885.1 uncultured Lachnospiraceae bacterium
GAACGGCAGGAACGGAGACGGAGGGGACAGAAATGCTGCCCGAACTTTCGGAACTTTATGAGCAAAATAACGATTTGGTCGGCTGGCTTACCATAGAGGGTACGAAGATTGATTATCCGGTCATGCAATGTGAGGATGATGAATATTACCTGTACCATAATTTTGATAAGGAAGAAGACAAATACGGCTGCCTGTATGTAAAAAGCATAGCCGATATTGATACGCCAGGGACAAATGTGATTATCTACGGACATCACATGAAAGATGATTCCATGTTTGGGGAATTGGACAGATATAAGAGTGAAGAATTCTATAAGGAACATGGGCAAATTTCTTTTGACACGCTCTACGAAGAACGTACTTATGAGGTTATTTCGGTATTTCTGACGCAAGTATCTGAAAATGACAGCGGATTCCAATATTACAAATTTTATCAGGCGGATACAGAAGAGGAATTTCGACATTTCTATGAAAATGTGAGAAAAATATCTCTGTACGATACGGGGATTTCGGCAGAATTTGGAGATACATTCCTGACGCTCTCCACCTGTTCTGGATTTGCAGAGAATGGCAGATTCGTGGTAGTGGCAAAGCGAGTGGCGTAAAAGCCGCCTGAAACCTTTTGCTCGCAGTGGGCTTGCTGTCGCTTGGCTCATGCCTATATCAAACAAAAATAAAAAATGCAATATCTGGACTTGAGAGCAGAAATATATTATAATAGAGCTTACATGAGAGTTTCGTGAAGATAAAACATAATTTACTTAAGTAGGAGGAGAGGCAAGATGAGAATGTTTTTGAAGAATCTAAGTATCAGGTTGAAGATCCTAATTCCCGTTTCATTGCTGGGTATCCTGATATTCGTGCTGGGAGTTATGAGTTTTGTCAGTACAAACCAGATTATGAATACCAGCGATAACATTAATGGGAACTATGTGGTAAGGATTGAACAGATACAGGATGTCACCATCGCCTACCAGACATTGCGCAGGGTGGCGTTTGCGCATATTGTGGAGGATGAAGCGAAACCGAAACAGACGCTGGTTAAGGAAGCAGATGAACTGAAAGCGGAAATCGAAACTTTGTGTGCAGAATATGAGCAGGGGCTCAGCGCGCAGGAAGAAGAAGCTTTTGCTAAATTTAAGACGGATTATGAAGATTATCTTAAGATTTACGACCAAATCTTAGACCACAGCGCCAAAAGGCAGAAATCAGAAGCCTCGCAGCTTGCAAGCAATGACTTGAGGGAAGCGGGAACGGCTCTGACAGCCGAATTGGACGCCCTGATTCAGATTAATAAGGATGCTATGGCGCAGGCCATAGCGAAGCAGAAGAGCGTATATGGCAGTATCACGCGCACGACGATTATCTTAATTGTATGCAGCGGCATTGTCCTTCTGTTTGTCGTATGGGTTTGCTGGACCTGGGTATGCAAGCGGCTCATTAACATCAATGCCCAGCTACGTGATGTGATAGCGACTATTGAGGCGGGCGAAGGAGATTTAACAAAACGTGTGCAGTGCTTCTGTACAGATGAGATTGGCACATTGGCAGCGGGTATCAATACTTTTATTGAGACATTGCAAGGAATCATGGGGCAAATCAACATGAGTTCCGACCAGCTGGGTTCCATTGTGAATCTCGTATCGGATAAGGTATCTACTGCCAATAATAATTCTTACGATATCTCTGCCGTGATGCAGGAGTTATCCGCATCTATGGATACGATTTCTTCGACGATTACAGACATCAAGGAAAATGTGGGCGTAGTGGATGAGAACATTATTGAACTGTCGGATGCCTCGCAGGGATTGTATGATTATGCGGCGGGGATGCAGGAACGTGCAGAGAACCTCGAACACAATGCCGTTGAAAATAAACAGAATACGAGCGATATCATTAATGCAATTATTGATAAGCTGAAACGCGCCATTGAGAGTAGTAAGAGCGTTGACCGTGTTAACGATTTGACGGATGAGATCCTTAGCATCTCTGGGCAGACAAATCTCTTATCTTTGAATGCTTCCATTGAGGCAGCCAGGGCAGGGGAAGCTGGCAGGGGATTTGCCGTTGTTGCTGACGAAATCAGCCAGCTTGCAAGTTCCAGCAGAGAGGCGGCAAATAATATCCAGACTATCAATAACATGGTAATTGAAGCGGTTAATGAATTGATTGGCAGTGCAGATTCTATCGTGAAGTATATTAATGAGAATATCCTTCCGGACTACGAGGGATTTGTCAATGCCGGCAGGCAATATAATGAGGATGCCGTTCATGTAAACGATACGGTTACCCGCTTTAACGACATGTCCGTGAATTTGAAGCAGTTGATGGAAAGCATCACAGAATCTATCAATGGTATCAATACAGCGGTTGGAGAGAGTGCAAAGGGAGCTACCAACGTGGCAATGAATACTTCCAATCTCGTAAAAGATATCAGCGAGATTGCGGAGGCAATGGATGATAACAGAGAGGTTGCCGGGACTCTGACCGATGAGGCAGAGCGCTTTATCAACCTGTAAAAGGATTTAGGAAATCAGCCGCCTTCTACAAATGAATGGAAGGCGGCTTTTTTATAGATTTGCAATAAAGGAGGCTCATTTATGTGTACAAAATGCGATAAAGGGAAATTTTATATGACAACTGCCATTGCCTACACTTCCGGTAAGCCACATATCGGCAACACGTATGAGGTAGTGCTGGCAGACAGCATTGCCAGGTTTAAGCGGCAGGAGGGCTATGATGTCTACTTTCAGACCGGAACGGATGAACATGGACAGAAAATACAGGAAAAAGCAGAAAAACTGGGCAAAACACCGAAAGAACTTGTAGACGAGGTGGCTGGTGAAGTAAAACGTATCTGGGATATGATGAACTCTTCATATGATGGTTTTGTCCGCACGACAGATGAGGACCACGAGCGCCAGGTGGCAAAAATATTTAAGAAGCTATATGAGCAGGGAGATATTTATAAGGGGGCTTATGAAGGAATGTACTGCACGCCATGCGAGTCTTTCTGGACAGAATCACAGCTTGTGGATGGCAAATGTCCAGATTGTGGGCGTGAAGTAACGCCAGCCAAGGAGGAAGCATATTTCTTCAAGATGAGCAAATATGCGGACAGGCTTATTGAGCATATCAACAGCCATCCAGAGTTTATCCAGCCGGTGTCGCGGAAAAATGAGATGATGAATAATTTCCTGCTGCCGGGGCTTCAGGATTTATGCGTGTCCCGTACGTCTTTTGACTGGGGAGTCACCGTGGATTTTGACCCTAAGCACGTCGTATATGTGTGGTTGGATGCGCTTTCCAACTATATTACGAAGATTGGTTATGATGCGGACGGTAATTCCACGGAATTGTTTGACAAAAACTGGCCGGCAGACCTGCATCTGATAGGCAAAGATATTATCCGTTTCCATACCATATACTGGCCTATTTTCCTTATGGCATTGGATTTGCCGCTGCCGAAGCAGGTGTTTGGGCATCCGTGGCTTTTGCAGGGTGGGGAGAAAATGAGCAAGTCGAAAGGAAACGTCATCTATGCGGATGATATGGTAGATTTGTTTGGCGTAGATGCCACCCGCTATTTCGTGCTCCATGAGATGCCTTTTGATAATGACGGCATTATCACCTGGGAATTAGTAGTGGAGCGCCTGAATTCTGACCTCGCCAATATTCTGGGAAATCTGGTTAATCGTACCGTTTCCATGTGCAATAAGTATTTTGGCGGAGTGGTGACCAAGACTGGGGTAGAAGCTGCGGTAGATAAGGAATTGAAAGAGATAGCGGCGGAAGCGCGGGACAAGGTAAAAGCCAAGATGGATGAGCTGCGGGTGGCAGATGCCATTTCTGAAGTTTTTACGGTGCTGCGCCGCAGCAACAAATATATAGATGAGACAGAACCATGGGTATTGGCAAAAGATGAAGCACAAAAAGGACGTCTCAGCGAGGTGCTTTACAACCTGACGGAATCCATTACGATTTCCGCCTCGTTGCTTTACAGTTTCCTGCCGGAGACGGCAGAGAAAATCGTAGCGCAGTTGGGTACAGTTATCCGTGATTTTGATAATCTGAGTCAGTTTGGGCTTTACGAGAGCGGCAGTAAGGTGACCGATAAGCCGGAAATTCTTTTTGCGCGTCTTGACGTGAAAGAGATTATGGAGAAAGTGGAAGCAATCCGTAAGGCGCAGCGCGCAGAATTTGAAGCGGAACAGCATGCTATGGGGGAAGCGCCGCAACAGGAGGACGAGGCTTCCATAGATATTGAAGCAAAAGATGAGATTTCTTATGATGATTTTATGAAGATGCAGTTCCAGGTAGGCGAGATAATCGCCTGTGAGGCAGTTGCAAAATCCAAGAAGCTGCTCTGTTCCCAGGTACGTGTGGGAAGCCAGGTGAAACAGATTGTCTCAGGAATCCGCAAATATTACACGCCGGAGGAGATGGTAGGTAAGAAAGTCATGGTTCTGGTGAATCTGAAACCGGCGAAGCTGGCAGGCGTGCTGTCAGAGGGGATGCTTCTTTGTGCGGAAGACGAACATGGTGAACTTGCGTTGATGGTACCGGAAAAGAATATGCCGACAGGAGCAGAGATATGTTAGGCGGATGGATTTTTGAAAGCCATGCCCATTATGATGATAAGCAGTTCGACCCCGACAGGGAAGAACTGCTTTCCTCCATGGAGGAAAATGGGATAGGAAGAATCATTAATGTAGGTTCAGATTT
>CANOHX010000225.1 GCA_947565885.1 uncultured Lachnospiraceae bacterium
CGACCATTAAGATTCTTAACCCAGAATATATAGGTATCTCCGTCTATGCGGAAATTGTTATCCAGCCGCATTTTACTGATGCGGAGGAACGCCTGGAAGAGGCGGTGCGCGCATATCTGGACGAAAAGTCCTGGGAGATTGGCAGGCCAGTTTCCAGCAGCGCGCTTTATGGGATTATAGATATCCTGCCCTGTGTGTGGCAGGCGAAATCTCTTTCTGTGGAAGCGAGGGGCAAGGGATTCCGCCACCTGGCAAATGGGGATGTGCAGCTGCCGCCAAATGGACTGCCGTATCTGGATGAAATGGATTTTCGCATTTTTACGGCGGGAGGGGCGATGCTGCCTTAACCTCTGTTTTGCTTTGACATACCACCATAGACTGAAGGGGCGATTTTGTGGAACAGCTTAGATATTATGTATTTAATAAAAAGAAAGATTTTGTGCTTGGCTGCTCAAAGAATATTCAGGTTACGGAGCAAGGGATTGCGCTGGAGGCTGGCAAAGAGAGCGGCAGTTTCTTCTCGCGTCTGTTGGACAGCGGGGAGGAAGGCAACCAGTGGCACCGGGCAGTCATCCAGAGCGAGGGGTTTGGGGATGATTCCATCCAGTTTTATTTTTACTGCAGCGATGAGGAGGGGGCGGCCGTGGATGGCAGGATTTACCGTTGGCAGGAACTGCTGCGGGATGAGGATATCTCTGTGGAAAAGAAGCGTAATATCATGAAGCCGTATTTGGCGCATGTTGTGCAGAATCCCCGGGATATTCTTCTGTACCATGCCAGGGGCAGGTATTTATGGGTGGAAATCCAATTGTTTTGCCAGGCAGGGTTCTATCCTAAAATCCGCTATATGAAAATATATGCCGGGAACCGCAGTTTTCTGTCTTACCTGCCGGCGATTTACCAGACTGGGGGAAAGGAAGATTTCCTCAGAAGGTTCCTGGGATTGTTTGAGACCATTTACCAGGATTTTGATGAGAAGATTGCAGCTTCCACGAAGCAGCTTGACCCTATGTCGGCGGAACCAGAGTTCCTGCATTGGCTGGCAAAATGGGTGGGAATTTCCAATGCGCATCTGTGGCAGGATGACAAGCTGCGGCTTTTGCTGGAAGGGATTGTCAGCAAGAATTTAGTCCGCGGCACCCGGGAATATATGGAGCACATGGTCAGCACTTTTACCGGGGAACGCCCATTTCTGCTGGAATACTGCGATACTGAGCAGTATAGGGGGAATGAAATCCCATACCGCAGCTTAAAACAGCTTTATGCATACGGACCTTATGAGGTGAGCGTGCTTGTAAGGGAACAGGCGGTGCCCTCGCTGCGGGAACAGCATGCATTGAAGAAGATGATTGAGGACATGAAGCCCGCGCATATCAGGATTCACCTGGTTATCATGCGTCCGGGGATTACCCTGGGGCAGAGCGTGTATGTGGGCGTAAACAGCGTGTTGGCAGCTTATGAGCGTGCAAACTTGAGCGGCATGGCATCAATTCCGTCTATGGTGGGCGAGGTCCAAACTCAGGCAAAGGAGGAAAAGGAAGAATGAAGAATTTAAAAAGCTTTCCCTTTGAAAGGAACCGTTATTTCTATGGGAAGCTGTTATCGGTAGAGGATTTTGAGACGGAACAGAAATATTTTAATGACAAGCGCAGGACAATCAACCGTTTTCTTTTTGGCTCCGGTGTGGTCTGCGGTCTTGGCGTTGTGGAAGTTGACGATGAGAGCATCTCTGTGGAACGGGGGCTGGCGCTGGATTTTGCAGGGCGTGAGATTGTCTTGGACGAACCGGCAGTGCGTAAGATTACGGAACTGGAAGGCTATGGCGGCGAGCAGGACGCAGATTTCTACTATCTGTGCCTGGAATACCGGGAGGAAGCAGCGGAGCTTATGCATAATGTGACGGGCGCTGCCAGCAAGAACAGCAGTGAGTATAACAAATATAAAGAGGGCTACCGTCTGTTTGTCACCCAGGAAGAGCCGGAACGCGAGATGTTTTCTCCCTCCAGGCTCTATGAAGAGCGCAGGACCGTATATCATGGGCAGGGTATCCGTATCCGCCATGTGCTGCCGAGGTTTTTGGAACTGGGGAAAGATACTGTTTTGCAGATAGAGGTGGAACATGATGGTGAACAGGAATTTTCTTTTGAATATGAACTGGAACTGTCGTTTCTGACAGGCAATGATGGAAACAGGGTGTATGTCCGTTTTGAAGAAAAAGACTGGGCAAAGGATAAAAAATACAGGCTGGAAATTCCCTTAAAAGCTGCCAGCGTATCGGATGTGCAAGCGGAGATTGCCCTGGTAAAAGACAGTTTTAAGCTGCATGTAGGGGGCAGGGACTACAGCGCTGCGGAACCTTGTGTCAGCCAGGCTTTCATCAGCAGCCTGGACGACTATGAGGCGCTGCAGGAACAGTATTATAAGACGGCAATGGATGACATTATGGGCAGTACGTTCCGGCAGGGTATTTACCTGGCAAAAATCAAGGTGGTACGTGCCGGCGGGGTCTGCCTGATTGACCATATTGAACCCTTGCCTTTTGCACAGAAGATCATGCATACGGAAGTTTCCGCGGCAATGATTGGCAGGCTTGTGGACGATGTGAAAAAAATCAAGCAGGACAGGCTGCTGGAGGAGGAAAATAAAAAGGGCGGCAAGGAGCAAAAACCGCTGAAAGCCGCCTATGGGGAGGTTGTCTTTGAAGTCGGGCATATGCGCCCGGGAGAAATCCTCTATTCCGATGAAATCGTACATGGCCTGGGTTTTGGACCGGTTACGGTTGTGCTCAGTTATGAAGTCGAAGATGGATTTGCCGGAAATTCCCAGATAATGTTTGGCGATTCCTCCCTGTTCCAGAGCGAGAGCGGGTTTGCGGCCTCCCTGGGAGCGAAGCTGGAGCCAGCGCAGGGGACGTTTGAAATCGCCATGAAGATTATCAGAAACAGCAGTGCAAAGCGGGTGCAGGTACATTGGACAGTTTTGCGCAATGAGGCGCAGAAGCCCCAGTTGGCAAAGAAAAAGCATATCTGTATCCAGCCGGACAATCCCAATGTGTTCGTGGGCGACAGCGTGGTATTTACGGCTGTGATGGAGGGATTTAACGATGAGCGCCTGAAATGGAAAATCAAGGACCCTAATGGAGGGACCATAAACAAGAACGGCAAGTACACAGCGCCGGAGACGCCGGGGATTTACCATATAACGGTTACCAGCCAGGCATACCCCAAAGTGCAGGCGTCAACATTTGTAGTAGTACGTGAGAGAGAGTGAGTCAGATGGTAATTAAGTTTCAGGACACGCAGTATGAACTGATTTCAAAAATTAAGACGGCATGCTCCGGGGACATTGATTTGTACGCGGCATGTGAAGCTTCCCGGCAGGACAGCACAATTTATACCGTTGCCTGTATCAATGACATGGAGCTGGCGAGGAAGCTGATTCCTGTGACAACGAAGAAAAATATCAATTACACGTTTAAAGACCTCCATGCCAGTTTCAATGCGGATGGCAGGTACTATATCGTATTTAGCCATGCCAAAGGAAAGACCTTGCAGCAAGCCTTGGAAAAAGGCAATTACAGCCTGCAGGAGCGTCTGCTGTTGATGAAGAATATCTATGCGCGGATTTTTCTGCTCAACATGCCGGAATGCTTCCTCTATGAAGTATTGCGCAAAGATAATATCGTGGTGGATGATGATTTGAGCGTCCATTTCAATTATTTTTTTACGGATATAGACTATTATTGGAAAG
The DNA here is from genome assembly GCA_947565885.1 of uncultured Lachnospiraceae bacterium. Taxonomy (GTDB): domain Bacteria; phylum Bacillota; class Clostridia; order Lachnospirales; family Lachnospiraceae; genus Petralouisia. The sequence goes on from CANOHX010000225.1 coordinate 3,751, forward strand.
TGCAGGAGCGGGACTGCATGAACCGGGTAAATGGGCTGGTGTATGAGCTGTTTGCCAGGGAGATAGAGCAGAAAAGCTCGCGGGAACTGATGAAGTATGCGCGGGACATGGCGGAGGGGCGTTTTGCCTATCTGTGGGACTGCTATGTGGCGTATGACAATATTTATGAGTCTGTGCTGACGAAAAGCGAACAGCAGCAATTAAAGCCCGGGCGCATCTGGTGGCGTGCCTGGGAGAGCTTTAAGAAAGTGTTTCCTAAGGTGAGGACGGTGCTTGCCGCGGCGCTGATTGTTTCGGCGGCTGCTTATTTGCTGTTTACCTTGCCGAACCCGGTTTTGTCGGACAAAGGGGTTTCTTTCCCGCAGATTGGGACCTTAGATATTAAGGAAAGGGCAAAGTGAGTGTTTTAAAGAAACACTGATTAAATCAGCGTTTCCCTAGAATTTTAGAGATAACCCGGATGGGAGGGATGAAGTATGCAGGGTGGATTGATTGGCCGCACAGCCAGAAGGCTGTCCCATATTTTGATGGCGCCGGTTCAGGTAGTCATCCGTAAAGGAAAGCGGATGCTCAGCCCGGATTCTTTTGCCTCTAAGGTATTGAGTGATGTGCGCAAGGGGATCAACCAGAAAAAGGATAAGAAAGAGCGCTCCATACAGGATTATTTTTCCTTTGGGCATTATTATGTGCTTAAGAGGATGGTTTATGTTATCCTGCTCGCCTCGCTGATTCTTCCTGTTCTGTATCTGAAACTGCTGCATCCCATTGTGGTGTCGCATTTTTTCACCAAGTCTATGGTGGTAAATTCGCCGGAGATGATTGGCTATACTGGGAAGGTGGAACTCTTTTCTGAGGATGGCAAGACCATGATTTTCAAGGGCAGCATGGAAGAGGGACGGATCAATGGCAAGGGGCAGCTCTATACATATGAAGGGTCGCTTTTATACGAGGGCAATTT
>CANOHX010000226.1 GCA_947565885.1 uncultured Lachnospiraceae bacterium
GACCACCGAGATCTACACTCTTTCCCTACACGACGCTCTTCCGATCTGACAAACGGCAGCGGACCTCATTGTGCAATGAAAATGAAATCTTTGCTATATTCACGCAGGATAGCTTATCCCTGTGTAAACCTCGCCAGGAACTGTCTGGTACGTTCTTCCCGGGGATGCTCAAACACCTCAATGGGGTCTCCCTGTTCGAGGATATGTCCGTCATCCATGAAGATGACATGGTTTGCCACATCGCGGGCAAACGCCATCTCGTGGGTGACGATGACCATGGTGGTGTTCTGTTCGGCAAGCTCTTTCATGACCTTGAGCACCTCGCCGGTCAGTTCCGGGTCAAGGGCGGAAGTCGGCTCATCGAAACAGAGGATGTCCGGCTGCAGCGCCAATGCCCGCGCAATTGCCACACGCTGGCATTGCCCGCCGGACAGCTGGTGCGGATAATTTGCCATGCGCTCGCTCAGGCCCATCTGCTCTAACAATGCTTTTGCCTGAGTTTCAATTTCCTCATGGATTTGCCGCCGCTTGGCCTTATAGTCGGGCTGCTCTTTCGCCAGCAGTTCTTTCGCCAGCATCACGTTCTGCAGCGCCGTATACTGCGGAAAGAGGTTGAAGGACTGGAAGACCAGACCGAAATGCAGCCGTTTTTTGCGGATTTCCGATTCCTGCTGGGTCTTGGGGTCCTCGGCGTCAAATAAGGTCTCGCCGTTAACGCGGATTTTGCCTTTGTCGGGACGTTCCAGAAAATTCAGACACCGCAGCAAGGTGGTCTTGCCGCTGCCGGAAGAACCGATGATGGAGACAACCTGTCCTTTTTCCAGGGAAAAGCTGATGTCCTTCAAAACCTCCGTGCGGTCAAAATATTTGCGGATATGTTCTACTTCTAATATAGGCATGTCAGTTTCCCTCCCTTACTTAAAATAGTCCAGTTTCTTCTCTAATCGTCCAAGGAGGACTGTCAGGATGCCATTCCACAGCAGGTAATAAATTGCCGTGAAAAACATCGGCCAAATAGCGCCGGAGATACCCTGCGAGCCTTTCATGAACGCCTGTCCTGCCCAGATGATTTCCTGCAGGGCAATGATGCGCGCCAGGGAAGTGTCTTTGACGAGCGTAATAATTTCGTTGGACATGGGCGGGACGATGCGCTTAATCATCTGCAGCAGCGTGATGCGCAGGAAAATCTGCCCTTTCGTCATGCCCAGCACCAGCCCGGCTTCCTCCTGCCCAATGGGCACGCCCTGGATACCGCCGCGGTAAATTTCTGAGAAATAACAGGCGTAATTCAATATGAAAGAGAAGGAGGCGGCAAGAAAACGCCCGGTCTCGCCGCCGCCCCAGATGGGGTTATGTAATACCAGCCCGGGAAAATAATATATAATCAAAAGCTGAATCATCAGGGGCGTTCCCCTGATAATCCAGACAACGAATTTCGTAAAGTAACTCAGCGGCTTAAAGCGGGACATGGAGCCGAAGGCGATAATCAGTCCCAGCGGAAACGCGCCGATAAGCGTGACAAAGAAAAGTTTTAACGTCTGCAGAAAGCCAATGTTCAAGGCTTTGAGGACGATTGGAAGTTGTTCAAGAATCTGTTCCATAAGTGTTCCTGCCTTCTTTTGCTATGATGTTCAGCCAGTAACGGTACGGGTTGTCATCTTAGTGTTACGCTAGCCTTACTGCTCGATGATGGCAGCCTGTACGCCGTATTTTTCCGCACATTTGGTCATGCTTCCGTCCTTATAGCTGGAGGCGAAGAAGTCGTTCAGCGCATTGGCTAAGTCAGAACCTTTGCGGAAGCCAACGCCGTACTCTTCGTTGTTCAGCCCGATTGTGTAAGTGAGGTCTGCGTAGCTGGTTCCCTCGCCTACCATAGCGGCAGCCATCAGGGAATCAATAACGGCAGCATCGGAGGTTCCGGCTGCGACTTCCATCAGGGCGTCCGCCTGTGCCTTTACGGCTGTGTAATTGAGGTCAAGTGCGGATACCTGCTCTTCGCCGGCGCTGCCTGCCTCTACGGCGAACGTCAGGTCCGACAGGCTGTCAGTATCCTGGTACTGGTCCGCTTTGTCCTTGGGCACAATAACAATCTGCGCATTGTTGCAGTATGCTTTGGAGCATTCCATGGAGCTTGTCACCTCATCGGTGAGCGTCATGCCGTTCCACACGCAGTCGATGGTCTTGCCATCTAATTCCATAATCTTGTTATCCCAGTCAATCTCCACGAACTCGGCAGTTACGCCAAGGCTTTCGGCAAATGCTTTTGCCATGTCTGCATCGAATCCAATCCACTCGCCGCCGTCGTCCTTGTAATCCATCGGCTCAAAATCGGTGATGCCGATGACTAAAGTGCCTTTGTCTTTCACATAGGCAAGGTCGCTGTCCTTGGCGCTGGCAGATGCGTCTTTGTCTGATTTGCCGCAGGCAGCCAGTGACAATGCCATGATTAAGGTTAACATAAGTACAAGTATCTTTTTCATAATGGATAAATCTCCCTTTCTTATAATATTTAGGAAAAGCATGGATATTGCGCTTTCTCCTCAATTTAAAGCTACGCCAATATACTAACAAGTTAGCATATTAAAGTCAAGTATCAGTTTCTCCATTTTGCAATTCATAGCGCCAAAAGATTTCCATCATAAAAAAGGAAAACTGTTAAAGCATTAGATGAACTTCTTAAAAAAAGAATGTAGAATAAAAACCATATTTGGTTTATAATGGAACAAGGCAGCGTTGCAGAACGGAAAGTATGTATAAAAAGCCCTGAATAAGGGGAAAATAAAGGGATTCGTGATGATTGGAGCAGAGATGATAAAAGAACAGTATGAAAATTTGAAAATGGGGTTGGATTTGCGGAAAAACCTAATAGAGCTTAAGCAGGAACTGAAAGAGGAGGCGGCGAGAGAAGAATTACTTGCCATCCTCCAGGGAGATTACAGCGTACTCGTCAAAATGCTGGAGGAATCCGATCCTAAGGTGCGCAAGAATGCAGCCCTGGTTTTGGGAAAGCTTGGGCAGGATGAGAATGTGCCGCTGTTGTATCAGGCATACGAAAACGAGCAGCAGTTATTTGTAAAAAGCGATTATCTTAAGGCGCTTAAGGGGCTGGATTGTTCCACCTGTATGGAGAGGCTGAGAAAACGCCTGGCTCAGCTTGAAGCGTACCGTCCTGCCATAGAGGAAGAAAAGCATATCCGGGAGGAACTGTCGTCTTTACGCAAACTTGTGGATAAGGGGATCGTCCACAGAAGGCATCGGTTTCAGGGATATGATGCTGCCTGGGAGGTCATTCTCACTACCGGGAAACAGTATCAGCAGATAACGGCAGGGCAGGTAAAGGAAGGAAAGGTTACGATTCTAAAAAGCGGGGTGCGCGTATATACCAGCCGCTTAAAATCCGTTTTGCGGATTCCCACATACCGGGAATTGCTGTTTCCCTTAAACGTAAAGAGAATTCCCGCAGAACCTAGGGAAGCGGCAGCGGCATTGGCGCATTCTGACTTGCTGGATATGCTGAAAAAAGCGCATGCTGCAGAAGATGCGTTTTATTTCCGCCTGAGCCTGCACAGCCCGAGGGCTTTAGACCAGCGCAGCGCATTCGTCAAAAAGTGCAGCTTTGCCCTGGAACAGGAGACTGGCGGGAGATTAAAGAATTCGGCTTCCGATTATGAGATTGAAATCCGCCTGATGGAAAATCGGGATGGTGAGTTCTTGCCGCTGGTAAAACTGTTTACGTTTGGAGAGGAACGTTTTCCCTACCGCAGGCATACGGTGTCTGCTTCCATCAGGCCGGAGCAGGCAGCTTTGATTGTCAGGCTGGCAAAGCCTTATATGGCAGAACAGGCGCAGATTTTGGATCCATTCTGCGGCGTGGGGACTATGCTGATTGAGCGGGACAAGGTGTGTCCGGCGAAAGTGATGTACGGCATTGATATTTTTGGGGAAGCGATTGCCAAGGCGAAAGAGAATACAGAACTTGCCGGCAAGGAAGTTTATTATATCAACCGGGATTTTTTTGAGTTTACGCATAAATACCTGTTCGATGAGATTATTACGGACATGCCGGAGCGAGGAAAGAAGAGCCGGGCAGAACTTGATGAACTCTATGCTTCGTTTTTTGATAAAGCAGCAGAGTTATTGGAAGAACAGGGGCAAATTATCATGTATGCCAATGAGAAAAATTTAGTCAAAAAACAGCTCCGTCTGCATAAGGAGTTTGCATTGCTCAGGGAATTTGCCATGGATGAGAAAGAGAATTATTTTTTATTTATCATTCGTAAAGGTTAGTTATTGTCAAAAAATCAAAAAAATTAAAAAATCATATTGACAATCCCGCCAGGATTTGGTACTATTTTAAAGTCGTTAAGACGACATGGCAATTTAGATTGTCTGCGGAAGTGCTGGAATTGGCAGACAGGCAAGACTAAGGATCTTGTGTCTGTATAGACGTGTGGGTTCAAGTCCCATCTTCCGCATTAGAAAAGGAAACCTTGGAAGTTCAAGGTTTCTTTTTTTCATTTATTGGCATTTTTCATAATTATCTGAAAGATTATCTGCACTTTTTCTTTAAGCTCAGGAATTTCTTTTGTTATAGTTTCCCATATAATGTCATTGTCAATAATGTCATAATCATGAGCGTAAATATTTCGCATTCCTTTGATTTGCCGCCACGGAATGTCGGGATAGTTCTTTACAAAATCTTCATC